>NZ_LSIC01000150.1 GCF_001556045.1 Bradyrhizobium sp. CCH5-F6
AGCGAAGCAATCCAGAATCTTTCCGCGGAGGGACTCTGGATTGCTTCGCTGCGCTCGCCAATGACGGGGATCAGGAGGCACCCTGCGCATGGCGCCGATGATGCCATTCTGCCGGTGTTTTGCCCGACGAAGCAAATCGCTTCGGCAGGGCCGAAATTTTGCTAACGTTTTCAACCCCATCCCTACTGTGCATGGGGTTGTTTTCGCGGTTTATGTTGGAGGGCCCTCCGCGCAGCAAAAGCCCTAGGGCTTCACCTCCGCCACCGTCTTCGCCTTCGGCGCCTTCTTCGACGCGCGCCAGTTCTCGAAGCGCTGCACCACCACGAAGAAGGCCGGCACGAACAGCACTGCAAGGCAGGTCGAGGCCAGCATCCCCGAAAACACGGTGATGCCGATCGACTTGCGCGCGCTGGCGCCGGCGCCGGTGGCGAGCACCAGCGGCACCACGCCGAGGATGAAGGCGAAGGAGGTCATCAGGATGGGACGGAAGCGGGCGCGCGCCGCCTCGATGGCGGACTCCAGGATCGGCTTGCCGTCGCGGCCGTGCAGCTCGAGCCCGACCTCGACGATCAGGATGGCGTTCTTCGCCGACAGCGCGATCAGGAGGATCAGGCCGATCTGGCAATAGAGGTTGTTGTCGATCTTGAGGGCGCTGAGGATCAGCATCGGCCCGAGCAGCGACAGCGGCACCGCGAGGATCACCGAGATCGGCGCGTACCAGCTCTCGTACTGGCCGGCGAGCACGAGATAGACCAGCAGCATGGCGAGGCCGAACACCCAGTAGATCTGGTTCGAGACCGCCTTCTCCTGATAGGACATCGCGGTCCATTCATAGCCGGTGCCCGGCGGCAGCGTCTTGTCCGCGATCTCCTCCATCAGCTTCAGTGACTGGCCGGACGAATAGCCCTGCGCCGGCAGGCCGATGACGGTCGAGGACGGATAGAGATTGTAGAGGCTGATCAGCGACGGGCCGGTCGCCGGCGTGATCTTGGCGACGGTGCCGATCGGAATCATGTCGCCGTTCGAGTTGCGCACCATCATGTTGGCGATGTCGCGCTCGGTGACGCGGAATGCCGGATCGGCCTGGGTGTAGACCTGGAACACGCGGCCGAACTTGTTGAACTGGTTGACGTAGGACGAGCCGAGGTAGGTCGACAACGCCGCGAACACCTGGTCCGTTGTCACATGCAGCGTCTGGGTCTTGACGCGGTCGATCTCGACGTCGAATTGCGGCACCGACGAGCGGAACGAGGACTGTACGCGCTGCAGCGCGCTCTGGCTCTGGCCGTTACTGACCATCGCGCTGGTGATCGCCTGCAGCTTGGCGAAGTCGCTGTTGCCGTCGCGCAGTTCGACCTGCATCGAGAAGCCCGCGGCGTTGCCGATGCCCTGGATCGGCGGCGGCGGCAGCACGATCGTGCGCGCCTCCATGATGGTCGCGAGCTTGTCGTTCAGCCCGTAGACCAGCGAACGCAAATCCTCGCCCGGCCCCTTGCGGGCGTCCCAGTCCTTCAGGATGATGTAGGCGACGCCGGCATTGGCAAGGCTAGCGCTGTTGTCGAGCGCGGAGATGCCGGCGATGGTGATGACCTGCTGGACGCCCGGCGTGTCCTTGATGATCTCGCTGGCCCTGTCGAGCACGTTCTGTGTCCGCTCCAGCGCGGCGCCGTCGGGCAGCTGCACGGCGGCGATCAGATAGCCTTGGTCCTCGATCGGCAGGAACCCGGTCGGCACCCGCGACAGGCCGTAGCCGCTGGCTCCGATGACCAGCAGCGCGACCGCGACGGAGATGGTGGCGTGCTTCACGAGGAAGGTGATCAGCCGCGTGTAGCCGCGCTCGACCCGGTTGTAGACCGCGTTGAAGCCGCGATAGAAGAAATTGCGCTGCTCGGGCGGCACCGACGGCCGCAGCCAGAGGGCGCATTGCGTCGGCTTCAAGGTCGCCGCGTTGATGGCGGAGAGCAGCGCGGTCGCGGCGATCACCAGCGCGAATTGCGAATAGATGCGTCCCGTCAGCCCCGCGAGGAACGAGGCCGGCAGGAACACCGAGATCAGCACCAGGGTGATGCCGACGATCGGCGCGAACAGCTGGTCCATCGCCTTGATAGCGGCGTCGTGGCCGTTCATGCCCTGCTCGATGTTGTGGGCCGCGCCCTCGACCACGACGATGGCGTCGTCGACCACGATGCCGATCGCGAGCACGATCGCGAACAGCGTCGACATGTTGATGGTGAAGCCGAGCGCCGCCATCGCGGCGAACGCGCCGATGATGGTGACCGGCACGGTCGTCGCCGGCACCAGCATCGCGCGCCAGTCCTGCAGGAACACCAGGATCACGACCAGCACGAGCAGGCCCGCCTCGATCAGGGTCATGTAGACCTCGTGCACCGAGGCCTCCACGAACTTGGTGGTGTCGAACGGCGTGTCGTACTTGATGCCTTCAGGGAAGCGCTTGGCGAGCTCGGCCATCTTCCTCTCGACGGCCTGCTCGACCTGGAGCGCGTTGGCGCCGGGCGACTGGAATACGCCGATGCCCACGGCCGGCTGCTTGTTGAGCGAGAAGATCTGGCTGTAGGTCTGCGCGCCGAGCTCGACCCAGCCGACGTCGCGCACCCGCGTGACGTCGCCGCTGGTACCGGTCTTGACGATGATGTTCTCGAACTGGCTGGCGTCGTCGAGCCGTCCGTTGACGTTGAGAGTGTACTGGAACGCCTGTCCGGGCGGCGTCGGCGGCGCGCCGATCTGGCCGGCTGCGACCTGCTGGCTCTGCTGCTGGATCGCCTGGATCACGTCCTGCGGCACGAGGCCACGGACCTGCAGCTTGTTGGGGTCGAGCCAGATCCGCATCGAATACTGGCCGGCGCCGAACACGGTGACGTTGCCGACGCCGGGCAGGCGCGAGAGCTCGTCGCGAATGTTGATGGTGGCGTAGTTGCTCAGGTAAAGGCTGTCGTACTTGGAGTCCGGCGAGGTCAGGGTCACGAACAGGAGGATCGAGGTCGATCGCTTCTGCACCGTGACGCCCTGGTTCTGCACGGCCTGGGGCAATTGCGACAGCGCGCTGGAGACGCGGTTCTGCACCAGCACCTGCGCGAAGTTGAGGTCGGTGCCGATCTTGAAGGTCACGGTCAGCGTGTAGGTGCCGTCCGAGCCGCTGTAGGACTGCATGTAGAGCATGTCCTCGACGCCGTTGACCTGCTGCTCTATCGGCAGAGCCACGGTGTCGATCACGGTCTTGGCGCTGGCGCCGGGATAGCGCGTGGTGACCTGCACGGTCGGCGGCACCACGTCGGGATATTGCGCGATCGCGAGGTTGAACAGCGCGACGCCGCCGATCAGGATCATCAGGAGCGCGATGACGTTCGAGAGGACCGGCCGCTCGATGAAGAATTTCGAGATCATGGCTGACAGCCCCTCACTTGGCCGAGGCCTGAGACTGGTCGATCTTCGTCACCTGCGGGTCGATCTTCTGGCCCGGGATCACCCGCAACAGTCCCGCGGTCACCACGCGATCCTCCGGCTTCAATCCGCTTTCGATCACGCGCAGGCCCTTGTCGGTCGGGCCGATCTGCACCTTGCGCTGCTCGACGACGTTGTCGCTGTTGACCACCAGCAGGTAGCGGCCGCCCTGGTCGCTGCCGAGCGCCGTGTCGGGAACGAGGAGGGACTCCTTCTCCTGGCTGAAGGGCACGCGGACGCGGACGAAATAGCCGGGCAGCAACACCCGCTTGTCGTTGGCGATGAGCCCGCGTACGGCCAGCGTGCCCGTGGATTGATTGAGCGTCGGCGCAACGTAGTCGAGATGTCCCTGATGCGGGTAGCCGGTCTCGGTCTGAAGCCCGATCTCGATCGGGAATTGCTTGAGGTCGGCCGGCGTCAGCCCCCGGCGAGCCGCCTCGGCGCGGATGCGCAGCACGTCCTGTTCGTTGACCGTGAAGTTCACATAGATCGGGTCCATCGCGACGATGGTGGCGAGCTGGGTCGGCGAGGAGACGCCGACGAGCTCGCCGATCGAGACCATGTGCGCGCTGACGATGCCGTCGAACGGCGCCGTCACCCTGGTGTAGCCGTAGTTCACCTCGGCGAGTTTCGTATTGGCCTGGGCCTGCTGCAGATTGGCCTGGGCGTTGTCGCGGTTGGACGTCGAGGTGTCGAGCGTGGCCTGGGAGACGGCCTGGCGCTGCACCAGCTCGGCCTGCCGCTTGTAGTCGGCTTCCGCCTGACGGAGCGAGGCCTGCGCGCCGGCCTCGGCCGCCTGCGCCTGCTCGAGCTTGAGCTTGTAGGTCTCCGGCTCGATCGTGAACAGCTGGGTGCCTTGCTTGACGAAGGTGCCGTCCTGATAGTCGATCGATTGCAGAAAGCCCTGCACGCGCGCGACGAGATCGACGCTCTTGATCGGCGCCGTGTTGCCGGTGGCCTCGATGTAGCGCGTCACCGGACGTTGCACCGGCGTCGCGACATCCACCTTGGGCGGCGGCGGCGCCACGAACGTGTTCTTGTCCTCGCAGCCGGCGAGCGCGATCGCGGCGGCTGCCGTTGCCAATGCTCGCCCGGCATATCTCCACACTCCGTTGCATCGTGCGGGAAATGCGGGATTCGCGCGCGTCATTCGGTTGCCCTCGTTGCGGTCTGTCGGTGCGGCAGGCTAGCAACAAAAGTCCGGCCGTGGAACACCATAGCCATGGCAGTCACAGGTCTTGCAGTGCAAGGAGCGGTGTGCCCTCTGACAGATTTGTCATGACAGGCCGCTTTTCATCGCGCGCATGATCGTCCAGAATTGCGTCAATGACCGCGCGACGGACGGGAAGCGGTCCGTAGAAGAAAAGATGAAGTAAGCATGACATGCCCATGTCTCTCGGATTGGCGTCTCTCGGATCGGCCCTTGCCGGCCTCGTTCTCGCAGCGGGAATTGACATGCCTGCACTAGCCGATGGCCTGAAGGAGGAGATCGCGCCGACCGGCAAGCTGCGCGTCGCGATCGCGATCAGCCCGGCGGGCGGCGCGTTCTGGTCGACCAGGACGGAGGCCGGCTATGCCGGCGTCCCCGTCGACCTCGGCAAGGAGATGGCCGCCTGGCTCGGCGTGCCCGTCGAATATGTCGTGCACCAGAATTCCGGACAGATCAGTGACGCAGCCGGGACGGGGAAATGGGACGTCACCTGGCTGCCGAAGGATCCCGAGCGCGAGACCAGAATGTTGTTCGGTCCGATCTACGAGGTCGCCGATGCCACCTACATCGTCAGGCCGGGCTCATCCATCACCAATTTCGCCACGCTCGACCAGGCTGGCGTCAAGGTCGCGGCGGTCAACGCCACGACCACCATGCGCGGTGCGATCGCGCATCTGAAGAACGCCAAAGTCACGGGCTATCAGACCTATGACGAGATCTTCGACCTCTTGAAAAGCGGCGAGATCGACGCCTCCGCGCTGTCACGCGACCAGCTCAACAAGATGGCGCAGAAGATTCCGGGCACGAAGGTGCTGGACGAAACGTTCAAGAAGACGGTGACCGCCGTCGCCGTCCCGCTCGGTCACGGCCAAGCATTGGCGTTCGTCACCAAATTCATGAACGAGGCCGCGACGAACGGCACGCTGCGCAAGGCCTATGACAACAACGGCCTGAAGGACTCGCCGATCCGGACGGAATAGAGCGTCCTTCGCCGGACACATTGGATATCAACTGGGCGCACATGCTTGGACGTTGGATTGCAGTTTCGATCATACCCCTGGTCTTGATGATGCAGAGCGCTCACGCCCAGCCGCTGACGGTCGATCCTGAAACCATCGTCCCCTTGCCGCCGCGGTTCGAGATGGAGCCGCCGGCAGCCGACGTGCCGCCGGAGATTGCCCGCTTCCAGGGTGCATGGATCGGGACCTGGCAAGACGACCGGCACATCCTCGTGGTCGAGCGCGTACAGGCCAATGGGCATGCAGACCTCGTCTTTGCCCGGTCGGACTCGGCCTTCAATGGCATGAACCGCGAATGGTGGCGGGACCAGGCGACGGTCGTCGATGGCGTGCTGACCATGACAGGGTTTCGTGTCTTTCGTTATGCCTTCGAGGGCCCGGACCGCTTGTACATGACGGCCACGCTCAAGAATGGCCTCGTCACGTCGGGAGCGCTGGTCCGTGCCGATCCCGCGCGTCTCGCTGCGGGCGAGTGGCCGAACGACTGGCCGTGGCCCGGAGAGCGCGTCCGAATTCCGCACCTCACGGTTCGAACGCCCGATGGTAAACGGCCGATCACGCTCGAGGGCACGTTCTATCCGCCGTCAGGGCATGGGCAGGCACCGCTCGCGATCCTCACCCATGGATCCGACATCGGTCGCAATCAGCTCAGGTCCTGGTCGTTCTCAACCGAGGCGCATTGGTTGCACGACAATGGATTTGCGATGCTGGCGCTCATGCGCCGCGGACGTGGCAGCTCCGAGGGTATCAACGGTGAGGAGACCTTCGGGCGTGCGAACGACGGCAGCCTCATCGACGTCTCGGCCGGTGTTGCCGAAGCCGTTGAAGACCTCGAGTCCGCGATCGCCTTTGGCCGCACGCTGCCGGGGGTCAAGCCGGGCAAGGTGCTGCTCGCGGGTCAGTCGCGCGGCGGCTTTCTCGCCATGCACTATGCCGGCCTGAAGCCCGGCGAGGTGATGGGCGTGGTGAATTTCAGTGGCGGCTGGTATCCTTACGGACCGGTGACCACGTCCTATTATGCGAATGCCGGCCGCGGTGCAGGCCCTGAGGTCACGCAGCTCTGGCTCTATGCCGATAACGACCGCCTCTACAAGGAGGAGCTCATCCGCGAATATCACCAGGCATTCGTAGCCGCCGGCGGCAGCGTGCGCTTCGAGCTGCTGCGCGGCGTGCCGGGCGATGGCCACCTGCTGCGGCTTTATCCGGAGCGGTGGAGATCGATCGCCGACGAATTCCTCGCCTCACTCGGTCGGCAGCAGTAATCGCGACAGCTTGCAGAGATCGTGTTACACCATGTCTGCAATGCGTCCGACCGGAAAGCGGCAAAGGATTGCTGGAGCCATTCCGTTGACCTAAGTCCTTTTGGCGGCATGCCACGCCGCAAGCACGTCCCGCTCTTCATCGGCGGTAAGCCCGACGACCGGGCCGCCGCTGTTGCGAAGCCAATGCAACGTATCGCGTGCGGTATCGGCCGGTGGTCGCGAGGTCAGGCCGGCGGCGCGCGCCGGTGAGGTGTCGCGGGTCAGGAAGCCGGCGAAGTCGGGCAGGGGAAGCCACATCGGCAAGGACCGCGGGCCTGCCCAGCGCCGCACGTCGTGCGCTTCGAGGAAGGCGCGATCGACCCAGGTGAACGTGCATGATGCGTTCAGCGCCGTTGCGCACTCGGCCAGGAATTCGCCGCGCGTGCGAATTGGCCCGATCCCGTCATAGATGCCGGACAGACGGGTCTCTGCCGCATGCACGATCCACTGCGCGAGATCGCGGACGTCGATGAACTGGACGGCGTCGTCAGGCGATCCCGGCGCCAGCACTTCGCCGCCGCGCGCGAGCCGCGCGGGCCAATAGGCGAAGCGTCCGGTCGGGTCTTCCGGTCCGGCGATGAGGCCGGCGCGGCAGATGAATGCGTCCTCGCCGACCTCCTGCTCGCACGCGACCTTCGCGGCACCGTAGATTGCATCGGTGCTGTGCTCGACATCCGCGGCAACAGGCTCGCGCAGCGGCGCGGTGTCCGCGCGTTGCCCCGGGATACGGTTGTCCGCATACACGCTGATCGTCGAAACAAAGGTCCAATGAATGCCCGGCCGCTTCAGCGCTGCGACCGCGCGGCGAACCTGGCCGGGATGACGCGAGACATCGACGATTGCGTCGAACGACTCGCCCGCGAGCGGTTCGAGACCGCCGGCGACGTCGCGGTCGATCCGCACGAAGCGCGCGCCCGCGGCAATCGGCCCCGCAAGGCCGCGGGCAGCGCAGGTCACGTCATGCCCCCTGGCGCAAGCATGGTTTGCGATCGCGCGTCCGAGAAACTGGCTGCCGCCGAGAATGAGAACGCGCATGAAACGGTCCGTGTCTCCGATGAGATCGCGAGACTACAACGTCCGGTAGCGGTTGCAACCGCTCCCTCAGCGTTGCCTTATCTCCGCATGTTTCGCCATCGCGCGCTCGAACTTCCTTTTGAACAGCCACATGGCAGCGAGGATCTCGCGGTAGCTTGCCGAAGTGCGCGCCCGGTCGGCCTGTCCGAAGGCGAAGATGCTGTTGTTGCGCAGGTGCTTCATGATGGTGGGGCTGGAGACCCCATAGTTCAGGAGATCGCCCGATTTGAGCGCGGACCTTGTCGGGGTGGGAACGATCTGGATCAGCTCGAACAGCTTCATCTGGTCGATCGGATCAGGCAGCGTCTTCGCAATTCCGGGGATCTCGCGGAACAGATCTGCGTGCGCGTTCATCAGGCCGTTGCGCACGTTGGTCCAGTGGTTGAAGCGGTGGTCGGTGCCGCGGGCCCGCGCCTCTTCCCTGTCGTCGCGCGCGCTCAGCGCCGGATCGATCGCGGCGATCTCGCCCTTGATGGCCTCCCATTTCCTCCGGCCGTTGCGGTCTTCGGAGGGGCCGGTCTGGAAGCTGCCCATGTAGGTGTTCGAGCGCGCATTGCGGACGTTCTGCTTGCCATTGGTTTCCGCAAAGAACAGCCCGAGGCTGATGCGGCCGGCAGTCTCGGCATGTTCAGGCGCAAGCCCCTTGGCGCGCGCGATCGCAACGGCGAGATCGACGACGTCCTTGAAGGGCGTTGGCGAGTTCTGCGCACTGGCAGGCGGCGCCTCCATGATGTCGAACAGCTTTCCATATTCGTCGACGAGCGGCTCGATGTCGGCATCGAAATAGGCGGGAGGAATCTCGAACTTGTTGGGCCGGCCGATCCGCGACGGCATGGCGTCGGTGAGATCCTTGTAGGTGCTGATGACGGCGACCCGCGCGAGATAGAGCGCCTGTCCCGGCAGGTTCGGCAGCGGCTCCCTCGCCTCGATCTGGCGCCGCCGCTCGGCGAGGATCGATTTGAAGTCGGCGAGCGCGCGGTCATAGGCGGCGAGCGCCTCGGATTGTCTGGCCGTGAGCGCGCCCTGTCCCATCGCGGGTGTCGCGAGAAGCAGGGCAAGCCCAGCGATGATCGCGGCGGCGTGGCGTCTTGATTGCATCGCGGGCTCCCGGACCGGCCGATTCGGCAGCCGGAATCGTAGGCAATACGGCCTGGCCTGGCGAGCCGCGAGTTCGGGTCGGCGGCAGCTAGCCGGCCTTCATGCCGTTGCCCGGTACTCCGGCGCGGAAGCCAGGAACTTCGCATAATCGTCCGCATCCGGAGGCTGGAAGCGGCCCGCGGGCCCGCCGCGCTTCTGGGCCCTCGCGCCGATGTCGGCCATCAGCTCGTCGAAATGGCGGTAGTGATAGGGCGCGACGCACAGGCCGCCATAGACGCCCGCAGCCGGCCGTTCGACGCGCTTGAAGTGCAGCATCATCTCGATGTTGTCGCGCATCGCTTGCGCCGTCGGCTGGTTGGCGAGCTGGCCGTCGGCATAGCGCACCAGCCAGTTGGCGGCGAGGTCGGCGCAGAGCACGGTGCAGAACGACGAGTTGAAGCCGACGAAGCCGAGCTCGGGCAGATCGGGATTGGCGATCAGGCGATAGAGCCGGTACTGCCCGTCGGCATCGACCAGCTTCTGCCGATACGCTTCGGGGAGGAACGGCACCCCGAGCTTGTAGCCGATGGCGAGCACGGCGACATCCGCACCGATGCGCTCGCCCCCGCTCGTCACGATGCTGTCGCCTTCATATCGGTCGAACGTGCCGAACACCGCCTTGATGCGGCCGTCGGCGACCATCGGATAGAAGCCCGGCGTTGCAATCGGAACCGAGCAGTTGACGCCGTCCTCGATCCGCTCCTTCGGCACCATCTTGCATTGCTTGAGCTTGAGCTGCGCTTTCAACAAGCTCTCCAGCCCGCGCCAGTTCGCCCAGACCAGTGGCGTGGCGAGGCGGTGTGCGAGCCGCGCCATCGGGCCGATGCCCCAGCCGGGAAACATGTCCTCCTGCGCGCGGATGTAGAGGATGCGCTTGAAGTTCACGAGCCCGCCGATGAAATAGGGAATGCGCCAGACCGGCTCGCGCATCACGATCGTCACCTCGCGCGCGCCCGATTTCACCGCGTTCACGGCGATGTCGGTCGCAGACTTCGACCCGCCGAGCACGACGACGCGGCGTCCTTTTGCCAGCGCGGCATCGTTGTATTTCGACGAATGCAGGATCTGGCCGCCCTGTGCGAGAAAGCCGTCCTCGCCGGGGCAATGTAGCTCGCGCGGCTCGTTGAACTGGCCGGTGCAGATCGCGACGAAGTCGAAATCCTCGCTCGTGTCCGTGCCGTCCTTGTCTTTCAGGGCGAGCGTCCAGCCCGGCTTGCCGTCGGCGCGGCGCGCCATGCCCGCGACCTCCGTGTTCAGCCGCAGCATGCGCTCGAGGCCAAAACTCTTGGCGTAATCGGCGAGATAGGCGTGGACCTGCGGCCCGGTCGGCCATTCCGGATAGGCGTCCGGCATGGCGCGATCGGTGTAGCGGTAGAGTTCCTTCGGGCTCTGCGTCTGCACGTCGGGATAGGAGCGCGCCGGCTCCCAGACGCCGCCGAGATCGCCGCTGCGCTCGACGATGGTGACGCGGTGGCCGCGGGTAGAGAACGCCTTTGCGGCGGCAAGACCGGAGACGCCGGCGCCGATCACGCAGACATGTTTGGGACTGACCATGAAATGGCTCGCAATCAATGTGTTTCGCGCGCAAGCGGCCACGTTCGGCCGCAAGGCGCGGCCGGCCGAGCTGCAAGCAGATGGAAATGGACGAGAAGGCGGATCGCCTAGTCGTTGGCCTCGGGCGGCAGGAAGTCGACCTCGTGCAGCGCCGAGATGCGCACAACCTCGGCAGGGTCGGTCAGATTGTGGAGCTGTTCGAACAGCGCCTCCAGCTTCTGCATCGGTGAGACCCAGAACAGTGCGCGGCAGGGCTTGTCGGATTTGTTGAAATAGCCGTGCGGGATCCCGCGCGGCATGCGCACGAGGTCGCCGGCATGGGCCTTGACCCATTGACCGTCGAGCTTGAGGTCGAGCGTGCCCTCCTGCACCAGGATGAACTCGTCCTGGGTCGGATGGATGTGCACCGGCACGAACTGGCCGGGATCGCTGTTGGTCTCGAACGCGAAGGTGGAGTCTGTGACGGCCTTGGGGAAATAGACCTGGCCCAGGATATTCCAGCTCTTGCCGCCATAGCCCGTGCCGTTCGCAGTAATGCCCTTTTCGAGTGCAGTCATGCTCGCCTCCTGATGGATTCCGGCGGGGACGGAGCATCGGCCAGCCAGGGGCCGCCTGTCTATCCGCTAAACGAATCCCGCGCGGCTTATCGCCATGCAGCACGACGATAAGCGGACACGGCCCTTTTCGTCCGCCGGGAACTATTATAGGCTTAAAATAATTCCCGGGCGCGAAGCATGGTCGACGATGTCCGCAGCCGAGCTGGAAATGAGCGCAAGAGCCTCTGCAGCCGAACGGCTCGCGGACTTCGCCCGCGTCACCACGGATGACGTCGACGAAGCGGCCGAGCAGATCGGTCGTATCTTCTGCCCGCACGATCTCAAGCCTGCGCAGGCGCGCGCCGCCGGCTTCTCCGCCCGGCACAATTGCGCGGCGTTCGAGGGCTTCTCGATCAACTACGTCGCCTATGGCGGATCGGTCAGCATCGATCCCGGCTGTCTCGATCGCTTTTTCCTGGTGCAGGTCCCGCTCACGGGCAGCGCCCGCATTCGCGCCGGCGTCAGCGAGCTCGATGTCGCGCCGGACAGGACAGCGTCGCTGCTGTCGCCGACCATTCCGACGCGGATGATGTGGAACGACTGTGCGCAGGCGATCCTGCTGCTCGATCGCCGCATGGTCGAGCAGCGCGCCGCGGCGCTGTCGGGCAGGGCGGTGGGCACCGTCGAGTTCGATCCGGCGATCGATCTGGATGCGCCGTGCGGGCGGGCCTTGCAGGCGAGCCTTGCCGAGCTGATGCGGCTTGCCGAGCGTCTCGGTCCGTCCGGCAGGCTTTCACCGGTCGCGGTGGCCGATTGGCGCGAGACCTTGCTCGATCGCCTCCTCAACGGCCAGCGGCATGGCCTCTCGGATGCGATCAGGACGTTCTCCGGCTGCGCCGAACGCCTGCCGCGAGCGCTCCGCACCGCGCGGGACCATCTGGCGGACAATGCGGGCGAGCCGCTCGACCTTGCGCAGCTTGCCCGCGCGTCCGGCATCGGCATCCGCGCGCTCCAGCTCGGCTTCCGCCGTCACTTCGGCGTGTCGATCTCGCAGATGCTGCTCGACATGCGCCTTGCAGACCTGCACGCGCGCCTCGCGCAGGCGGCGCCCGATGCTTCCGTCACCGAGATCGCCTTCGATCTCGGCTTCACCCATCTCGGCCGCATGGCCGGTGCCTATCGCGACAAATTCGGCGAGACGCCATCGGCGACGCTGCGGCGAAGAATGAGCTGAATTGTCGGCTGGACCTGTTCTTGCGACCTCGTCCCACGGTCTTCGCGCAGTCGAGATCGGCCTGCGTGCGGCGGTTGTTCGGCAATCCGCAGCATGCCTCTACGAAGAAGCTGATGGCAGCCGTGCCGGTGCCCGATCCATCGCGTCGCGGCGCGCGGCGCGAATTGTCGAATGACGAGATCAGAAGCGCGGCGCGCGCGCCGGACTACCAGCCGCTTCGGCGACAGTATCGCGAGGTGTCGCCTGGTCAAAGTCGTTCAGGCCTGAGACCCGAAGGCGCGGTGAGTTTCCGGTGATGCGGCCGAGCCTCATGGGTTGACCTGGACGAAACTCGCAAGCGTGGAGATCTGATGTCGGCGAAACGCGGGAGAGCTCGCTGACTGACTGCGCCTTTCAGCTCCCGCTCGCGCGCTCCCGGGTATCGCGACGATGCAGAGCCTCTTCCGGAAACTGTGATCGGATGGAGCGACAGGAAACCAAGGTGTGTGAACCGTCTCATATTCCATCACTCACTTTTTGAACTATCACTTCCGCAAGAAATTGCCGCACCCGGACCTAACTGACAGACACGGGTGAGATGCAATGCCTGCGCAGCCGCGAGCTCGCAGCTTTGGATTGGCTCTCGTCTTGCTCACGAGCAAGCCAGTCCCGCTACTCAGCACAGATCTTTCAGAAATTGGAATCCAGGGAATCGCAAAACGCGGTCACGAGGCAACCTCTAATCGAGGTCGGCCGATAGGCCGCTACTTACCTGAGAGGGAGACTCCAATGAAGATCAGCAATGCAGTGCCCAGCGCATTTTCCCTAAGAAGGTACACCGGCCATCTTCGGATCGCCCGTTCCAGTCTGATCAGGTCGGCCCATCTTCTTGAAAGAATTGGGCTCGCAGCCATTGGGGCCTCTTGCGGCCTCTATGTGGGGGCGACCCTGTTGCGCGAGAAAGGCGGCATGTTTGAAAGCGGCTGGATCGTGCTGATATCGATGCTCTATGGAGCTCTTAGCCATTATGTCGGAATTGATTTGTCCGGCGGTGTCGCACGGAAGTCGATTTCGAGCATCTCGGAAGAGTGGAACGGTTTCGAGCCGGCTGAGATCATGAGCGCGACCGGAACGTTCGGCGCCGCGATTGCCGCAACGCTGTCCGTCAGTATCCTTGTCCTTGATCAAAACCCACCCAATGGGCTGATAGCCTTTGTTGCCGGCTGTTGGGTGGTCGGTTCTTCGCTTCAAGTTGCAGCGGGCACGATGGCTCGCAACTACGAAGCGTCCATGGGCAAGGAATGATGGAACTGCGCTCACCGACAAACGGCTGCTTGACGTCGTGACGTGGGCACAATCCGCAGTGTTGGATTCGGCTTCAGGTTGGAGTGAGTAGTGACGACTCATTGCAACCTCTATCATCCAGTGCTGAGTGCCTACGAGTTTTGGTGGCGTAATCGTTCGCATGGGGCAGCGTCCTTGCTTGGACGCCGCACCGGTACTGAGCAACCTAACTTATCGCGCAACAAACAAGACGTGCCATCATGGTGATGTTGGGATATCGTTTCCGGCGCGCCGTGGTCCAAAATTCTGCTAACCGCCAGCCACACGATCGGTGGAGCCAATGCAGATTGCGGAGTGGCTCGAGAAACTGGGGCTTGGGCAATACGCAGAGCGTTTTGCCCAAAATGGGATCGACGTGGGCGTCCTCCCCGAACTGATGGACGAGGACTTTGACAAGCTCGGAGTCCTGCTAGGCCATCGCCGCAAAATGCTGCGTGCTATTGCCGACCTCGATCCCGCCGCGTTGATCGCATCGCCGGCTCCTCCTCAAGACGCCGAGCGGCGCCATCTTACCGTCATGTTTTGCGATCTGGTCGGCTCAACTGCACTCTCGGCGCGCCTCGATCCCGAGGATATGTGGGAAGTGATCCGGGCCTACCGCGCGGCGTGCGCGAGAGTCATTGCCGCTTACGATGGCAGGATAGCCAGGTTCGTCGGCGACGGAATACTCGTATATTTCGGCTACCCTCGCGCCCACGAGGATGACGCGGAGCGCGCAGTGCGAGCGGGCCTCGACGCAATATCCGCGATTCGGCAGCTAAAAACAGGCGCCGACGAACGGGTTGAACTGCGGATCGCAATTGCGACCGGGCTTGTGGTGGTCGGCGACCTCATCAGTGGAGATGCGTCGGAGGAGCACGCAACCGTCGGCGATACACCAAACCTCGCTGCTCGGCTCCAGAGCCTGGCGGAACCGGGGGCGGTCGTCGTTGCATCCTCGACGCGCCGGCTGCTTGGTGATCTCTTCGCGTTTCGCAATCTCGGCCGCCGTGAGGTCAAGGGAATAGCCGAACCCATCGCAGTCTGGGCGGTGGAGGGAGCGACCGCATCCGAGAGTCGCTTCGAGGCGGTGCGCGCGGCGCGCTCGATCGGCTTTGTCGGCCGCAAGGACGAGATCGAATTCATTCTCTCGCGCCAGCGCCGGGCATGGCAGGGGCAGGGCCAGATGGTCTTGATTTCCGGCGAAGCTGGCATCGGCAAGTCGCGCATTGTCGCGACGCTGTCCGAAAGCCCATCGTTGGAGGCGCACCGCCGGGTGCGATATCAGTGTTCACCTTACCACACCAACAGTGCGCTTCATCCCTTTGTCGCGCAGCTCGAGCGCGCCGCCGGCATTCGCTCGCACGATACGGCCGGGGAGAAGCTCGACAAGCTCGAAGCAATGCTGGCGCTTGGAACACAACAGGTCGCACGAGCGACACCGCTCATAGCGGCTCTCCTTTCGATTCCAACCGGAGACCATTGTTCGCCGCTCGGTTTGAGCCCGGCGCAGCAGCGGCGACAGACGTTTGCAACCCTTCTCGATCAGCTTGAAGGGTTGGCGCGAGAGCAACCCCTGCTGATTATCTGCGAGGATATGCATTGGGCCGATGCGACGACACTTGAACTGTTCGATCTTGCGGTCGACCGAATCAGGAGGCTGCCGATACTCGTCCTCATGACGTCCCGGCCGGAGTTCGAGCCCTCATGGTCGGGCCTCGCCAACGTCAGTCTGTTGCGGCTCGATCGACTCGATCGACAGGACTCGCGCGCGCTGGTCGAACAGGTGGCCGTTGGTTGCCAGCTGCCGCGCGAGATGATGAAGCAGATCATCGACAAGACCGATGGCATCCCTCTATTCGTCGAGGAATTGACCAAGATGGTGCTCGAGTCCGGGCTACTCGTCGAAGATGCCGGGCGCTATCGCCCCAATAGTCCGCTCCCGCCGCTCGCAATTCCCGCGACACTGCAAGATTCGCTGATGGCGCGGCTCGACCGGCTCGCTCCAGTCAAGGAGGTGGCGCAGATTGGCGCTGCCATCGGCCGCGACTTCTCATACGCGCTGCTGAAATATGTGGCGGGACGCAATGACCAGACGCTGAGCGTAGCGCTGGGACAACTCGAAGAGGCCGAACTGCTGGTGCGTCGCGGGACCCCGCCCGAAGCAAACTATAGTTTCAGGCACGCTCTTGTTCAGGAAGCGGCCTACGAGAGCCTGCTCAAGAGCAAACGGCAGGTGCTGCACACGCGCATCGGCGACGTCCTGCGCGCGAAGTTTCCGGTCGTGGCCGAGACCGAGCCGGAAGTTGTGGCACACCACTTCACGGAGGCCGGGCTGAACGATGTCGCCCTCGAGTGGTGGCGCAAAGCGGGACAGCAGGCGCTGAAACGCTCGGCCTATTCCGAGGCGATTGCACATCTCGGCAAAGCCATTGCGATCGCAGATCAGTTGCCTGACGAGCCCCGCCGGATGATGAGCAGGCTGCATCTTCAAATCGCATACGGTCGTGCACTCAGGGGCAGCCTCGGCCATAGCGCTCCCGAAACGGTCGCGGCATGGACGCGTGCGCGCCAGTTCGCAGCCGATATCGATGATCCCGTCGAACTTGCGCCGGTACATTCGGGGCTGTTCAATGCCTGCCTGACACACGGCGAACTCGCTCCGATGCGGGAGCTGGCGGATGTCATCAGGAGCGCCGCTGACCGTCGACCGGACTCGCCGGTCGCCGCCATCGTCGCCCATTGGACGGGCGGCGTCACCTGCTGGTTCGGGGGCGATTACTTGAATGCGAGAACGCATCTCGAGCAAGCGTTGGCGATCCATGGTGCTGAACCGGATCCCGCGACCTTTAGGGCTGCGGCGCTGGATCTGCCGTTCGTGATCATGAGATTTCTTGCCCTGGTGCTCTGGCCGCTCGGTAGCACCGCTCGTGCGCGCAAGCTCGCAGCGGAAGCGGTGGGGGCTCCGGGAGAAAAACGGGCGCTGTCCCAGGCCAATGCGCTGGTTCATCGCGCTGTGTTCGACGGGGTATGCGGGAGCATGCTTCAGCAAACAGAGACGATCCTGGCGCTCGGTCTCGCGCGCGATCACACGATGCCGCTGTACGTGGCCGCGGGCACCTATCTGAATGGCCTGGCCAAATGGCGTGCCGGCGACCGAATGGCCGGACTGGCGGACATGCGTCACGGCTGGACCTTGCTGCACGAGAACGATTGCTACCTCTGTGAACCGTTTTGGGGGATGCATGTCGCCATGGCGGCCGCAGAGTCGGGTCAACTCGAAGACGGGCTGGAAATCTTGAGCGAACTGATTGCATGGGCGGGTCAATCCGGTCAGCATTGGCTTGATGCCGAGCTGCATCGCGTCCAAGGCGAACTGCTGTCGCGCCTCGACCCTGATGGATCCGGTGCCGAAAATGCCCTCAATCGGGCGCTGGAAATCGCACGACGCCAACAGGCGAAGACTTTCGAGTTGCGCAGCGCCCTTGGACTTGCGCGCCTGCACAAGACAAAAGACCGAGCGGGCGCGGTATCTGAGGTGCTTGCCCCCGTCCTCGCTGAATTCGATGCGGAGCGAAATCTTCCCGAAGTGGAAGAAGCGAAAGAGCTGCTCAAGCAAGAGCATTAGGCGCGTGCTGTCCCCAACTGGCCGTCCGTCCGTGGTCAGGGGAGGCGTCTCGGTATGCCCGCGGCATCCCCGATTACCTCAATTGCGCAATTGCGCGACGAAGTTGGCACCTGACGTCCGGGTCAGGAGATGGCGCTTTACGAATTGACGTGCACGAAATCCCGCAGCAACGGATAGATCTCGTTGTTCCAGCGCTTGCCCGAGAACACGCCGTAATGGCCGACGCCGGCCTGCATGTGGTGAACGCGGCGATAGGCGCGCACGCCGGTGCAGAGATCCTGCGCCGCCAGCGTCTGTCCGATCGAGCAGATGTCGTCCTTCTCGCCCTCGACCGTCATCAGGCCCATGCGGCTGACGGCCTTGGTGTTCACCGGGCGGCCGCGATGCATCAGTCTGCCCTGCGGCAACAGGTGCTCCTGAAACACGTCGCGGACGGTCTCGATGTAGAATTCCGCAGGAAGATCCATCACCGCGAAATATTCATCGTAGAACGTCTTGATGGTCGCCGCCTTCTCCTTCTCGCCCTTGGCGATGTGGTTGGCGAGATCCATGTGCTGCTTGATGTGGCGCTCGAGATTCATCGAGACGAAGGCGGTGAGCTGCACGAAGCCGGGATAGACCTTCCGCAAGGCGCCGCGGCACTGCACCGGCACGTAGTTGATCAGGTTCTGCTCGAACCATTCGATCGGCTTGCTCTTGGCGAACTCGTTCACCCGGGTCGGCTGGATCCGCGTGTCGATCGGGCCCGCCATCAGCGTCAGCGTCGCCGGGCGCGCGGGATGGTTGTCCTCGCACATGATCGCGGCGGCCGCGAGCGCCGAGACGGACGGCTGGCAGATCGCCACCATGTGCGGGCGCGGCCCCAACTGTCCGAGGAAGTCGATCAGGTGCTCGGTGTAGTCGTCGAGCCCGAAGCGGCCTTCGCTGCGCGGAATGTCGCGCGGATTGTGCCAGTCGGTGATGTAGACGTCGTGGTCCTGGAGCAGCGTCTTGACGGTCCCGCGCAGGAGCGTGGCGAAATGGCCGGACATCGGCGCCACCAGCAGCATGCGCGGCTGCTCGCCGACGCCCTCTTTCTTGAAGTGCAGCAGCGAGCCGAACGGCGTCGCGTAGGCGACCTCCTCGGTAACGGCGATTTCGCGGTTGCCCACCATCACGCTGTCGATGCCGTAGGCAGGCCGGTCGTAGGTGAGGGTGGAGCGCGAGATCAGCTCCAGCGCGGCCGTCAGCCGGCCGACGACCTGATCCGACATGCCCTGAGGCACCAGATTGAGGAATTTGAGCGCGGACGAAGCCCCCGCGCGCCATGGCGCCGTCAGGTCCATGTGGTTTTGAAAGGCCTGATAATACATCGACATCATGCTGAAACGCCCATCCCGTCCGGTGCTGCTATGCAATAAGGACGCCAGACGGCGGGTCGGGCGGTCGCGAAAATTGGCACGTCGCTTGCTGCTTAGGCCATGGAAACACAGGCCACGGGCACGTCCGGGCTGATGTCGGGACCAGGGAAGGGGCCATATGGCGAAGGCGACACTGACCATCAGCAGCAAGAACTACTCGTCCTGGTCGCTGCGTGGCTGGCTGCTGACGAAATTCTCCGGACTCGATTTCGAGGAGATCGTGACCGCGCCGGACGATCCGTCCGCGCGCGCGGAAATCCTCCTGCTGTCGTCGTCCATCCTGGTGCCGTGCCTGCGGCACGAGGGCGCCGTGGTCTGGGACACGCTGGCGATCGCCGAATATCTCAACGAGGTGATGCCGAATGCCGGCCTGTTGCCGGCCGACCGCATCCAGCGCGCGCATTGCCGCTCGATCTGCGGCGAAATCCATTCCGGCTTCACCACGCTGCGCGCCTCGCTGCCGGTCAACCTGAAGGGACACTTTCCCGGCTTCAAGATTTGGTCGCGGGCGCAGGCCGACATCGACCGCGTCTGCTCCATCTGGCAGGACTGCCTGGAGAAATCGGGCGGCCCCTTCCTGTTCGGCGCGCACCGCACCATGGCGGATGCGATGTACGCCCCGGTGGTGACGCGCTTCGTGACCTACGACGTCAAGCTCGCGCCGCCGCTGAAGGCCTATGCCGATACCATCATGGCCATGCCCGAGATGCAGGAATGGATCGCGGCGGCGAGGGAGGAGCCGGCCGAGATCGAGGAGCTCGAGGTCGAATATTAGGCAGGCGTTGCGCTCCCTGCCTGTTTCGAGGGCGGAGGCCCTCTCGCCGCGGCCTTATGACTATGCCTCTTCCGCGATTAACCTTTGGGCGCCGGTACCAGCTTGGGCCGCCGGGCGCGCTGCGCAGATATTGTACGCATCCGCAGAGCCGCGCCGACATCTAGCCGTGAACAGGTGCGTACGCGGCCTTTCGGCTGATTCGGACGTGATTCGTTCGGGCCGCGTTCCGAAGGTTAAAACGGAGCGCGACCCCGTCGCATTTTGAGACAGAGACCGCCTTCAGGCGGCCCCGCGCTGCTTCACGCGCGGCAGGCGCCAGCCGATGACGGTTGCTTCGACTGCAATGCCGGCCTCGTGGTTCTGCCAACGTCCCTCGACATAGCGGCAGGCGAACGGCAGCTGATACGTTCCGCTGTGGTCTTCGCATAGCACTTCGACCGGCAGGCCCGGCGGTGGTTCTCCGGCGCCGTCGAACTCCGCCAAACGTCTATCGCGCGTTGCCATTCCAAAAATCTCCCCTAAACAAAGCCGCGGAAAGAACGCCCACTTCGCCCCGCGTGCCGATCAACGTTCCCCGTCCGAGGGAACAGCGCAAGCTCAACGCGAGAATGCGGTACGAGTGTGGTAGCCTTCCGCAGCGGCGCGCAAACAGCGCACATTGCCGTGATCGATTGGACGAGGAACCTGCATGATGCTTCGAAACGCCGGCATTTGTTTCGCGATGTTGCTACCCGCAGCGCTGGCGCCTCTGGCGGTGCACGCGCAGGACGTGCCCGGCATCGAGATCTGCACCGTCGAGAAGACCATGGAGCGGCGCACCAGCTGTCTCCAGAGCAATGTCGATTTCCTGCAGAAGACGATCGCCAAGCTCGCCCTCGATCATCAGCAGAAGCTGGATGCCGCCAATCGCCAGATCGACGCGTTGAAGACGAGCCTCGCCGGCTTGCAGAAGACGCTCGGCGACCTTCAGGCCGCGCAGGTGAAGACCGCCGAGGACCTGAAGAAGAAGCAGGACGCGCCTCCGGCGAAGGACGCCGCGAAATAAGCGCGCCGGTCACGCGACGCGATAGCGCTCCATCACGGCGCGGTCAGGCTCGTAGCCGAGCCCGGGGCCTGAGGGCACCGCGACATGGCCGGTGGCATCGACATCGGCGCGGCCGCCCCAGAGGCAGGCTTCGCGCTTCAGGTAGAACACCTCGACCAGCCCATCGTCGCGCGTCGCGAGCAGGTGCAGCGTCGCCAGCAGGCCAGGGCCGAAATAGGGGGAGTGCGGCACGATCTTGATGCCGCGCCGATCCGCCAGCGCCGCGACCTTCAGGAATTCCGTGATGCCGCCGACCTTGATGACCGAGGGCTGGGCGTGGCTCACTGCGCCCGCATCCATCATCTGGCGGAACTGATATTCCGTGCAGGCATTCTCGCCGGCGGCAATGCCGAGCCCGCCCTTGCTGCGGACGTCGGCGAGGGTGGCAAAGTCCTCCGGCGGCCAGACCGGCTCCTCCAGGAACATCGGCTGCGCGTCTTGGCATGACTTCGCGAAGGCGATCGCCTGCTCGCCCGTCAGGGGGCAGTTCATGTCGACCATCAGCGGAACGGCCGGCCCGATCGCCTCGCGCGCGGCGAATACCGCAGGCGCCGTGGTCTCGTGCAGCTTGATCGCGCCATAGCCGAGCGCGAGCGCCTTCCTGCATTCGTCGGCGATGTTGCCGGGCGAGCCGATCCGCAGCAGGCTCGCGTAAGCCGGAATGGCCGTGCGCCTGATCTCGCCGAGCAAACGATGCAGCGGCACGCCTTTGACCTTCGCGGCCAGGTCCCACAATGCGATGTCGAGCCCGGAGATCGCGAACATGGTGATGCCGTAGCGGCCGAACAGATGCAGATTGCGCTGGATCTGCTCCATGGCCGCCGGGATGCCTGCCGCATCGGGCACCTTCAGCCCGCGGGCCTGCGGCGCGATCATCTCCTCGACGGCGCTCCGTGTGGTGCGCGGGCAGACATAGGCGAAGGCATCGCCCCAGCCGGTCAGCCCGGAATCGGTCGTGACCTCGACCAGCACCATGTCGAGCGCGGAGATCGCCGAAGCGCCCTGGCGGAAGCTGGCGACGCCGGCGTCATAGGGAATGCGGATATGGTGCGCCCGCACATCGGTGATTTCCATGACGCGGTTCCTCCGTGCTTTCTTGTGAGCGGTTCAGAAACACCGGCAGTGTAGCCGTGAACGCGAGGCCGTTGCCAGCGGCCATTCCGGGACTATCTCACAGCAATGCCGATCAAGCGAAGTGGGATGACCGGCTTACCCTTGCCGCGCTTCGAACGAGGACAATTGCCGTGAATCCAGCCCAGCGCGCGCTCTGGTACGTCGAGAGCCATCTGGCCGAGCCGATGACGCTCGACGAGATCGCGGAAATATCCGGCGTGTCGCGGTTCCACATCGTGCGTGCGTTCGCCGCAGCCACCGGTCTTCCCGTGATGCGCTACGCGCGTGCGCGGCGTTTGACGGAGGCGGCGCGCAGTCTGGCAAAGGGCGCACCCGACATCCTGTCCCTGGCGCTGGAGGCCGACTACGGCTCGCACGAAGCCTTCACCCGCGCGTTCCGAGACCAGTTCGGCACCACACCCGAAGCGGTGAGGGCGGCGACGTGCGTCAACCACCTCAAGCTTCAGGAGCCGATCCTGATGGACTCCACCATGCTCGACCATCTCGCCCCGCCGCGTTTCGAAATGGGAAAGGCCTTCCTCGTCGCCGGTCGCGGCGAGCGCATCTCCTGCGACAACGGCGCCATCATCCCCGGTCTTTGGCAACGCTTCCATCAGGAGACCGCCGACATTCCCGCACGCGTCGGCCAAGGAAAAAATCAGGTCGCTTACGGCGTCTGCTGCAACGGCGATGACGCCGGCAATTTCGACTACATCGCGGGCGTCGAAGTCGCCGATTTCTCCGACCTGCCGCGTCGATTCAGCCGAGTCCGCATTCCCGAGCAGCGCTACGCGGTGTTCACACATGCCGGGCACGTCGCCTCGATCAGGCGCACCGTCAACACGATCTGGAATCAGTGGTTGCCGGCCTCCGGTCTCAAAGCCGCGGACGCGCCGAACTTCGAACGCTACGGCGAGACGTTCGACCCCGCAACCGGCAATGGCGGCTTCGAAATCTGGGTGCCGGTGCGGGAATCCTGAAGCATCATGCTCGAACGATGACGCAAGGCGCGATGATCCACATCGCGCTTTGCAGTGCAACGCTGGCATACCGTCCCGCTTGCTTGGCAAGCCTTGGCGACTTTGTCATAACCGCAGCTAAATCTTGCCTGCGGGGCCCGTGCCGGACATCCCGTGCAAGCCATAACAAGCAGCCGGGAGGGTCCCACCATGTCCAACATCCGCGTTCTCGCCACCGATCTCGAATTTCCCGAAGGGCCGGTCGTGATGCCGGACGGCTCGGTGGTGCTGGTCGAAATCCGCGGCCAGCGTCTGACGCGCGTCTATCCTGATGGCCGCAAGGAGATTGTCGCGAAGATTCCGGGTGGTCCGAATGGCGCCGCGCTCGGCCCCGACGGCAAGATGTACATCTGCAACAATGGCGGCTTCTCCTGGATCCCGACCCGCAACATGATCATGCCGGGCCCGCAGCCCGACGATTATCTCGGCGGCTCGATCCAGCGCGTCGATCTGCAATCCGGCAAGGTCGAAACCGTCGTGAGCAAATGCGGCGCGCACGACCTCCGCGGGCCGAACGACCTCGTCTTCGACAGGCAGGGCGGCCTCTGGTTCTCCGATCTCGGCAAGCGCCGCGCGCGCGAGATGGACGTCGGCGGCATGTATTACCTCAAGCCCGGCATGAGCGAGATCGTGGAGGTCGTGCACGGGATCCTGCCGGCCAACGGCATCGGGCTGTCGCCGGACGAGAACACCGTCTACATCGCGGAGACGCCGACGGGGCGGCTCTGGGCCTATGAGCTCTCCGCGCCGGGCACGCTCAAGCCGCGCGACGTGATCTACCGCGGCGAGCGGGGAAAGCCGATCTGCGGCCTCGGCGGCTACCAGATGTTCGACTCGCTCGCGGTGGAGGCGAGCGGCAATGTCTGCGTCGCCACCCTCGTCTCCGGCTGCATCTCGGTGATCGCGCCCGACGGGACCCTGGTCGAGCAGGTCCCGACCGGCGACCGCGTCACCACCAACATCGCCTTCGGCGGCCCCGAGCTGAAGACCGCCTACATCACCCTGTCGGGCAAGGGCGAGCTGATCGCCATGGACTGGCCGCGCGGCGGTTTGCCGTTGAATTTCTTGAACAAGTGAGCCAAGCCGTCATTGCGAGGAGCCCGCGACAAAATTGCGTAGCAATTTTGCGCTGGCGACGAAGCAATTCAGACTGCCTCCGCGGTAAGACTCTGGATTGCTTCGCTTCGCTTGCAATGACGTAAGGAGAGACTTTCAATGCCCTGGCCCGATCCCGTCACCCTGCGCGGACAGCACGCCCGTCTCGAGCCGCTGTCGCATGATCATCGCGACGGTCTGGTCGAGGCCGTCAAGGACGGCGAACTGTCCAAGCTCTGGTACACCGCGATCCCGCTGCCGGAGAACATGGGCAAGGAGATCGACCGCCGCCTCGGCCTGCAGGCCGCGGGCTCGATGCTGCCGTTCACCGTGTTCGACGCCGACGGCCGGATCGTCGGCATGACCACCTACATGAACATCGATGCCGCCAATCGCCGCGTCGAGATCGGCTCGACCTGGTACGCCAAGAGCGCGCAGCGCGGGCCGCTCAACACGCAGTGCAAGCTCCTGCTGCTGCGGCACGCCTTCGAAACCCTGAACTGCATCGCGGTCGAGTTCCGCACGCATTTCTTCAATCACCAGAGCCGCCGCGCCATCGAGCGCCTGGGCGCCAAGCAGGACGGCATCCTGCGCAGCCACCAGATCGCGCCGAACGGCACCCTGCGCGACACCGTGGTCTACAGCATCACCGCCGCCGAATGGCCGACGGTGCAGACGCATCTCGAGTTTCAACTCAACGACAAGCCGCGCTAGCCATGATGTACCCCGATCTTGCCGCGAGCTCGATCACCTCTCCCATAGGGAGAGGTCGCGCCGAAGGCGCGGGTGAGGGGACCGGTCTATCGTGGAACCTGACCCCCCTCACCCGATTTGCTGCGCAAATCGACCTCTCCCCTGCGGGGAGAGGTGTCAGCGTGCGCGGCTGCAATTCATTCAATCTCACGACACGCTAGAGGCGGCCGGCACCATGGACAGATTCGATTACGTCATCGTCGGCGCGGGCTCCGCCGGTTGCGTGCTCGCCAGCCGGCTGAGCGAAGATCCCAACACCAGCGTCTGCGTGCTGGAGGCGGGCCCCTCCGACTGGCACCCCTACATCCACCTGCCGGCGGGCTTCATCAAGACCTTCTACATGAAGAGCATCAACTGGGGATACCAGCAGGAGCCGGGGCCCTGGACCGGCGGGCGCAGCATCTACGCGCCGCGCGGCAAGACGCTCGGCGGCTCGTCCTCGATCAACGGCCACATCTACAATCGCGGCCAGCGCATGGACTTCGACACCTGGGCGCAGATGGGCAATCGCGGCTGGGGCTATGCCGACGTGCTGCCCTATTTCCGGCGACTGGAGAAGCGCGTCGGCGAAGGCGAGGCGCTCTATCGCGGGCGCGAGGGCAGCCTCACGGTCACCACCATGGACTGGCGCGACCCGCTCTGCGAAGCCTTCATGGAAGGCGCGGTCTCGCTCGGCATTCCCCGCAATCCCGATTACAACGGCAAGACCCAGGAAGGCGTCTCCTACTGCCAGCGCACCATCAACAACGGCCTGCGCGTCTCCGCCTCGACCGCGTTCCTCAAGCCCGCGATGAAGCGGCCGAACGTGCATGTGCACACCTATGCGCACGCGACCGAGATCGTCTTCGAGGGCAAGCGCGCCGTCGGCGTGCGCTACATGAAGGGCGGTCGCGGGGGGCATCCTGTCGAGGTGCGGGCCAACAAGGAGGTGATCCTGTCCGGCGGCACCTATAATTCGCCGCAGCTGCTGCAGCTCTCCGGCGTCGGCTCGCCCGATCTGCTGCAGCAGCACGGCATTGCCGTCCGTCATGCCCTCCCGGTCGGCGAGGGCCTGCAGGACCATTACGCGCCTCGCACGGTCGCGCGCGTCAAGAACATCAAGACCATCAACGAGCTCCGCCGCGGCCTCTCGCTGTGGATCGAGGCGCTGAAATGGGCGACCTCGCGCCGTGGCCTGCTCTCGCTGTCGCCGACGATGGTCTACTGCTTCTGGCACTCCGGCGAGAGCGCGGAGAGCTCCGACCTCCAGCTCACCTTCACGCCGGCGAGCTACAAGGAAGGCGTGCAGGGCCAGCTCGAGGACGAGCCCGGCATGACGGTCGCCTCCTGGCAGCAGCGGCCCGAGAGCCGCGGCTATGTCCGCATTCGCTCGAACGATCCGTTTGCGCCGCCGATCATCCAGACCAACTATCTCGACGCCGAGCTCGACCGCCGCGTCGTCGTCGGCGGCATGAAGCTCGCGCGCGAGCTCTTGAAGTCCGCGCCGCTGTCGCCCTACTACGCCTACGAGGATTTCCCCGGCCCCAACGTCAATACCGACGACGAATTCCTCCACGCCGCCACCGAGCGCGGCACCACCACCTTCCACCCCGGCTGCACCTGCCGCATGGGCCCGGCGGACTCGACCTGGGCGGTCGTCGACGACCAGCTCCGCGTCCACGGGTTGGAGGGCCTGCGCGTCATCGACGCCTCCGTGATGCCGCGCATGATCTCGGCGAATCTGAATGCATCAACGATGATGATCGCGGACCGCGCCTCGGACCTCATCCGCGGCAAGCAGCCGATGGAAGCGGCAAGGATCCCGGACGCGGCGGTGGCGTGACATCTTCGTGGGGTGGGTTAGTTAGCTAGGGGGCTGCGCGAAGCGCAGTCCGCTGGCGTAACCCACCACTTCTGCCGATGCGGAAACGAAAGAGGTGGGTTGCGCTGACGCTAATCCACCCTAAGGTTGTTTGATTTTGTAGCTACAAGATGTTGACGGTCGGATAAATCGTAGCTACATTAAAGGCAATGAAAATCGTCTGGGATGAACCGAAGCGGCTCGCCAATCTCGACAAGCATGGGCTGGATTTTGTCGATCTCGACGAAGCCTTCTTCGACGCCGCACTGGTCATTCCGTCGCACAACAGGAGCAGGCGCTTGATCGCGATCGGCGCGAGCATCCGTGGCGTCATCGTTGTCGTATTTGCTCGGCTGGGACGCGAGGGCGTCAGCATCATCAGCATGCGACCGGCAAGTCGAAGCGAAAGGAAACTCTATGCCGAACGCTAAGAAGAAGCCGGTTTATACAAAGAAGGATTTGCGCGCGGTCAGCGATAATCCGGAACTGACAAAGGCAGATTTTGCCAAGGCGCGGCCGTTCTCCGAAGTCTTTCCCGATCTCAGCGCGACCATCCGGAAGGGCCGGGGACCCAACAAGGCGCCGACCAAGAAATTGGTCTCCCTGCGCCTCAGCCCCGAGGTAGTCGAGCATTTCAAGTCGACCGGACCGGGCTGGCAGTCGCGGATCGACGAGACCTTGCGCAAGGCGGTGAAGCGCAAGGCGTCGTGAGATGCAGCGCGAGCTTCGTATGGTGGATTGGCGGCGCTGTTGCGCGAAGCGCAATTCGGGCGGCGTAACCCACCGTTTTTGCCGATGCGAACACGAAGAGGTGGGTTACGCTGACGCGAACCCACCCGAGCGACCAGTGGACAGACTGCAAATGCCTCAACCTCGCGCCGAGCGACAATCCGTTGGCCAGATTGCCTTCTGCGGCCTCGTATTTCTCTGCACCGCTATCCCGCTCGGTCTGCTGCTGCGCGTGGGCTGGCGCGATTGGACCCTGTTTGCTGGCCTCTGGGCGATCATGTACTTCATGAGCGGAATCGCATGGTTTCCTCGGAGCACACCAGTTCAGAAAGCCTTCTCATATGGACTGCTCGTCGGCACGGTGCTTCCGGCGCTGGAGTGGGCAGCGACGAGTCACGGCCCCTAGTCGTGTGCTGGGGTGCAGCGCCGCCATGGGTGGCACGATGCTGAATGTCCACGAAGAGATCCTGTTGAACCAATTGGCGCAGGGGATCGCAAGCGATGCAGAAGGGGAGGCTTGGTTCGGCGCGCAGAGCGGGGACAACAAGCGCAGGCTGCTTCGCGGCTTAGGCAACTTCATATTGCAGGCAGGGCCTAAGCCTGAAGATGCGGCAATTGCAATTGCGGAGTCGCAGCTGAAGCCGACGCTTACCCCGTGCGTCTTGATTGCAATGCCCAACCTCCGGGTTCAATTGGCGAAGGTGGCGACGCTTCCGGAATTTGAGCTGCCTCGCGTGTTTCGACTCCTCATCAAGTTGCTCGCCGCTGCAGACGGCAGGCGACGAAAGGAGCAACCGCCGGATCTCGTAAACCATTGGTGGCACCGAGACTTGAGCGACCCGGACGTCGTGAACGACATCAAACGAAAGCGGGGAGCAGCGCTTCTGGAAAGCTTGCTTTCTTTTGTCCGGACAGAGACGTTGACTCAAAAGGAAATCACGCTTGGCACCGACATCGCCTGGGATTTGGGCGTCGACGGAGAGGACGCGCGAGAGTTCGTTGGTCGATTTGCGGGTCAGTTCAACGTCGACATGTCGGAGTTCGATTTTGACATGTATTTTGGCGGGGAAAGATTTGAGCTGATCGGCCTGATGAGGTCGCTCTCTGGGCCGAGAACCAAGGCACCTATGACGGTGGGGCTTCTTTTCGGAGCGGCGGAACAGGGGCGCTGGCCTCGCAATTCCGGGGCTTGAGGCCTCGAACAATCCCATCTTTCGTTGCCCGTCGGGCAAAATACCCCGCAACCCGTCAATCCCTTCCCGCGAAAATATTCCACTTTACCGAAATTCGGAATTGCGGCATACATCACACAGCCCGGCCCGACGGAGAGGGGCGGTTCGCGAGTCGTTCGAAACGCGGGCCGGGTTGCGGTGGACGCGGCAGCGTCGGCACGAAAGGTGCGGGCAGGGCGGGTAGTCCCTGTGAGCCCGTGGCCGCGTGCAGACGAACGGCGCTGAAGTCCGGCGAAGCCTCTTGGCGAAGCCGGATGAGCTGCGTACGGCAAAACCGTGTGGTCCTGGCCGTCGTTGCCACGGTCAAGCCTGTCTGCGGAGATGTGCGCGAGCCCAACCGGGTGGACGGCATCGTCAATTCGCGGGGTGAGGGAGGCCAGAGGAAAGTTCGGCTCCCGGGAGAGCACGGCATACGCCGTCCGACCATCGCGCAGGGAAGGCCGTGTGTACGGCCACACCTGTATGCTGCTGTGCGGTTTTTCTGCGCGTGCGTTTCGCGCAGCAGACCGTGGGTGCGAGCCGGCACCCGGCCTTCCCTGCGCCCTCTTCTGTTGGGGCGATGGAATGATGCAAAGCTCGGGCGAGATGCGCCGCGAGGCTGCGAAGGCGTGTCTGCAAGCGAGCTGGACGGGAAGAGCGGATCCGTTGCGTCACACTCCGTCATTGCGAGCGAAGCGAAGCAATCCAGAAATCCCTCCGCGGAAAGATTCTGGATTGCTTCGTCGCAAGAGCTCCTCGCAATGACGTGGAGAGAGTGTGTCCCACACTCCGCTCTCGTGCCCCGGACGCAGCGCAGCAGCGTTGCACGCTGCAGCGCGTCCGGGACACGAGACGTCTCACACTTCCCGTCGGCTCAGGAACGCCAGCCGCTCGAACAAATGCACGTCCTGCTCGTTCTTGAGCAGCGCGCCGTGCAGCGGCGGGATCAGCTTGCGCGGGTCGCGCTCGCGCAGCTGCTCGACGCTCATGTCCTCGTTGAGCAGCAGCTTCAGCCAGTCGAGCAGCTCCGACGTGGAGGGCTTCTTCTTCAGCCCGGGCACCTCGCGCACCTCGAAGAAGATGCGCAGCGCTTCTTCGACCAGGCGCTTCTTGATGCCGGGGAAGTGGACGTCGACGATGCGGCCCATCGTGTCGGCGTCGGGGAACTTGATGTAGTGGAAGAAGCAGCGGCGCAGGAAGGCGTCCGGCAGCTCCTTCTCGTTGTTGGAGGTGATCATCATGATCGGGCGCTGCTTGGCCTTGATCGTCTCGCCGGTCTCGTAGACGTGGAATTCCATGCGGTCGAGCTCGAGCAGGAGGTCGTTGGGGAATTCGATGTCGGCCTTGTCGATCTCGTCGATCAGCAGCACCGGGCGCTGCTCGGCCGTGAAGGCCTCCCACAGCTTGCCGCGCTTGATGTAGTTCTTGATGTCGGACACCCTGCTATCGCCGAGCTGGCTGTCGCGCAGGCGCGAGACCGCGTCGTATTCGTAGAGGCCCTGCTGCGCCTTGGTGGTGGATTTGATGTGCCAGGTCAGAAGCGGCGCGTTCAGCGCCTTCGCCACTTCCTCCGCCAGCACCGTCTTGCCGGTGCCGGGCTCGCCCTTCACCAGGAGCGGGCGCTCGAGCACGATCGAGGCGTTGACGGCGACCTTGAGATCGTCGGTCGCAACATAGTCCTTGGTGCCGGTAAATTTCATTGCGCGTCCTTGTTGGTCGTCGTCGTGAGGCAATGCCAATTTCGTTGCCTCGGTCACGACAAGCGAACGGCCGCGCATGGCGGCCGTTCCTGGTTCGGTCAGGCTTTCAGACCCGTTTTATCAGCGAAAGGATCACCAGCACAATCACCGCGCCAATCGTGGCGTCCACGATGGCGCCGACCGTGCCGGTGGCGAGCTGGATATGCAGCTGGGGCAGCACCCAGCCCGCAACCAGGGCGCCGATGATGCCGACGACGATGTTGCCAACCAGTCCAAATCCCGCCCCGTGGACAATCTTGCCCGCGAGCCAGCCTGCGATCGCGCCAATGATGAGCGCTGCGAGAATTCCCATTGCAAACGTCCCCAAAACAACCCCGTGAGAAGGCCAATTCTAGAGCAAAAAGGCGGCGGGTCCACCCGCGCTCGCGATTTCGCTTCACCTCTTCCCTAGCGGGCAGAGGTGGAGCGCCCCTTGACGTTCGCCACCCGACGGGCAATCTGTCACCCATGTTCCTGCAATTCTTCACCTCTCTGCGCGACGCGCAGGTCCCCGTGACGCTGCGCGAATACCTCACACTGGTGGAGGCGCTCGACGCCGACCTTGCGGACTATTCGGTCGAGAATTTCTACTATCTGTCGCGCACCGCGCTGGTGAAGGACGAGCGCAATCTCGACAAGTTCGACCGCGTCTTCGGCACGGTGTTCAAGGGGCTGGAAAGCCTGCTCGAGGCCATGGACAAGGCGGAGATCCCCGAGGAGTGGCTGAAGAAGCTCGCCGAGAAGTACCTGACGGAAGAAGAGAAGAAGCAGATCGAGGCCATGGGCTGGGACAAGCTCATGGAGACCTTGAAGAAGCGCCTCGAGGAGCAGAAGGGCCGGCACCAGGGCGGCTCGAAGTGGATCGGCACCGCCGGCACCTCGCCGTTCGGCGCCCACGGCTACAATCCCGAAGGCGTGCGCATCGGCCAGGAGAAGAACCGCAACAACCGCGCCGTGAAGGTGTGGGACAAGCGCGAGTTCAAGGATCTCGACGGCAATGTCGAGCTCGGCATCCGCAACATCAAGGTGGCGCTGCGCCGCCTGCGCAAATTCGCGCGCACCGGCGCGCCCGACGAGCTCGATCTCGATACCACCATCCGCGAGACCGCCAATCACGGCTATCTCGACGTGCACATGCGCCCCGAGCGGCGCAACGCGGTGAAGCTGCTGGTGTTCTTCGACATCGGCGGCTCGATGGACGCGCATATCGAGCAGGTCGAGGAGCTGTTCTCGGCGGCGAAGAGCGAGTTCAAGCACATGGAGTATTTCTACTTCCACAACTGCCTCTATGAAGGCGTGTGGAAGCAGAACAAGCGCCGCTTCACCGACCGCACGCCGACCTGGGACGTGCTGCACAAATACCCGCACGACTACAAGGTCGTGTTCGTCGGCGACGCCTCGATGAGCCCTTACGAGATCATGGTGCCCGGCGGCTCGGTCGAGCACGTCAACGAGGAGCCGGGCTCGGTCTGGCTCGATCGCATCATCCGCACCTATCCGCACACGGTGTGGCTGAACCCGGTGCAGCAGAAGCACTGGGATTATTCGGAATCGACCACGATCATCCGCCGCATCTTCGCCAACCGCATGTACCCGATCACGATCGAGGGGCTTGAGAGCGCGATGAAGGAATTGACGCACTGATGCATGAGTGAGGCCGGCTCTGCCGGCGACGGGACTGCGCTCCCTCCCTCGCTTGCGGGGAGGGGTGGGGAGAGGGTTCTCTCCACGAGCGATGCTCCCCAAGAGGAGAGAGCCCTCACCCGCATCGCTTCGCGCTGCGACCTCTCCCGCAAGCGGGAGAGGTGACCCTACCCTAAGCAACTCGCTCGGGGACGACGACGTAACAAGAGGGAGAACCCACAATGCCCCAGACCATCACCCGCGGCATCAAGGCGCTGATCGACGAGGCCAATGCCGAGATCGAGACGCTCTCCGCCAAGGACGCCATCGAGATCTCCAAGAACGGCGATGTCGTCATCGTCGACATCCGCGACCCCCGCGAGATCGAGCGCGAGGGCCGCATCCCGGGCGCGTTCTCCTGCACCCGGGGCATGCTCGAATTCTGGATCGATCCGCAGAGCCCCTATGCCAAGCCGATCTTCCAGGAGGACAAGAAGTTCGTCTTCCACTGCGCCGGCGGCCTGCGCTCCGCGCTCGCGGCCAAGACCGCCCAGGACATGGGCCTCAAGCCCGTCGCCCACATCGCAGGCGGCTACGCCGCCTGGCGCGATGCCGGCGGGCCGACGGAGGCGTGGGAGCCGAAGAAGAAGGGGTGAGCGTACTGCGCTGTCGCGCCAATCTCCGCCGTCATTCCCCGCGAAAGCGGGGAATCCAGTACGCCGCGGCCCCTCGGCTCAATCACAACTGCCTCTGAAATACTGGATCGCCCGGTCTAGCCGGGCGATGACAGCGGAGTTTGACGGGCTAAGGCTCCGTCTCTCGCGCGCCCCGGAATGACCACAAGGATGCATCAATGGCCACCGACCCCCTCGTCTCCACCGAATGGCTCGCCGCCCACATCAACGACGCCAATGTCAAAGTGCTCGACGCCAGCTTCAAATTGCCCGGCGTGCTGCCGCTGCCGAAGGACGACTATCTCGCCGCGCATCTGCCGGGCGCGGTATTCTTCGACGTCGATGCGGTGTCGGATCATTCCAATCCGCTGCCGCACATGTTTCCGAGCGCCGAGCAGTTCGGTCGCGACGTCGGCAATCTCGGCATCGGAAATAGCGACACCGTCGTGCTCTACGATGCCGGCGGCTGGGTCGCCGCGCCCCGCGCATGGTGGATGTTCCTGTCCTACGGCCACGGCAATGTGCGCATCCTCAATGGCGGCCTGAAGAAGTGGCGCGCCGAAGGTCGTCCGGTCGAGAGCGGCGAGGTCAAGCCGAAGCCGGCAACCTTCAAGGCGAGCTACGATCCAAAGCGCGTGCGCAGCATGCAGCAGCTGATCGCCAACGTCGAAAGTCGCAAGGAGCAGGTGATCGACGCGCGCGCCGCCGAGCGTTTCGAGGGCCGCGCGCCGGAGCCGCGTCCGGGCATCCGCTCCGGACACATCCCCGGCGCCCGCAACGTGCCCTACAATCTGCTGTTCGATGCTGCGACCGGCGAGATGAAGCCGCTGGATGACCTCCGCGCCGCCTTCACCGGCGCCGGCGTCAAGCTCGACGCACCGATCGTGACGAGCTGCGGCTCGGGCGTATCGGCCGGCGTGCTGACGCTCGCGCTCTATCGCCTGGGGATCACCGACACCGCGCTCTATGACGGCTCGTGGTCGGAATGGGGCCAGGCCGGCGGCCCGCCGATCGCGACCGGGCCGGCGTAGGCTCGTCGCGCTGAAGCATCACCGCGTGCGCGCGGTCGTCGTTGTCGCGAAAGCCGGCTGCGGCTGTCCAAACGGATCGAGCGCCTGCTGCAACTGCTGAGGCGGCGGACGTCGCACCACACGGTGCCGCTTCTTCGCCTTCGCCTTGCGCTTGGTCGCCTTGCTGTCGGAAGCGCTGCCGTCCGCCTTGTTGCTCTCGGCCTTGGCCTTCGCGGGCGTGTCCTTCACGGCGGTGGTCGCGGGTTCGTTCAGCGCGGCTACCTTCGCGGAGGGGACATCGACCGGCGAGGAGGCGAGGGCGGTACTGGGGTCAACCGTCGCCGGCTCGCCGGCGGCAGGCTGGGCCTCGGGGATCGAGGCCGTGGTGTCGGCGGGGGTGAGCGTGTCGGCGAGGGTGAGCGTGTCGTTGGGCGCTGGCGCTTCGGCTTCCGCCGTCGTCTCGGGCTTGGCCGGCTCGGCGGCCGGAGGCGCGGCGTCAGCGACCTGAGGCTGAGCGTCAGCCTCGCTCGTCGGTGCGGCAATCTGCTCGGGCTGGCTCGCAGGCAGTCCGATGGTCGGCACCTGGTCGCGCAGCGACGGTGCGGGATCGGGCGCGATCTCCGGCTCCGCCCGTAACACCGCGAGCACCGGCTGAGCCGGCTCGGGGCTCTGCGCAAACACCTGCTCCGGCGGGCCGTTCCGCCAGGTGGGGTTGCTGACATACTGCTGATGGGTCGCCCGCAGCAGCGCGGCGGCCCCTAGTCCGAACACCAGGATGGAGGTTGACAGCAGGATCGCGGCAAACAGGAAGCGAAAGCCGGGAAGCATCGAGCGATTGCGAATTTCCGCCCCGGCGGCGAGGTGGCCAGGGCCCAAGAGCCATCTGAACGCGGTGACGGTACTGATTGCCGCGTTCGCCACGCGGGGTCGGAGCTCGAAAGGGTGGCGAATCAGGCTGATTCGACCATATCGCAACGCTTCCGCATCGTTCCGTTAAAAATCGCGGCCGAACATTCCGGCAATCGATGCTGCGGCGCGATTTCAGTCCCGTGATGCAACGGGGCAACGGTGGTATTGCGGATCACAAATCGGCAAGTCCGGCGCAAATGAGCCTGATATGTCTTGAATGTGCCGCTATCTTCCGTCATCTGGCCGTTAACGGTCCGATCGGGCTTCGGGACTATACAAGAGCGATGATGATCAAACATTTTCTGACGATATGCGCTGCCGCAACGGTCGCTGCGGCGGGAACCTCGCTCGCTCAGGCTCAGAGCTATCCGGTCCAGCAGGCGCCGAGCTATGGCGCTCCGGCCGAATACCGGCCGGGTGATCGCACGCCGAATTTCGACGCGCTGGACGAGGACGACGAGGCGATGCCGCAGGCCTCTCTGCCGCCGCCCGGTCCGGCGGACGATCCGCGCTACGGCTACGGCCGCCCCGTCGGCCCGCCGCAGGGCCCGGTGATGTCGCCGGATGATCCGCGCTACGGCCGTCCGGCGGGCGCCCCGGTCTATTCGGCGGCGCCGCCCCAGGGGCCCGTGATGTCGCCCGACGATCCCCGCTACGGCCGGCCCGCCGGTCCGCCGCCGGTGATCTATGCCAACCGTCCGGGACAGGGCCAGGCACCGGCCAATGACGGCCTGCGTCCGCCGGAGGCGGTCGGTGGTCCCGCCGCGACCGGGACGGTCCAGGCCGCGCAGCCGCCCGTCGGCGCCGATGGCCGGCCGATGACATTGGCCGCGCTGCCGCCCGAGGAGCAGCCCGATGCTGCGCCGGTGCAGCTGCCGCCGAACCTGCGCCGCCAGGAGGTCGCGTTCCAGACCAAGGAGCCGGCCGGCACGCTCGTGGTCGATACGCCCAACACCTACCTCTATTACGTGCTCGGAGGCGGCCGTGCGATCCGCTACGGCGTCCGCGTCGGCCGCGACGGGTTCACCTGGACCGGCGTGCAGAAGATCACCCGCAAGGCCGAGTGGCCGGATTGGCATCCGCCGACCGAGATGATCGAGCGCCAGCCCTATCTGCCGCGCTTCATGGCTGGGGGCCCCGGCAATCCGCTCGGTGCCCGCGCGATGTATCTGGGCTCGACCGTCTACCGCATCCACGGCACCAATCAGCCCTCGACGATCGGCAAGTTCGTCTCCTCCGGCTGTATCGGCATGCTCAACGAGGACGTCTCCGACCTGTTCGATCGCGTCAAGGTCGGCACCCGCGTGGTGGTGCTGCCGGGCGGCCCGCCGCCGGGAACGGCGACCGCTTCCGCTGCGCCGGCGCCGGGAGCTGCATCCGTCGCGGCTCAGGCCGGCCCGGTCCCCGGCACCCAGCCGACGGTCGTGCCGCCGCTGCCCGCTCCGGTCACCGTGCGCTGAACGCTTCGGCCATCCCAGATTGCAGAAAGGGCGTGCCGTCGGCACGCCCTTTTCATTTCAGGCCAGCCTGCGCGGCAGCTCGCCGCCCCTGGTGAAGGCGTCGATGGCCTCGACCATCTGGCCGTAATGGATGCGCAAGCCGTCCGTGGTGGCGTAGCCGAGATGCGGCGTCAGCACGAGGTTGTCGAGCTTGCGGAAGGGGTGGTCGACCGGCAGCGGCTCGACCGAGAACACGTCCAGCCCTGCGCCTGCGATGCTGCGCTGCTGCAACGCCTCGAGCAGCGCCTGCTCGTCGACGATCGGCCCGCGCGCGGTGTTGACGAGAAAGGCCGTCGGCTTCATCCGCGCGAGATCGGCGCGGCCAACCAGGCCGCGCGAGCGCTCGCTCAGCACCACGTGGATGGTGACGATGTCGGACTTGGCGAACAGCTCCTCCTTGCTGGCGTAGCCGACGCCGGCCTCCTTGCACTTCTCCGGCGTGAGGTTCGGGCTCCAGGCAATCACGTTCATGCCGAACGCTTTCGCGATCCCCGCCATCTTGCTGCCGAGCTTGCCGAGCCCGACGATGCCGAGCGTCAAGCCCTCGATCTCGACGCCGGCAAAGCTCTGCCAGGGTTCGCCGGCATGCATGCGTGCATTCTCGCGGCCGATCCCGCGGGTCAGTTCCAGGATCAGGCCCATGGTGAGCGGCGCCGTCGGGTCGCGCGAATATTGCGTGCCCCCGATTGCGACGCCGCGCGCTTTCGCCGCCTCCATGTCGATCGAAGCGTTGCGCATGCCTGACGTCAGCAGCAGCTTCAGCTTCGGCAGCTTGTCGAACAGGCTCCTGGGGAACGCGGTGCGCTCGCGCATCGCACAGACGATCTCGAAATCGGCCAGCGCACTTTCCGCGGCCTGTTCCGAGGCGAACGGATGGCTGAACACGGTGACGTCGATCCGGTCCGACAGTTTCGGCCAGTCGGCGACGTCGAGGGCGATGTTGAAATAATCGTCGAGAATTGCACAGCGCGGCCGGCTCATCAGTCCCATCCATGGCGAGGGGTGACGGCGCGAGGCGAGGCGCCATCGTTCAGAACCGGACCATGGTTGCGCGCAATCAGACCCGTGCGCAAGCCGCTCGCGCCTTCAAAAATCCGATAGGTAGGAGGGGTCAGAGATCGCGCGCCTTCAGGCGGATCGGCGCATCCATGCCGTGCTTGGCGCGCCAGGCGGGACCGGGTCCACGCATGTAGTGCAGCTCGGGCCGGTACGGGCTGAACGCGGTGGCGAGGAAGCGCTTCCAGAAACCCTTGATCTCCGAGGCGAACCCGGAGACGTGGCCGGCTTCTGCCGGAACAGGAAGAGTATTGGTCTCGATCAGAGCCATGATGCGGCCTCGCTGTGCTCGCCGTTCGTTCTGAGCGGGCGGCGCTGTTTCCGCGCGAAACCGAGCATTCGGCCTGATTTATTAAAAGATGGTTTCAATTGTCCGGATTGCGCCCGGATGGTGTCCGTCCCGTATTCATCCGTGGTGAACGGATGGAAAACGTTGCCCTTTCGGGGCGGGATCGTTACATCGGCGGCAAGCAAATTTCCTCAAATCGAAGGTTTCACGGGACCGATGGCGCGCCAGTTCATCTATTTCATGCAGGGCCTGACCAAGAGCTACCCGACCCGGAAGGTGCTCGATAACATCCATCTGAGCTTCTATCCGGACGCCAAGATCGGCGTGCTCGGCGTCAACGGCTCGGGCAAGTCGACGCTGCTCAAGATCATGGCCGGCCTCGACAAGGAGTACACCGGCGAGGCCTGGGTGGCCGAGGGCGCCCGCGTCGGCTATCTCGAACAGGAGCCGCAGCTCGATCCCAAACTGTCCGTCCGCGAAAACGTCATGCAGGGCGTCGCCAAGCAGAAGGCGATCCTCGACCGCTACAACGAGCTCGCGGTCAACTATTCAGACGAGACCGCCGACGAGATGACCAAGCTCCAGGACGAGATCGAGGCCCAGGGCCTTTGGGATCTCGACAGCAAGGTCGACCAGGCCATGGACGCTCTTCGCTGCCCGCCCGATGACGCCGACGTGACCAAGCTCTCCGGCGGCGAACGCCGCCGCGTCGCGCTGTGCAAGCTGCTGCTCGACCAGCCCGAACTCCTGCTGCTGGACGAACCGACCAACCATCTCGATGCCGAGTCGGTGTCGTGGCTGGAAGGGCATCTGCGCAACTATCCCGGCGCGATCCTGATCGTCACCCACGACCGTTACTTCCTCGACAACGTCACGGGCTGGATTCTCGAGCTCGATCGCGGCCGCGGCATCCCCTACGAGGGCAACTACTCGTCCTGGCTGGTGCAGAAGCAGAAGCGCCTGGAGCAGGAGGGACGCGAGGACGCGGCGCACCAGAAGACGCTTGCCCGCGAGCAGGAATGGGTCGCCTCATCACCGAAGGCGCGCCAGGCCAAGTCGAAGGCGCGCTATCAGCGCTACGAGGAGCTGCTCAAGAAGGCGAGCGAGAAGCAGACCCAGACCGCCCAGATCGTCATTCCCGTCGCCGAGCGGCTCGGCGCCAATGTGGTCGACTTCGAAGGCCTCAGCAAAGGCTTTGGCGATCGCCTCCTGATCGACAATCTCACGTTCAAGCTGCCGCCCGGTGGCATCGTCGGTGTGATCGGCCCCAACGGCGCCGGCAAGACCACGCTGTTTCGGATGATCACCGGACAGGAGAAGCCGGATGCAGGCACGATCACGGTCGGCGAGACCGTGCATCTCGGCTATGTCGACCAGTCGCGCGATGCGCTCGACGGCAAGAAGACCGTGTGGGAGGAAATCTCCGGCGGCAACGAGCTCATCCTGCTCGGCAAGAAGGAAGTCAATTCGCGCGGCTATTGCTCTGCCTTCAATTTCAAGGGGGCGGACCAGCAGAAGAAGGTCGGCGCGCTCTCCGGCGGTGAACGCAACCGCGTGCATCTCGCCAAGATGCTGAAGTCCGGCGCCAACGTGCTGCTGCTCGACGAACCGACCAACGACCTCGACGTCGACACGCTGCGCGCGCTCGAAGAGGCGCTGGAGGATTTCGCCGGCTGCGCCGTCATCATCAGCCACGATCGCTGGTTCCTCGACCGCATCGCGACCCACATCCTGGCCTTCGAAGGCGACAGCCACGTCGAATGGTTCGAGGGCAACTTCCAGGATTACGAGAAAGACAAGATGCGCCGCCTCGGCCAGGACAGCATCATTCCGCACCGCGTGAAGTACAAGAAGCTGACGCGGTGACGGCGGCATGATGCGGCGGGCGCTCATCGCTGCGGTGATCGCGGTCACCTGCGGCTGGTCGTCCGCCCGCGCAGCAGACGCGGCGTTCACGCAGTTCATCGCCTCGCTCTGGCCGGAGGCACAGGCCGCGGGCGTTTCGCGTGCGACGTTCGAGCGAGAGACGCGCGGGCTCGAGCCTGACTACAAGCTGCCCGACCTGCTTTTGCCGGGCCGGCCTGCGACCGGCGCGCCATCGCAGGCCGAGTTCGTGCAGGTGCCGGCCGATTACGTCAGGGAAGCCTCGATCGCGCGGCTCGCGGGCGAGGGGCAGCGGCTGCTGCAGAAATATCGGCCGGTGCTGACCGAGATCGAGAAGAAGTCCGGTGTGCCCGCAACCGTGATGCTCGCAATCTGGGGCCGCGAGACCGATTACGGCCGCTACGCGCTGCCCTACGATCTCGTGCGCGTGCTGGCGACGCAGGCCTATGTCGGCCGCCGCAAGGATCAGTACCGCAACGAGTTCATCCTCTCGCTCAAGATCCTTGGCGAGGGCGCGGTGACGCGCAAGGACATGCGCTCCTCCTGGGCCGGCGCCACCGGGCTGACGCAATTCCTGCCGTCGGAATATTACAAGCATGGCGTCGATTTCGACGGCGACGGCCGCGTCGACATCTGGCATTCGGTGCCGGATGCGCTGGCATCAGCCGCGCAGCAGCTCGTCAACAAGGGCTGGCAAAGTGGCTTGCGCTGGGCCTACGAGGTGCGGGCACCGGCAAGGATCGATTGCACCGCCGGCGTGCCGGAGCTGACGAAGCCGATCGGTCAATGGCTGCGCGAAGGCTTTGTGCCGGTACGCGGAGAAAAGCTCGGTGCCGCCGAGCAGGCGGAGCCGGCCTCGCTGCTTCAGCCCGAAGGCATCTACGGCCCGTCCTTCCTGACCACCAAGAATTACTTCGTCATCAAGGAATACAATTTCTCCGACCTCTACGTGCTGTTCGTCGGCCATCTCAGCGACCGCATGACCAGCCCGCTGCCATTCGCAACGCCGTGGTCGGCTTCGAAGCAGCTGCGCACGAAAGACGTCGAGACCATGCAGCGCGAGCTGACGCGCGTCGGGCTCTACAAGGACAAGATCGATGGCAAGGCCGGCATGCAGACGCGCGCCGCGCTCGGCGCCTACCAGAAGTCGGCAGGCCTCAAGGTCGATTGCTGGCCGAGCGAAGAGGTGCTGCGCTCGATCCAGGCGGGGCGATAGCGGCGGGGCCAAAAGAAAAAGCCCGGCCGATGGTCTCGGCCGGGCTTCGATCGCTGCGCTTGTGAGCGCGGTGCGATCAGATCAGTAGCAGACGCGAACCGGGCGAACGACCCAGCCGTAGCCGTCCCAATAACGCTGGCGCTGCCAGTAGCAGGGCGGGGGCGGCGGGCCGGGCTCGGCCACGTAAACCGGACCACCATAGGCCGGACGGCTCGACGCGATGGCGCCGCCGACGATCGCGCCGCCGATCAGGCCGGCCGCGATACCGGCGCCGATGTTGTCACCGGCTTTCGCCGGCGGGGTCGCGGTCACCAGCGAAGCGGCGACCGTCGCGACCGTGAGGGCGGCAACCAAAGTCTTCTTCATGCTCTTGGCTCTCCTGGGAGATGGACTTCCCCTGTAAGGGATGGCCCGGGTTTCAAAGGTTCACGCACACTCTGATGGAATTTGGCCTTGCGGTTAGGAAGCGCGCAAATGGTCAATCCACGGTAAACGCACACGGAGCTGTGACGAGAAAAAGCGGTCTTTTTCGGGCTCCGAGATGAACGGAGCATCCGTAGTGAACCGGTTAACGACGCCTCAGCCACAAACCCTGACGCGGCGGACGCGCCAGGCATAGCCGTCCCAGAAGCGCTGCTTCTGCCAGACGCAGCCGCCGCCGTAATAGCCGTCGGCGACATAGCCCGGACCCGGCGCGTAGTAGCGCGGCGGGTAGTAGTCGGGCTGGTAATAGCCATAGCCGGGCCCTGGTCCGTAATAATACGGAGAGGCGAGCGCGCCGCCGACGATGGCGCCGCCAATAATCCCGGCTGCGACGCCGGCAGCGACACCGCGCTGCGCCTGGGCCGGCGTTCCGGCCGTCAGGGCCAGGGTGACGATGGCAGCAACTGCCAGGAGCGACTTCTTCATTGGCTTGACCTTCACACAATCACCCGGGGACGCTTCACGCGGGAACTCTTTAAGGACAGAGTTCCATACTTCTCTTGAATGATCAATGAACGGCGCCCTTGCCGGGTACTACCAATGGCACGCAATGCAGCTCCACCGGGGAGACGATGATGGGCAACGCGATGGTCAGTGCAGTGATTGCTGCCGCGATCGTTCTCGCGATCGGCTACGGCTTGATCACGCATCTCCAGAACCGCGGACGCCGGTCCCGCGCGGCGGCCCGCAGCGACGGAGGGAGTAGCGCCGGCCTCAATGGCTATGTGGCACCGGACAGTGGCTTCTCGCTCGGAAGCTGGTTTTCGAACGACAGTTCGGGGAGTTCGATTGGCGGCGGCAGCTGTTCCAGCAGCGACAGCGGCAGCAGCGGCGGGGATTGTGGAGGTGGCGGCGACGGTGGTGGCGGCGGCGGCGACTAGACCCTCACCGCATTCTTGATCCAGCTCAACGCCCCGTTCTAGAGCCGTTCTAGGCTGTTTTCAGGCCAGTTTGGAATAGCTTCAAATACCGCTTTTTCCTTTTGCATCCGGCGGGCCGCTTAAATATCGATGATGGCGCATCACCGAAGGGCCTGCCGCTTCCATGATCGTATGTTCCTGTAACGTGCTGAGCGATGAAGACATCCGCGCCGCCCTTGCTGAGGCCGACGACGCAGTGCGACATGCCAAACAGGTCTATGGATGCCTCGGCTGTAGCGCCGAATGTGGCCGTTGCGCGCGAACCATCAAGACCATCATCGATGAAGCGCTCGGCCCCTGCGCCCAGTCCTGCTGTTCCGGCTGCCCGCACAGCCACACCGTGGCGGCCAATGACGAGACGTCCGAACCCGCCCAGTTCGCCCTCGCAGCCTGCTGAAGTCTCCAAGATCGGTTGAAAGATCGGTTGAGCTTTTCCCCGGCTGCGCCCCGGTGACCGGTTGCCCTTATCCGCAAACTCATTTAGAAGCATTCTAAATTCGGTTAGGGCCGATTTGGACTGCAAGAGCTGGAGTGAACCATGCAGGGCGACGCAAAAGTCATCGAGTATCTCAACAAGGCGCTGCGTCATGAACTGACTGCGATCAATCAGTACTGGCTGCACTACCGTTTCCTCGACAATTGGGGCCTGCTGGACATGGCCAAGGTCTGGCGCAAGGAGTCCATCGAGGAGATGGAGCACGCCGACAAGCTCACCGAGCGCATCCTGTTCTTCGACGGGTTCCCGAACATGCAGGTGCTGGATCCCCTGCGCATCGGCCAGAACGTCAAGGAGATCATCGAGTGCGATCTCGCCGCGGAGATGAGCGCGCGGGCGCTGTACCAGGAAGCGGCGACCTACTGCCACGGCGTCAAGGACTACGTCACGCGTGACCTGTTCGAGAAGCTGATGAGCGACGAAGAGCACCACATCGACTTCCTCGAAACCCAGCTCGACCTGATCGGCCGCATCGGCCTCGAACTCTACACCCAGAAGCACGTCGGCGGGCTCGAGGGCGAGGGGCATTAAGGCTCCACTCTCTCCATTCGTGCATGGCCGGGCTTGACCCGGCCACATGGTGCCGCACCACGAAGGCGTGGATGCCCGGGGCAGGCCCGGGCACGACGGTTGCTTCAACAGCAAAAGCAGCCCGCTACAACTGCGTCTTGTAGAGCTCTTCCACGATCTCCTGACTCTGCGGCTCGCCCAAGCCCGTCTGATCGTGGATGACCTCTGTGATGCTCGGCATGACCGAGCGCTGCACTTTCTCGGGCGACCACAGCTTCGAGCGCATCAAGGCCTTGCCGCAGTGGAAATAGACTTCGCTGACCGCGACGTTCAGCACCGCGCGCGGCGGCTTGCCGAACTCCACCATCGCGGCGAGCAGATCCGGATCGGCCGACAGCGTGCCGCGTCCGCCGACGCGCAGCGTCTCGTCGATCCCCGGCACGAAGAACAAGAGATGCACGAAGCCGGAGCCTTCGACGACGTTCCGGAAGCTGTCGATCCGGTTGTTGCCGGAGCGGTCGGGCATCAGCAACTGGTTGGGGCCGGCGACGCGGACGAAGCCGATGCCGCCGCCGCGCGGTGAGGCATCGACGCTGCCGTCCGCGCCCGACGTCGCGAGCACGCAGAACGGCGACATCTCGATGAACTTCTTCGCATGCGCATCGATCGCGGGCCGCGCTTTCGCGATCACGCGCGGGGTCGGCTTGGCATAGATGGCGGCGAGGTCTTCGGCGCGAAGGTCGGTCAACTGCGTGACTCCATATCAGCTTGGCTTCAGGCTACCCGACCAGGCGCCTTCAGCCAACGAAATCCATCGCGCTAGACCGCATCCGCCGGGACGAAGCAGCTGATGATGATGGCGCCGCGGTGGTGGACGTACCACACCACGGCCTGTCCGACGGGATTGCCGCGATCGCGGATGATGGCGCGCGCGGGCACCTCGATCCATTGTCCCTCGATCGGCACCCAATAAGCGCCGCCGCGCACGTCGTATTCGGTGCGATGGCCGTCGGAGATGTCGCAGCAGGGCACGCCGTTCGGCGCGATTACGCTTTTGAACCAGGCGCGGATGTCGGGCGGGACGTGATCATATTGCCCGTTGTCGATCGCGAACGCGGCGCTCGTCAGCGCAGCCAGCCAGACGCACAGTGCGAGCGTGCGCATGCGATCCTCCTCGCGTCGATTCGTATCGTTGACGCGATTAAGCCCGAGCCGCCGGATCATTGCATGCTCAAATAGTATGCGGTGATGGTGCACCGCACAGCCTCCTCCGTGCAACTGACGTTCGGGGCCGCGTGGCCGGCGCTTAACAGGAAGGCGGGGAGGGATGTAGGATTTTGCCTCTGCCGACCGTCCTTGGGGGATATATCCGGAGAGAATGCATGTGCCGCAACATCAAGACGCTGTTCAACTTCGAGCCGCCGGCAACGGAGGACGAGATCCATGCCAGCGCGCTTCAGTTCGTGCGCAAGCTGTCCGGCTTCAACAAGCCGTCGCAGGCCAATGAAGAGGCGTTCGAGCGTGCGGTAGCCGAAGTCTCCGACGCCGCGCGCAAACTCCTGACCTCGCTGCACACCCACGCGCCGGCGCGCGACCGCGAGGTCGAGGCGGAAAAGGCGAAGGAACGCTCACGGTTGCGGTTCGGTTAGTCGTTTCCTCAGCTTCCGTTGCGTGATCTCGCTCACGGAAGGTGACCTCGTCCTGCGCAATGATGTTCGGGTTCTTCGACCGCCCGGAGCACGAACATGAGCCGCCCCCTTCTTCCACTGAAAGCAGGTGCCGTCACCTTCACGGTGCTGTGGACCGCCTGGATGATGTGGTGGAGCGGGTCTTACAGCAGCGCCAGCCTCTTCGTCCTGACGCTGCTCGGCACGTTGGTCGGCTATCTCTGGTATCGCGCGATGCGCTGGCAGTTCGAGCGCATGGGCATGCTGCCGCGCAAGGATGACTCCTCGCGGGCGCCTTGATCCGGAACCTGCAGGTCGCGAGCGCAGCTCTCAGCGGGATCGCGCAGTGCTGCATGGCAGAGTGCACCGCGCTCGCAGGCATAGACGTTCGGGCGCGCCACTAAAGCGCGATGCGATTAGGATGAATCGTCATCGCGCTTCAGGTTTTTGTTTAAGCATGATCTTTTCGGAAAACCGCTGCGCACTTTTCCGGATCATGCTTTAGACCTTGTCGTGCCTCTTCTTCTTTTTCTTCTTCTTCTTGTGATCGTCGCTGTCGCTGACCTCGTCATCGGCGATCGACGCATCCGGCTCCTGCACGGCGGCCGCCAGCGCCTCGCGCTCGGCGGCCTCGCGTTCGCGCTGGCGGCGGCGTTCGTCCCATGCGTCGAACAACTGCTCGAGCCAGGGCAACACCTGCTCGATCGACGGCAGTTGACCGGCCGGCCCCGGCTCGCCGCGCGGTCCTTGCGGCCCTGCCGGTCCCTGCGGCCCGACGGGGCCCTGCGCGCCTGCTGGTCCACGCGGACCGATCTCGCCCTGCTTGCCCTGCGGACCGGGTTTGCCAGGCGGTCCCGCCTTTCCGGTCGGCCCCGGCTTGCCCTGCGGCCCCGGCTTGCCGCGCGCGCCGTCGGCACCGCGCCGGCCCGGATGACCCTGCGGCCCCGGCCGTCCCGGTTGGCCCTGCGGTCCGCGCGGGCCTTGAGGTCCCCGCCGTCGTCCCTGATCGTCTGCCACGCCACTGCTCCCTTTCACGGAAGCAAGCTACTTAGCGGCGTTTGACGACAGCAGCAATTCCACCCGCGCCTCGCCCGGGATCGCTCAACATCAATCGGCACGCCACCGCGCGCTAGTCCTGATAGGCGGGCACGTCGATGCCGGAGGCGGCATAGAGTTTGATCTTGTTGCGCAGCGTGCGCACTGACAGGCCGAGCACGCGCGCGGCCCGCGTGCGGTTGCCGTCGCAGCGCGCGAGCGTCTGGAGCACGAGCTCGCGCTCGACCTCATCGACGGTCGCGCCGATCAGCATCGGAACGATCTGGTTGGGGGCAAGAAATTGTGCGCCCGGTACGGACGCAGCGACGTGAACAGTGGTCATCAATACACTCCCCGATCAACGCCCGCTTTCCATCGCTGGAAGCGGATCGAGAACAAACGACCCCCAAGCCGTAGATCTACGGTGGTCCCGTTTGGTTAACCAAAGGTTAACCGCCGACGATCGCACCAATTGACCCCAGGAATGCCGCGAAGCCGCCGCGATTGGCGCGGGATGCGGAGCAATGCGGACCTATCTCGTCCCGCACGCTGTCATGCCCCGCGGCAGGCGGGGCACCCACGACGCCGCGGCCTCTCGATTCAATCGCTGCCGTTTCGGAATGCTGGATCGTCCGCCTTCGCGGACGATGCACCGCGTGGATGGTGAAAAGATTGCGCCTCTCACACCGTCCGATAGCCGCCGTCCACCATCACGATCGTCCCCGTGACGTAGGCCGACATGTCCGAGGCCAGGAAGATCGCGGGTCCCACGATGTCTTCGGGCTTGCCGGTGCGCGACAGCGGGGTGTGATCGAGGAAGGCCTGCACCAGCGCCGGATTGGTCGCGCGCACATTGGCGTTGATGTTGGTCTCGATGAAGCCGGGACCGATCGCGTTGACGCGCACGCCTTCCTTGCCGAGCTCGGCGGCGAGCGCCTTGGTGAAGCCGAGCACGCCGTGTTTCGAGGTCGTGTAGGCCGCCGAGCTCGGCGTGCGCAGATGCACGAAGGACTGGATCGAGCCGATATTGACGATGCGGCCCTTGCTCGCGCACAAGGGCGCGAGGAACGCCTGCGTCATGTTGAAGACGCCGTTGAGGTTGAGCGAGATGATGTCGTTCCAGTCCTTCGCGACCGTCTCGGTCTCGGCGGTGAAGGCGTTGCGGCGGGTGATGCCGGCATTGTTGACGAGGATCGAGACCCGCCCGACCTTGCCCTCGACCTGCTTGGCCAGCGCGAAGCAGTCCTCGCGGCGGGTCACGTCGAGCGCGAAGCTCTCGGCCTTGCCGCCGGCCTTGCGGATCTCCTGGGCGGCCTCCGCGACGGTGTCGGCATTGACGTCGAGCAGCACGACCTGCGCGCCTTCCCGCGCGTAGCCAGCGGCGATCGCCCGGCCGATGCCGGAGCCGGCGCCCGTGACGACGGCGATCTGGTTTGCGAGCAATGCCATGACAGTTTCCTCCCGGTTTCTTTTCGAAGTTTCACGAAAAGCTAACCCGAAATTAAGGGGTCGGAAACGGCGGCCTTGGCATACTGATTCCGATTGCTAAACGTTGCGCGCATGATGGAACGGCTTGAATCCTGGAAACTGGCGCTCGAGCGCCTGCGGTCGGCGCAGTCGGCTGATTGGGTCGAGGCAGGCCGCCTGGTGGCCGAGATCGCGCGGATGAGCAGCGACGTCACGCTTCGCCAGGCGGCGGAGCAGGCGCTTCCGGTGCTGCGCCAGGCCGTGGACAATGACGATCACGGCGTCACGCTCGCGGCCCAGCGTCGCGTCGGCGTCGTGCTCGAGGTCATTCACGATTTGAGCGCGCCGCGCTTCGGCCGCCGCAACGCCATGCCGAAGAAGCTGTCGCGCGAGGATCGCGCCCGCAAGGTGCTCGGCCTGCCGCTCGCCGTCCAGCTCACCTGCGAGGACATCAACCAGGCCTATCGCCGCGCAGCCAAGGGCATGCATCCCGACCACGGCGGCAGCGCGCAGGCCTTCATCGACCTCGCCGCAGCGCGCGACGTCCTCATTCATCCCGGCGCCTACAAGGACGCGTGAGCATCAATGTGCTAGACTGTAGCCCGGATGAGCGAAGCGATATCCGGGGCAGGTCTCGCCATGGTTCTGTACCGCAGAAACTTTATTCCCGGCGGCACTTACTTTTTCACAGTGACGCTTTTCGACCGTCGGTCGAGCGTCCTTACTGACAACATTGATGCTCTTCGCAACGCCTTCCGAACCGCTCGGAACGAGCGACCGTTTGAGGTCGACGCCATCGTGATCCTTCCGGATCATCTGCATGCGGTCATGAAACTCCCGCTGGACGACTCTGACTTTGCAGGACGCTGGCGTCGGATAAAGGGGCACTTCAGCAGTGCTCTGCTTCATGCCGGTGTCGACATAGCCCGCCACTCCAATGGAGAATTGGCGCTATGGCAGCGGCGATACTGGGAGCACACGATCCGCAACGAAGACGACTTTGAACGTCATATCGATTACGTTCACTTCAATCCTGTCAAGCACGGATACGTTCGGCGTGTTGGTGATTGGCCGCATTCGTCCTTTCACCTCTACGTGCGGGCGGGCTTGTTGCCGGGGGACTGGGCTGGTGAGGTTGGCGAAGGCGCGGATGCATTCGGAGAGCGTGCCGAGGGGGACCGACCGGGGGGGATAGGCCGGCTCCCGGATGTCGCTTCGCTCATCCGGGCTACGGAGTGGTCAAACAAACCGGGCAAGGACGCTGGCGTCCTTGCCCGGTACTTCGTCCGCCGATCGAATTGTTACCAGGTGCAGCTGCCGCCCTTGAGCGCGGCGTCCTTCAGCGCGAGGGCGTCGATGAAGGTCGGCACGCTCGCGCTGGCGCGATGATAGCCGGCCGGCCACGGCGTGGTCGGGATGCTCTCGTCCCAGATCTGGCAGAAGCCGCTGTCCTGCCAGCGGATCAGGTGATAGCTGGCTTCGGCAGGGCTCGCGGCGGCGAATGCAGTGACGGCAAGGCCGGCAGCAGCGCACAGCACGGAAATACGACGCATGATCAGCTCCTCGAAATGAATGATGTGATGCGCCTCCCGACAATGAGGGGAGGGCTGGCGCGGGACGCGTTCGCATGCGCCCCGGACAAGATGTGAGTAGCTGCTTGCGCTGATCAGGTTCAAACGGCGCGCGCCGGACATGCGCGGTTTTCGGCCGGAAAACGAACGGTCCTCCAGGAACGGAAAGGGCGGACCGCTCGCGCGATCCGCCCTTCGAATTCGGTCCCTCGTGCAGGGCTTAGAGCGTGCAGCGGCGCTCCGATCGCAGCTTGATCTGCAGGTCGGACGCCTGCTGGAAGGTCGGGAACGGCTTGCTGACGACCTTGTAGGTCGACACCCCGAACTGGAACGGCTTGTACTGCAGGTCCTCGTTCCAGACCTGGCAGATGCCGGTGTTGTCCCAGCGGATCACGTAATAGCCGACCTTCGCGGACGCGGGCACGGCGAACAGGGAGCTGGCGATGCCGGCGGCGGCACAGAGGGCGAGAACGCGACGCATGAAGTATCTCCTGAGGCGAAGTGGGACGCTGGGGTGAAGTGGGATGCGAAAATTCGTGCGGTAAAAGCAGGTGCTTTGCAAGCCGGGGAGCTGCCGTTCACGGACATGTCAGTCGCATCCGCGCATTTGGTTCGGCCGCGTGCCCGACAGGTCACACGCGGGGCTCACCTCGACAGCGAGGCCACCGCTTCGATCTCGATCAGCATCTTCGGATCGGGCAGCGCCTGCACCACGCAGGTGGTGCGCGCGGGGTAGGGCGGCGGGCCGAAGGCACCGGCATAGAGCGCGTTCATGGCGGCCACATCGGCGGCGCGGGTCAGCAGCACGTTGACCTTGACGAGGTCGCCGATCCCGGCGCCGGCCTCGCCCAGCACGCGCTTGATGTTGACGACGACGTTGGCGAACTGCGCCTCGAAGCCGTCGGGCAGCGCGCCATTGGCATCGAAGCCGGGAATGCCGGAGATGAACAGGAGGTCGCCGACGCGCGTCGCAAAGGACAGCGGCGGCGCCTTGACGTGCGGCGGGGGCGCGAAATGCTGGATCGGCATGGGAACACCTCGGAAGCGGTCGCTGACGCCTGAGCGTAGCGGCAGGCGAGAGCCGCTCAAAACAAAAAATGCGAAAACAACCCCATGCACAGTAGACATGAAGCGGAAATCATTGGTCTTTTCAGAATTCGGGAAGAGCGAAACAATCGTTTGCTTCGTCGGGCAAAACAGGGGCAGAATGGCATGATGGAAATTGGTCCGTGCGGGCTCCGCCGTCATGCCTCGGCTTGGCCGGGGCATCCAGTACGCCGCGGCGGATGTGGCGAGAGCAAGCTTCCACACGCGGGCCTCTGGAATACTGGATCGCCCGGTTAAACCGGGCGATGACATTTGGGGCGTTGCTACAGCCCGCAACCCACATCTCGTCCACCATCATGTTGCCGCCCCGATCGATGGGGTAAGTTCGCCGCGTCTGATTCGCGAATCCTCCCTAAAAAATAGCCCCCGGAGACACAAATGAAGCTCGCATCCACCTTTCGCGCCGCGCTGGTCGCCATCGCCGCCCTGGCCGGCCTCTCGACAGCGGCGCGGGCCGACAGCGGCTTCGTGACGCTGACGATCTACAAGGCCGGCTGGATCATCGGCGGTTCCGGCGGCTCGGGCGTGCTCAACTTCCGCGGCCGCACCTACGGGCTCTCCACCGGCGGCCTCGACTACGGCCTGGTGTTCGGCGGCTCGAAAACCGTGCTGCGCGGCCGCGTCTCCAACATCAACCGTCCCTCCGACGTCGCCGGAGTCTATGGCGCGGCCGGCGCCGGCATTGCCGTCGGATCCGGCGCCCGCGCCATCGTGCTGACCAACCAGAAGGGTGCGGTGCTGGAGCTGTCGGGAACGCAGGTCGGCCTGATGGCGAATGTCGATCTCAGCGGTCTTGCGATCACGATGCGGTAGGGCGCGGCGCAGTAGGGTGGGTTAGCCGAAGGCGTAACCCACCTCTTTGGTTTCCGCAGTAGCAGAAGTGGTGGGTTACGCTGCGCTAACCCACCCTACGAAGTACGGACTACTCCGCTCACCGCCGCATGAATCCGCTCGCAATGCGCGACGAGATTTTCGTGCGTGTCGACGAAGGCCTTCAGCGGCGTCGGGATCGGAAAATAGTGGATGTTGGCGACGAAGCCGTAGATGCCGGCATCGACGCTGGTGGGCGCCGGGCCGTGGACGAAGCCCGCGGCCGGCACGATCTCCGCCAGCACCTGCAGATCGGCAAGGCCCCGCGCGTAGGCCTGCTCGGGCGTGTAGCGGCCGATGCCCTGGTGGTGATAGCGCTGCGCGTTGTACGCCTTCGCCTTCTCGAAGCCATCAGCGTCGATCTGCGGATGCTGCGCGATGAAGCCGTCGCGGAATGCGGGATAGAAGCGCTCGTCCTTCCAGCGCGAATACGACATCACCCAGTAGAGATCGTCCAGCATGCGCGTGACCAGATGATCGGTGCGGCGCTGCGCGGCCGACAGCGCGGCATCGATGCCGAGCCGATATTTCGCAATGACATGCGCGATGATCGTCTCGCTGTCGCCGATGGTCTCGCCGTCGTCGACGATGTAAGGCAGCTGCCCACGCGGCGCGGCGGAGGCATCGAAGATGTGCTCGTGCACGAACGGCACGCCCGCGAGCTTCAGGAAGGCATAGACCTTGAGGCCGTAGCCGTTGTTGTCGGCGACACCGAAGAGTTCCGGGTAGGAGTAGAGGGTCAGCATCGGCGGACTCCTGCGTGTGGGCGGAGCCTAGAATGCAGGGGCGCCGGGATGGACGCAATGGCCGCCCGTAGCCCGCATGAGCGGAAGCGACATGCGGGTCGCCTGCCGGCCCCGGATGTCGCGTGCGCTCATCCGGGCTACGTCAGAACTCAATTTGCAGATCGTCGATTGCCAAATAGGATTGCCTCAACACCGTTCGTTGGGAGATCAAGATGGCCATCAACAATGACAAGATCGACGACGCGGCGCTGGCCTTGCTCTATTTGACCCTGCACGACGGCTGTCGGGCATGGAAGGGCTTCGACTGGGACGTGCTCGGCCGCCTGCATGACAAGGGAATGATCGACGATCCCGTCGGCAAGGTGAAGTCGGTCGTGTTCACGGACGAGGGGCTTGAACGTGCGAAGACGCTGTTCAAGGAATTGTTCGAGGAATGAGGCCTCGTGCAGATCTGGCGACTTTTCGGTAGCCCGCATGAGCACAGCGACATGCGGGACCAGTCTCCCCGGATATCGCTTGCGCTCATCCGGGCTACGACCGTGACGCGGCGTTGAACACCGCCAATTGCGCCTCGAACGCACGCTTGAACGCCGGCCGCGCTTCGCCGCGGGCGACATAGGCGGCGATATCGGGATATTCGTCCAGCAGGCGTGATGCGCTCAACCGGCGCAACACGCTCACCATCATGAGATCGCCGGCGCTGAAGTCGCCGTCGAGCCAGTCGGCCTCGCCGAGACGGCGCGACAATTCATCGAGCCTGACGCGGACGCGTCGCTCCAGCAGGGGCAGCCGCGCCGCGTACCAGCTCTCGTCACGTTCGACCAGCATTGCCATGTCGAGTTCGACGATCGGCGGCTCCACCGTGTTCAGCGCCGCGAACATCCAGGCGATGGCACGGCTCCTCGCATTCGCCTCGCGCGGCAGCAGCCCGGCATGGCATTCGGCGATGTGCAACACGATCGCGCCGGATTCGAACAGCGCGAGGTCGCCGTCCTCATAGGTCGGGATCTGCCCGAACGGATGCAGCGCGCGATGCGGCGGCCGCTTCAAGTCCTCGAACGAGACGAGGCGAGCGTCGTAGGGCTGGCCGACTTCTTCCAGCGCCCAGCGCACCCGCATGTCGCGCGCCTGCCCGCGGCCTCGGTCGGGCGAGTTTGCGAAGGCGGTGATGGTGGGGGGCATGTCGGAACTCCGGGTGCTTGCGTTTGCACCGGAGGACGAATGGCCGATGCGGATTCCGACACGGGTCCAACGGACGATCTCGTAGCCCGCATGAGCGACAGCGACATGCGGGTCAACCGCCGGCCCCGGATGTCGCGTGCGCTCATCCGGGCTACGCCATCTCATCCTGCGCAGGTCTGTAGGATAGGTATAGCGCAGCGAAACCCATCGCCGGGTCCGCGGTCCAGTCAGCGTCTGGTGCGATCGAGCGGGTGCACCTGTTGCTTCGGCTCAGCTGATGGGTTTCGCTGCGCTCTACCCATCCTACAAACTACGCGGCGATCCACGCCGCCAGCTCCCGCCACGGCTCAATCGTCCAATGCCCGGATGCCGCGCCGGATGGCGAGGGCAGCACGAATATTTCTGGCAGGCTCGCATCGCGCTTCTGCCGCCCCAGTGCAATCGCGCTCGACGGCCGGCTGTAAAACAAGCTCGCCGCCTTCTTGCTCGTGAACGCAATCGTCCGCGGCCGGTACCTTTCGATCTTCGCCCTGAAGCCCGGCACGTCGATCGTCTCCGCCGCGATCTGGTGATCCATGCCGGCGCCCGTCTTGGAGAGATCGGTGAAGCCGATCCCGAGTGCGATCAGGCTGGCAAACTCGCTTGGCTGATAGCGCCGCGGCGTGATCCCGGCCTCATGGATCGCGCGCCAGAAGCGATTGCCGGGATGGGCGTAGTAGTGCCCGAGCTCGGCCGAACGCGTCGAGGCGGCGGTGCCGACGAAGACGAGGCGGAGGTCGGGGCGGAGCTGGTCGGGGAGGCGGTGGGGTGGCACGTCAGTCATTCGTTGCCGTAGCCCGCATAAGCGAAGCGATATGCGGGACGAGCAAGACCCCGGATGTCGCTGCGCCCATCCGGGCTACGATGGCTGGATTGATCGAGGAACGAGCACAACCGTTCGACGTCCTCAAGGGCGAAGCAGGACTACCCGATCCTGCGCGTCGCCGGCCGCGGAAGCTTCTGCGCCGAACCCCAGCTCGCGATCCAGTCCTTTACCTCGTCGAGCGGCACGGCGGCGCGGGTCTTTCTGAAATCATCCAGCCGACGCCGGTCCTCGGCGATGGCGGGGCCGACGATATCGACCACGGAATCGAGCAGCGCCACGGCCTTAGCGAGCACGGCGGCGACATCCTGCCCGCGCTCGTCGGCCATCTCGCGCAACCGCGCATCGGTGTCGGCGTCGACATCCAGAGTGCGGCGAATGGTGTTCATGAGATGAGGATAAACGCGGAGGAGGATTTTGTCGAGGCGCGCGGCTTGGGGGATCGGTGAAGCCGATGCCGAGCGATAGCAGGAAGTCTCGTAGGGTGGGTTAGCCGCTCAAGAATTCACTCGTTCGACAATCGCTGACGCAAGGCGTAACCCACCTCTTCAGCACCCGCGGCGACAGAGGCGGTGGGTTACGCCCCGCGGACTGCGCTTCGCGCATCCGCAAGGCTAACCCACCCTACGAG
>NZ_LSIC01000151.1 GCF_001556045.1 Bradyrhizobium sp. CCH5-F6
GATCGAGATGGAGCTAAAAGCCGCTTAACCCGTCCACTTTATCGGGGGAAGATCACGCCGGTCCCCTTTTTATTGGCGATGGCTGAGAGGTAGAGGCGGGCCGGGAAGGGTTTTGAGTCGCCGCGGTCTTAAAGGAGAGCGCCGAGCGGTTCAGCCCATTCCTGCTCTCCCGAGAAATCCTCCCATGACCGAATCTCTCGCCGGCGGCGCCGTCGCGCCGCTCTCGATCCGTGCCACCGCAGTTGTCGCCTCGAGTGTCATCAGGGCTGCGCGACAGCTTTTGACCGATCTCGAGCGCAGCCGCCGGATCGATGCCGCTGTCCTGCGCGGCGCCATGGAGGCTGCCTTCGGCGCCTCCGATGCGACCGGGGTCTGGAACTGGAAGACGGCCTACAACGCCTGCGAGGCGGCGACCGTCCTGTTGCTAAGGCGATATGGCGCCGTCATGCGCACCAAGGCGACGTCGCCAGCCGCGATGCTGCCGATGCTGATGAGGATCGCGAGCCTCCTTCCGACTCAGACACGCCGATCTGTGGAGAGTGAATCCCTCCAGCAGTTCTCCACTCCTATCGGGCTGGCGTTTGTAGCCAGCCGAGCGGCCGCGATCACGCCTACTGACGTCGTTCTCGAACCTTCAGCTGGCACCGGCCTTCTCGCCATCCTGGCCGAACTTGACGGCGCCTCCCTGGTCCTTAACGAGTTCGCCGAGAGCCGTGCTGGCATTCTCGCGCAGCTGTTTCCCGGCGCCTCCACGACCCAGTTTGACGCCGCTCACATTAACGACCACCTCGATGCCGGCATCGTGCCTGATGTCGTGCTGATGAACCCGCCGTTCTCGGCTGCGGTCCATGTCGATCGACAGATGCGAGAGGCGGCACTGCGTCACATCGGATCCGCCCTGGCTCGACTTCCCGAAGGCGGACGGCTGGTTACCATCACAGGCGCAAACGTCGCGCCCGACAATCCCGCATGGACCTGTTCCTTCAAGCGGCTGCAAGAACAAGGCCGTGTCGTATTCTCGGCGGCAATTGACGGCGCCGTCTATGCCAAGCACGGCACCAACGTCGACACCCGTCTGACCGTTATCGATCGAGTCCCGGCTGACGACGTCGCCTCGTTCCCAGTATCTCCCGGCATTGCGCCCGATCTGCCGACTTTGCTCGGCTGGGTCCAACAGCACGTGCCGCCGCGTCGTCCAATGGCTGGCACAGCGGCTGGCGTGGTGCCGGCAATTGCCAGCCCTGCAACGCCTCGAACAGTACGTGCCTACGTCGCTCAGCGCCAGTCGGCTGCAGCCGTGCCGGCAATTGCTCCCGTGGCGACCGAAGTCGCCTACGAGCCGGTGGATTGGACGCCCACGGATGGCGGCAGCATCACCGATTCGCTTTATGAGGCTTACACACTGCAGTCGATCCGTATTCCAGGCGCGCAACCGCATCCCACAAAGCTCGTGCAGTCCGCCGCGATGGCTTCCGTCGCACCGCCGGAGCCGTCCTACCGGCCGCACCTGCCGGCTAACGTCATATCGGATGGCATCCTATCCGATGCCCAACTCGAGAGCATCATCTACGCCGGCGAGGCGCATTCCGCGTTTCTCGCAGCGCCTGGACAGTCGATGCGACTTTTGACGTCGTGGCGGCCGCGCGCGACGACGCGGAAAATGCCGTTCGCTTTCGCCGGGGCTGGTTCCTGGGCGATGGCACTGGCGCGGGGAAGGGCCGGCAGGTCGCCGGCATCCTGCTCGACAACTGGCTGAAAGGTCGCCGCCGCGCGGTCTGGATCAGCAAGTCCGACAAGCTCATTGAGGATGCGCAACGCGACTGGTCGGCGCTTGGGATGGAGCGGCTCCTCGTCACGCCGCTTTCCCGTTTCCGGCAGGGCACGCCAATCCGGCTCACGGAAGGCATCCTATTTACCACCTACGCCACGCTGCGGACCGACGAGCGCGGCGAGAAACTTTCGCGCGTGAGGCAGATCGTCGAATGGTTGGGCTCCGATTTTGACGGAGTGATCGTCTTCGACGAGAGCCACGCCATGCAAAATGCGGTTGGTGGCAAGGGCGAACGCGGCGACCAGGCGGCCTCTCAGCAGGGGCGTGCGGGCCTCAGGCTCCAGCACGCCTTGCCGAATGCGCGGGTGGTCTACGTCTCCGCGACTGGCGCCACCACGGTACACAACCTCGCCTATGCCCAGCGTCTCGGCCTATGGGGCGGCGAGGATTTTCCGTTCGCGACCCGGGCCGAGTTCGTCGAGGCGATCGAGGAGGGCGGGGTTGCAGCGATGGAAGTGCTGGCGCGCGACCTCAAGGCGCTTGGACTCTATGCCGCTCGCTCGCTGTCCTATGAGGGTGTCGAATACGAACTGGTCGAGCACCAGCTCACAGCGGAGCAGGTCCGCATCTATGATGCCTATGCCGGTGCATTCAGCATCATCCATAACAACCTCGAGGCGGCGATGCGGGCCGCTAACATCACGGGCGAGACCGGCACGCTGAATGGACAGGCAAAGTCCGCGGCCCGGTCCGCCTTCGAAAGCGCCAAACAGCGCTTCTTCGGCCATCTCTTGACCTCGATGAAGACGCCATCGTTGATCCGCTCGATCGAGCGCGATCTCGACGCCGGCCACGCTGCCGTCATTCAGATCGTCTCGACGGGCGAGGCCCTCATGGAGCGACGGCTCGCCGAGATCCCGACCGAGGAGTGGGGTGACGTCCAGGTTGACATCACCCCTCGCGAATATGTCCTCGACTATCTCGCCCATTCCTTCCCGGTTCAGCTCTACGAGCCTTTCACTGACTCGGAGGGAAACCTCTGCTCCCGGCCCGTCTATCGGGACGGCCAGCCGGTCGAAAGCCGGGAGGCTGTCGTACGCCGCGACAGCCTCATCGAGAAGCTCGCGTCATTGTCGCCGGTGCCCGGCGCGCTCGACCAGATCGTTCAGCGATTTGGGACGGACATGGTGGCCGAGGTCACGGGCCGCTCGCGCCGCGTGATCCGCAAGGGCCAGCGTCTCATCGTTGAGAACCGTGCGGCATCGGCGAATCTCGCCGAGACCACGGCGTTCATGGACGACGTCAAGCGCATCCTCGTGTTCTCCGACGCGGGCGGCACGGGCAGGAGCTACCATGCCGAGTTGTCGGCGCTGAATCGCAGGTTGCGTGTTCATTACCTGCTCGAACCCGGCTGGAAGGCGGATGCCGCCATCCAGGGCCTCGGCCGCACGAACCGGACCAATCAGGCGCAGCCGCCGCTATTTCGGCCGGTCGCGACAGACGTGAAGGCGGAGAAGCGCTTCCTCTCCACGATCGCTCGCCGCCTCGACACATTGGGCGCCATCACCCGGGGTCAGCGCCAGACCGGAGGGCAGGGCCTGTTCCGGCCCGAGGACAACCTCGAAAGCCAGTATGGCCGTGATGCATTGCGCCAGCTCTACATGCTGCTGGCGCGCGGCAAGGTCGAGGGCTGCTCGCTTGAGAGATTCGAAGATGCGACCGGACTGAAGCTTATGGATGCCAACGGGCTCAAAGATGAGCTTCCGCCGATCACGACCTTCCTGAACAGGCTGCTGGCGCTCACTATCCAACTGCAGAATATTCTGTTCACCGCCTTCGAGCAGCTACTGACCGCCCGTATCGAAGGCGCGATCGCATCGGGTACCTACGACATCGGACTGGAAACCCTCCGTGCTGAAAGCTTTGTCGTCACTGATCGGCGAACGATCTATACACATCCGGTGACGGGCGCCGAGACCCGGCTCCTCACGATCACTCAGCGCCAGCGCAATCATCCTGTAAGCCTGGATGATGCCCTCGACCGCCTGTCGGATCAGCGTGCTGTCCCGCTGATCAATGAGCGCTCCGGACGAGCCGCCGTGCAGGTCCCAGCCCCGAGCTTCATGCTCGATGATGGCGAGATCGAACGACGCGTCCGGTTGATCCGGCCAATGGAGCAGCACAGCCTCCCCCTGAAGATGATGGCGGAAAGCCATTGGGTTGAAGCCGATCGCGAACGCTTCGCCGCGGCCTGGCAGGTAGAGCTTGCCGAGGTGGCCGAGTTCACCGAAAGCACGATCCACATCGTGGCGGGCTTGTTGCTGCCGATCTGGAAGCGGCTGCCGAACGAGTCGACGCGGGTCTATCGGCTGCAGACGGATGCTGGCGAACGCGTCATCGGCCGCAAGGTCTCGGCAGCCTGGGTCGCGAATGTCCTTGCCGTTGACGAGCCCAAGCTCGCGACCGACAAGGCCTTTGCCGCGCTGATGGAGGGGAGGACGGTCCTTGAGCTCGCCGAAGGCCTCCAGCTCCGCCGTGTCCGGGTCATGGACGCATATCGCATCGAACTTTCTGGATTCAACGACGCGATGCGCGACCGGCTGCGCGCGTACGGCCTGTTCGGGGAGATCATCACCTGGAAGCTACGCATGTTCGTGCCAACTGACACTGATGGCATCGAAGTCCTGGCGAAGGTGCTCGACCACTACCCAATCGAGCGCATCGCCGAACGGGAGGCTGCGTGATGGCCCGCGACGCCTCCGAACTGGCACACTGCCTCGCGCGCGAAGCCGAAGCGGTGTGCCGTTATTATCTCTCCAACGGCAGGCGCCAGGGGCGGTACTGGCTGGTTGGCGACGTGCACAATACGCCGGGCCGCTCGATGTTCGTGCGGCTCCAGGACTCACCGAAGGGACCCGCTGGCAAATGGACGGATGCCGCAACCGGCGAGCATGGCGATCTCCTCGACATCGTCAGGGAAAGCCTTGGTCTTCCTGACTTCCGCGCCGTCGCCGAGGAGGCAAGACGCTTTCTCAAGCTACCCCGGGCTAAACCGGAAGGTGCCTCAAAACCGGCTCGCCCCATCACCGCGGTTGGCTCACAAGAGGCCGCAAGACGGCTGTTTGCGATCTCAGGTCCGATTGAGGGTACCGTCGTTGAGACTTATTTGCACCGTCGCGGAATAGCCCGCGTGTACCATGGTGGCAGCCTGCGCTTCCATCCGCGCTGCTACTACCGGCCTGACGAGCATTTGCCGACCGAGACCTGGCCGGCAATGATCGCTGCCGTCACCGACCTCGATGGCGGGATCACCGGCGTGCACCGCACCTGGCTCGATCCGGACGGCTTTGATCGCGTTCGGCTCGGCAAGGCACCGGTCGACACGCCACGACGAGCCATGGGCGACCTGCTCGGTAACGCAGTTCGTTTCGGTGTGGCTGACGACGACGTGCTTGTCGCCGGCGAAGGCATCGAGACCATGCTATCGCTACGCTGTGTGCTTCCGACGTTGCCGATGGCCGCTGCGCTTTCAGCCAATCACCTCTCGGCCATGCTGCTGTCGTCGAGTTTGCGCCGGCTCTATATCGCCCGCGACGCCGATGCTGCCGGAGACGCGGTCCGGGCAATCCTGACGCAGCGCGCAGCAGCCGCCGGCATCGAAGCCATCACGTTGTCGCCCCGGCTTGGTGATTTCAACGAGGATCTCTACATCTTCGGCCTCGATGCTCTCCGTACGGCTTTGCGGATGCAACTCGTACCAGAGGACGTCTCCCGCTTCCTGCTCTTGTCGACCGCTGTCGCATAGGCGCGTTTTGTTTCGACGCCGACAGCTCGGTCGAGGCGGTGCCAATGCCGAAGAGGCGCGCGACCTCGGCCTTCTAGAGGGCGATCGGACGGCAAGCGGCCCGGGCCGCCAATGGCTGCGGTGCGGCTATTTTCCGCCGGCCCTGCGGGCCTTTGCATCGCGAAGCAAAATAGCCGCACCTCTGCCATCCTCCGCTGGCGCTTCGGCCCTCCGCTTCGCTTTCGGGTTCTGGCCCGCTCCGCCCGCCGCCTGAGTGATCGCCACGAAGGCCGCGATGGGCGCGGCCGATCCGGCAAAGGACCTCTTCCATGACCGACCATGACGACATCGAACCGCCGCACGCCGCCTCTGCAACCGACCACGTCCTCAGCGAATTGCAGCTCTTCGGCTACCGTCCATTTGACGATGAGCCAGATCCGAGACCGCTACCCGAGGGCAAGATGATCGCCGGCGCAGTCGCCGATATCTTCGACGCCTTGGTTGCCACCTTGAGCGATACGCGGCTCGAGCCGGACCTTAGCGATTTGCTCTGGTCGACCGTCAACCTGTTCCATCGTGCCGCGGACCGAATTGATCGCCATCTCGATGACAACGAACAGGCTCAACGCAAGAGCCAGCGCGAGCAGAATGGTTCGGAAGTACGATCGGTCGAACTCGAGCGCCTGACGGCCGAAGGCATCACACTGATCGAGCGCCGCAACTGCCTGGAGCTGTTCCGCGATCAGGCCATCGAGCACTTTGAGCTCCACACCGGTTCACCCTGGCGCCCCCGCTCGGGTTCGCTTGTCAACCATCGCACGCTCACGGCGGCAATGATCGACTCCCGGGATTTCATCGCAGCCAAGCGCCGCGCAGAGACCGAGGTCTTGTTGCCACCTGGGCCCAAGATCGCACTCACTGGCGGCCTCGACTTCAACGACCACACCTTGATCTGGGATCGTCTCGACAAGGTTCACGCCAAGCATCCGGACATGGTCCTGATCCATGGCGGCTCACCAAAGGGTGCCGAACTGATCGCCTCCAAATGGGCGACCAACCGGAAGGTTCCACAGATCGCCTTCAAGCCGGACTGGACCAAGCACGCCAAGGCGGCGCCATTCAAGCGCAACGACGCCATGCTCGAACTCGTGCCGATCGGCGTCATGCATTTCCCGGGCACGGGAATCCAGGACAACCTGGCCGACAAGGCGAAACGACTCGGCATTCCCGTTTGGAAATTTGGCGGCGCGTGAGCGCCGCCTTGCCACCTTCCGAACCACCAAGGCGGAGTTGCAAGCGCCGCAACTCCGCCTCGTTTCGGTTGCATATCCAGAATCGCGCCGCGGTGGTGGTGGAAGGCGCGACCGTTACTCCTTTGCATACGGAGCCACCACCATGATCGCCCTTGGACTTGTCCTCAACACCGTCGGCATCGGCTTGTTCTGCTGGCTGATCTTGACGCTGGCCGTGTACGCTTTGCCGTTTTTTGTCGCCGTCAGCGCCGGGGTGGCGGCATTTCATAGCGGCGCCGGCATCCTCGGTGCGCCGCTCGTCGGCATTGTCGCCGGCGGCGTGACGCTCGCGATTGGACAGACCGCATTCGCGATCGCGCGGTTTCCGATCTTGCGTGCAGCCATAGCGGCCGCCTTCGCCTTCCCAGCCGCGATTGCTGGCTATCATGTGGTCTTCGCGATGTCGCAACTCGGGATGCCCTCGCTGGCATGGCGTGAGGTCTTCGCGTGCCTCGGCGCGGTCTTTATCGGTGGTACGGCGTGGACACGGTTGGCTGTCCTTGCGGAGCCCCGTCCATTGGAGTCGGGCAGGGTCGTGCCAAGCGCATCTCCGGCGGGTCTTTCTGCCGCTACGCACGACGGATAGTCCCTCTCCACCTGCCTCCTCGATCAGATTCGCGCAGATCGGAGCGTTGAAGGAGGGATCGTCGAACTCGAGCGAACGTAAGCGTTCCTTCGTGCGGAGCCCATAGCGAGCTGCGTCATCTCGGCCCGGCCCATATAGTTGCGATGGTGAGGCCCTTCGGTCGCGGCTATTTGTCGTCTGACAATTCCGCCGTTTCCTGCATGTCGTTTCTTTCTCTACGCCTGGAAATTCCGACTTCTTGCACATTCGAACCGAAATTGGCCAAGTCTTCTCCCCAGGTCGTGGTTCAGCACGCGGACGCACGTGGCCTCTTTGATGGCTTGATCTGGCCGAAGACCGGCTGCGCCTCGATCGTCTGAGCCGCAACGCCGTCGCTCAAGACTTTCTTCCCCTGGGCTACGCCCATTCCTCGCGAGGCAAGAAAGTCTTTACGACGTCGTCCTCCGCTTCGCTCCGGCCCGCAACCGGGTGCGTCGCCGATCGTCCTCGGCCTGTCCATCGCCATCGAGGCCGCGGTGGTCGCGGGCTCGAAACACAACAGGAGAAGTGACATGGCTAACATCGGTTCTTTCAAGAAGGTCGGCAACGATTTAGGTTACGCGCGAGAAGGTGTCCTTTAGCGCGCTGACTGTTGCGAGTTTTGCA
>NZ_LSIC01000152.1 GCF_001556045.1 Bradyrhizobium sp. CCH5-F6
CGGTCCCGCCATCGTCGTCACCGCCGTGTTCTATTACCTGCGCTGCCCGCGCACGGACTTTGCGGTCATGTTCGCAGCGCTGTGGCTGATCTCGGACATCGCCATTGCCTTCGTCTCGGCGAAGGAGCTGCCGCATTTCCTGATCGCGCTCGGCTTTGTGCCGGCGCTGCTGATCGGCATCGTGCTGCACTGGCAGCGCTTGCAGCACCGCCATGAGCGGTTGCCCCTGCCGGCGGTGAAGCGGGGCTGAGGCCGCGCAGCCGGTTCACCCCACCCGTTGGGGGAGGTGAATCGAACCGCCTCAGTCGACATCAGCGCGGCAACAGATTCGTCTTCGCAAGGTCCAGCACCTCGTCCCCTCGGCCGCTCATCACCGCGCGCAGGACCCAGAGGCTGAAACCCTTGACTTGCTCGGCCGTGATGGTCGGCGGCATCGACAGCTCCTGCTTGGCGGTGACGACGTCGAGCAGTGCCGGCCCATCGTGCGCCAGCATCTCCTTCACCGCGCCGGGGAGCTCGCCGGGATCCTCGACGCGCTTGGCGAATATGCCCATCGCACGCGCCATCGCGGCAAAGTCCGGATTCTCCAGGTTGACATTGGTGTCGACGAAGCCGGCCGCCTTCATCTCCAGCGCAACGAAGCCGAGCACGCCGTTGTTGAACACGACCACCTTCACCGGCAGCTTCTCTTGCGTCAGCGTGATGAGGTCGCCCATCAGCATGGTGAAGCCGCCGTCGCCGGAGAGCGAGATCACCTGGCGGCCGGGCTGCGCGGCCTGGGCGCCGATCGCCTGCGGCATGGCGTTGGCCATCGAGCCATGAACGAAGGAGCCGATCAGCCGGCGGCGGCCGTTCATGCCGAGATAGCGCGCGGCCCACACCGTCGGCGTGCCGACGTCGGCGGTGAACACGGCGTCATCGGACGCATGATCGCTGATGACCTTGGCGAGATATTGCGGATGGATCGGCTTGGTTCCCGGCGTGCCCTTGGCGAGCGAATCCAGGCCTTCGCGCGCCTTCTTGTAGTGCGCGACGGCATCGTCGAGATGCTTGCGCTGCGTCTTGGCCTTCAGCAGCGGCAGCAGTGCCTCGATGGTCAGCTTGACGTCGCCGACGAGGCCGAGATCGATCTTGCAACGCCGTCCCAGATTCTCGGGACGGATATCGATCTGCGCGACCTGGCAGTCGGTCGGGAAGAACTGCTTGTAGGGAAAATCGGTACCGAGCATCACCAGCGCGTCGCAGGCGTGCATGGCGGCATAGCCCGAGGAGAAGCCGATGAATCCGGTCATGCCGACGTCGTAAGGGTTGTCGTATTCGACATGCTCCTTGCCGCCGAGCGCATGCACGATCGGGCTCTTCAAGGCTTCGGCGAGCTGCATCAGCGGCGCGTGCGCGCCGGCACAGCCGCGGCCGCAGAACAGGGTGATACGTTCGGCGCCGTTCAGGAGGTCCGCCAGCGCCTTCAGCTCATCGGCCTCTGGCACGACCTTCGGCGCCGACACGGCAAGCCCGCGCGCCGTCGACAGCGCGCGCTTCGGCGGACTGCGGAAGGCGACGTCGCCGGGCATGGCGACGACGGCAACGCCGCGCAGGCCGACGGCGGCGCGGATCGCGTTCTCCAGCACGTAGGGAAGCTGGCTCGGGTCGGAGACCAGCTCGCAATAATGGCTGCATTCGCGAAACAAATTCTGCGGATGGGTCTCCTGGAAATAGCCGCCGCCGATCTCGCCGGACGGAATCTGCGCCGCGATGGCCAGCACGGGAACGCGGCTGCGATGCGCGTCGAACAGGCCATTGATCAGATGCAGATTGCCGGGACCGCAGGAGCCGGCGCAGACTGCGAGGCTCCCGGTCATCTCAGCTTCGCCGGACGCCGCAAACGCTGCAACCTCCTCGTGGCGGACATGGATCCATTCGATGGTACCGCGCCGGCGCAGCGCCTCGGTCAGCGCGTTCAGACTGTCGCCGACGATGCCATAGATGCGCTTGACGCCGGCCTGCTCGAGCGTTGCCACGAGCAGATCGGCTACGTTGTTGATCGTCATGTCGGTCTCCTGCTGCGCCAGTCACACTACGCAATGCATCAGCATCGCGGCAATATGAGGCACAATAGGCTATGACAGGTTCACGGCTGGTTTATTCCCGCTCAGTCTTTCGCAATCGCCCGATCGTAGGCCGCGACTGTCACCTTCGCGCGGGTGGCGACATCCGCTGCCGACATCCCGGGCTTGTAAAGGCTGGAGCCGAGCCCGAACGCCGTCACGCCGCCCTTGATGTACTCCCCAAAGTTCTGGTCGGAGACGCCGCCGACGGCGGCGATCATCACGCCGGCCGGCAGCACGGCGCGGATCGCGGCGATGCCGGAGGCGCCGAGCACGCTCGCCGGGAAGAATTTCAGGCTCGACGCACCCGAGCGCGCGGCGAGCAGCGCCTCGGTCGGCGAGAACACGCCGGGCATGGTCACCATGCCGTGCTGCTGCGCGCGCGCGAGCACCCCGGTGTCGACATTGGGCGAGACCATGAGCCTGCCACCGACGTCGTTGAGACGATCGACATCTGCCGCGGTCAGCACCGTGCCGGCGCCGATCAACACGCCGGCCGGCGCCTGTTTCACCGCCATCGCGATGGAGCGGAACGGATCGGGCGAGTTCAAGGGGACTTCGATCGCGGTCATGCCGGCCCCGATCAGCACGCCAACAATGGCCTCGGTTTCCTCGGGCTTGACGCCGCGCAGGATCGCGACCAGCGGCCGCTTCATCGGCGGAAAAGGAACGCTCATCTCGACAATCCCTCTACTTCGTCCAGATCGCGGCAGCCGCCATCGACAGGCCGCGGCGGACAGCTTCATCCGCATCGACGGGCTTTGCAGTCACCGACAGCGCCTCGAAAGCCACTCGGTACAGCATCGCAAGCCGCCCCGAGGCAATCAGCATGACGCCCGCTTGCGGCACGGCGCCGGAGAGCCCCGCCGCCAGCTCAACGCCGATCAACGTACCCGAAAGCGTCTCGCGCGCGGCGGCCGGCGTGCTGCCGAAAAGAAGCTGCCGCGAGCGCACGCCGAACAGGAGATTGGCAGCGAAGGCCGGCGCCTCGTACGCGGCCTTCACTGCCGCCTTGAAGCTCGGAACATCCTCGGCGTCGTCCGCGCCGGCGACCGCGAGCGACAGGATCGTCTCGCGCGAGACCGCACTGAAGAGCTCGCCGGTCATGAAGGTGGAAAAGCGTTCGACCGTGCCGTCCTGCACGCGAACCCATTTCGAATGCGTGCCGGGCATGCAGACGAGCGTCTCCCCCGTCGCATCGAGGCCGAGCCCGCCGAGCAATTGCGTCTCCTCGCCGCGCATGACGTCCGGCGCCCTGGCATCGCGCTGCGCGATGCCCGGCAGGATGCGGATGTCGCGCACCTCGCCCGGCACGCGCACGGCCTGCTTCAGAACGGCAGCGAGCGGCGCCGGCGTGTCGACATAGCCGGCCTCGACCCAGCCGGTGCGGGCACCGGCCATGCCGCAGACGAGCACCGGCAAATGATCCGGTGCTTCGACGGCTGCAAGATGCGAGCGCAACACCGCCGGGAAGCCGGCCTTCGTCGCGGCCAGCATGCCCTCGCCGCTGCGTCGCTCGGTCAGCACCTGGCCGGCGCGATCGATCAGCCAGAGCCGGAAGCTGCTGGTGCCCCAGTCCACCGCGACGTAAGCGGGTTCGGTCATGTCGGGTCTCGTCCTCGTCTCACGGCCAAGACGCCGTCTCGCGACACATGAGACGATGTCTTGCAGGCTTCCGCCGAGATACCGGCAATTGCGCACGCAAACCAGCCCTTTCTCTTCAAGTTGAGGTGTGGCGAGGCTGGCACACGGCTTGCTGAAGCCTTCGTCGCTCAACTTCGTCAACGCGCGACAAGACGCGTCAACATCAGATGAGGAAACCCATGGAGATCGGCTATTTCACGATGCCTTCGCATCCGCCGGAGTGCGGCCTGAAGGAGGGACATGACTGGGACCTGCAAGTTCTGCGCTGGCTCGACGAGCTCGGCTATCAGGAAGCCTGGATCGGTGAGCACCACACCGCGCCCTGGGAACCCAATCCCACGCCGGATCTCCTGATCGCGCAGGCGCTGATGCAGACCAAGAATATCCGCATCGGGCCGGGCGGCTTCCTGCTGCCCTATCACCACCCGGCCGAGCTCGCCAACCGCGTCGCCATGCTCGACCATCTCTCCGAGGGCCGGCTCAATTTCGGCGTCGCGGCATCGGGCCTGCCGAGCGACTGGGCGATGTTCAACGTCGACGGCATGAGCGGGCAGAACCGCGACATGACGCGCGAGGCGCTCGAGATCATCCTCAAGATGTGGAGCGATCCCGCACCCTGGACCTACAAAGGCAAGTTCTGGACGGTCTCCAAGCCGGACACGATGTTCGATTTCCTCAAGCCGCACATCAAACCGCTGCAGGCGCCACATCCGCCGATCGGCGTCGCCGGGCTGTCGAAGAACTCGGACACGCTGAAGCTCGCGGGCGAGCGCGGCTTCATCCCGATGAGCCTCAACCTCAATCCGGCCTACGTCGGCAGCCATTGGGACTCGGTCGAGATCGGCGCCGCCAAGACCGGCCGCAAACCGAACCGCGCGGATTGGCGCCTCGTGCGCGAGGTGTTCGTCGCCGACACCGACGAGGAGGCCTGGAAGCTCTCGACCGGCGACATGATGGGCCGGATGATGGGCGAGTACTTCCTGCCGCTGCTCGGCCATTTCGGCTTCAAGGACTATCTGAAGCACGCGCCCGACGTGCCCGATAGCGACGTCACGGTCGAATATTGCGCCAAGCGGAACTGGATCGTCGGTTCGCCCGCGACCGTCGCCGAGAAGATCGAGAAGATCTACGACGAGGTCGGCGGCTTCGGCGTGCTCTGCGTGTTCGGCTTCGACTACAAGCACAAGCCGGAAGCCTGGCACCGCTCGCTTGCGCTGCTGAAAAACGAGGTGATGCCGCGCCTGAAGCATCTCGGCTCCGCGAAGAAGGCGGCTTGACCGACAGCGGGTGCGGCGCGATCGTGCCGCACCCGCATTCATTTCGGAGATCTCGGCGTGAGCGTGGACGCAAAGGATTTCAAGCAGGCGATGCGCCAATGCGCAGGCGCCGTGGCGCTCGTCACTGTGGGCGCCGAGCACGGCAAGCGCACGGGATTGACGGTCACGTCGGCCTGCTCGCTGTCGGACAACCCGCCCTCGCTGATCGTCTGCGTCAACCGCAACGCCAGCGCCCATGCGCGCATCCGCGAGGAAGGCGCCTTCGCGATCAACTTCCTGCACGAGGACCACGCATTGCTCGCGCTGACCTTCAGCGGCCAGAAGGGCGTCAACGGCGACGACCGTTTCGCTTTCGGGCAATGGACGCGCGGCGCGACCGGCGCGCCGGTGCTGACGGACGCGGTCGCCGCGTTCGACTGCGTGCTGGCGCAGGAGTTCGAGACGAAGACGCATTCGATCTTCGTCGGCGAGGTGCGCGGTGCATCGCATTCCGACGGGGCTTCGCCACTCGTCTATCTGCGCAGCAGTTTCCACGTCCCCCACGAAATCCGCGGCACGGTTACGGTCGGAGACCGCGATTCGCGGCATCTGAGCTGGAGCGATTTTTCGTAAAGCCGCGGCGCTCTCCTTCCTTCTCCCCTTGCGGGAGAAGGTGGCGCGAAGCGCCGGATGAGGGGTATCCATCCGCGAGAACAGAAGCAACAGAGTGACGTGCGGAGGGAGACCCCTCACCAGTCTCGCCGCTATCGCGGCGAGCCACCCTCTCCCACAAGGGGAGAGGGGAAGAAGGTCCGGGCTCGACAATGCAATTGGACGCTACTGCGTCGTCTCGATCTTCAGTTGCTTGATCTTTCGATAAAGCGTGGCGCGGCTGAGCCTCAGGGCACGCGCCGCTTCAGTCACCCGGCCGCCGTGCCTGCGCAAAGCCTCGACGATCGTCGTGCGCTCGGCGGCCGCAAGATCAGGCCCGGCCGTCCTCCCGCCGAACGGCGGCAGATCAAGATCCGCATCCGTGATGACGCCACCCTCCGCCGTACAACCCGCAAGTCGCAATACATGGCGGAGCTGTCGCATGTTGCCGGGATACGGATAGGCCACCAGCTGCGCCCAGGCCTCGCTCGAGAGGCGGCAGTTCGGCGCCTCCTCGCGCGCGATCTGGCGGATGATGTCGTCGCGGTCGGCCCGCTCGCGCAACGCCGGCAGCCGCACTTCGATGCCGCGCAGGCGGAAATAGAGGTCGGCGCGGAAGGCACCCTCCTCCGCCATGCGGCCGAGATCGCGATGGGTGGCGCTGATCAGGCGGATATCGACGGGCAAAGGTTTCAGCGCACCGAGCGGCCAGACCTCGCGGTTCTCCAGCACACGCAACAGCCGAGTCTGCAGCGCGATCGGCATGTCGCCGATCTCGTCGAGGAATAGCGTGCCGCCATCCGCCTGCACGATCAGGCCCTTCGAGCCCTCGCGCCGCGCGCCGGTGAAGGCGCCGGCCTCGTAGCCGAACAGCTCAGCGTCGATCAGGCTCTCGGGCATGGCCGCGCAGTTCAGGGCGACATAGTTGTTGCGTGCGCGGTTGCTGGCGGCGTGAATGGCGCGCGCGAACACGTCCTTGCCGACGCCGGTCTCGCCATGCAGCAGGACCGGCAGATTGTGATCGCCGATGCGCCTGAGCCGGTTCACGCTTTTGATCAGTCCGGGATCGCGGCCGGCGAGCCGGTGCAGCGCGTCGAAGCGATCGACGGACGCATCGCGGCGCGGCGCAAGCGGGCGCGTCCTCGTGCGCAGCGGCGGCGCAACACGCCCCTGGCCCAGGGCGCTGCCGTCGGCGCGACGCAGCTCGACGAGTTCGTCCGTGCCGCGCGCGGCATGATGATCGAACTTGATGTAGCGCGACAGATCAATGCCGGCGGCGATCATGCCGTCGGTGAGACCGAGCAGCGCGCGCGCGGAACGGCACGCGCCGACGACGCGCCGGTCGTCGTCATAGGCGATGAGACCGCTGCCGCCGTCCCCAGGCACGGTCGCGATCCACGCGTCGCGGAAATGGCCACGAAAGATCGCGCCCTCCATCCGCCGCGTCGCCTCCATCGTTACCGCGAGCGCAAGCTGATGCGCGGCCCGTTCCAGATCCTCGCGGCACGAGGTGATGTTGATGGCACCGGCCAGCCGCCCGGCCTGGTCGAACAGCGGCGCCACGGCGCACGAGAACATGTGCCATTGCGCGCGAAAATGCTCGTCGCGATGCACCAGGATCGGCTTCTCCTCGGCCAGCGCGGTGCCGAGCCCGTTGGTGCCCTCGAAGGTCTCGGCGAAGTTCGAGCCGGTGTAGATCTTCCAGTCCAGAAACATCTTTGCATCGGCTTCGCCCGGCAGACGGCTGAACAGCATGGTCGCGTTCGCATCAGCGAGATTGACGCAGTAACCGGCGTCGCGCAGCACGCGGGCGAGATCGTCGAGCTCGGGCATCGCGAGCCGGATCGTCTCCTCCATCGGTTCAGCGGCATGCCGGATCTCGGCTTCGGTCAGCGTCTGCGGCGGGCCCTGCCGGGCGGGATCGAGCTTGTGATTGACGAGGCAACGCCGCCAGGAACTGGCAATCCGCGAAGAGGCATCGACGTCGGCCAAGCGGTCTGTGACCTGATTGGCGACGGACAAGACACGGGCGACATGATTCGAGGCCGAAAGGCTGGCCATCGCGGACGTCTCCACCCTGTATTATTGTGCAAAGTCTGGCACCACAGGCGGGGATGTCAATCGGGAACCGAGAGCCGGGTTGGAGGCAATGCCCCAACGCCGTCATGGCCGGGCTTCGTCACGGCCGTCCATGTTGCCGTGCGGCGAAAGAACGTGGATGCCCGGGACAAGCCTCGGACAAGCCCGGGCATGACGGTGTGGAAAGCGGAACGTCTGGATGCTCAGACAGAGCCGATTTGCTGCACCGCCCTCACCACGTGTCGATGCACGGCCGCTTCTTCCCTTTCCTCGACTCGAGCTTCGGCACCGAGCGCAGTCCGGCCATGATCCAGCGCCGGGTCTCGGCGGGGTCGATGACGTTGTCGATCTCGAATACTGAGGCGATCGAGACCGCCTTGCCGTTGGCGTAGAGCTCGGCGACCTTGTTGCGGTAGTAGGTCTCGCGCTCCTCGGGATCGGCGATCGCCTCCATCTCCTTGCGGAAGCCGAGGCGGACATAGCCCTCGAGCCCCATGCCGCCGAACTCGCCGGTCGGCCAGGCCGCGGTGAAGAACGAGGCGTGGAAGCCGCCGCCGATCATCGATTGCGCCCCGAGCCCATAGCCCTTGCGCAGCACGATGCCGAACAGCGGCACGGTGAGGCTCGCGCCGGTGACGAACATGCGCGAGACGTGACGCACGATCGCGGTCTTCTCGGCCTCCGGGCCGACCATGAATCCGGGCGTGTCGCAAAGCGAGACGATCGGCAGGTCGAAGGCGTCGCAGAGCTGGAGGAATCGCGCGGCCTTGTCGCCGGCATCGGCATCGATCGCGCCGCCGAGATGGCGCGGATTGTTGGCGATCAGGCCGAACGGCCTGCCCTCGATGCGGATCAGCGCGGTGATCATGCCGACGCCGTAGTCGCGGCGCAGCTCCAGCACGGAATCCTTGTCGGCGACGAGATCGATCACGTTACGGATGTCGTAGACGCGCAGCCGGTTCTCGGGGATCGCGCGGCGGAGCAGGCGCTGGTCGGCGGCTTCCCAAGCCGTAACCGCACCCTGGAAATAGGACAGGTACTTCTGCGCGACGGATGTCGCTTCCTCCTCGTCCTCGACCAGGATGTCGATGACGCCGTTCGGCGCCTGGAACGAGACCGGGCCGACCTCGGCCGGGTGATAGACGCCAAGGCCGCCGCCCTCGATCATGGCCGGACCGCCCATGCCGATCGAGGCGTTCTTGGTGGCGATGATGACGTCGCAGCAGCCGAGCATCGCGGCATTGCCAGCGAAGCAATAGCCGGAGACGACACCGATCACAGGCACGAGACCCGAGAGCCTTGCGAACTGCACGAAGGACGGACCGTCGAGCCCTGTCATGCCGAGCCGGTCGGTATCGCCGGGCCGGCCGCCGCCGCCTTCCGCATAGAATACCAGCGGCACGCGCCAGTCTTCCGCGAGGGTCAGCATGCGGTCGATCTTCTTGTGGTTCATGTGGCCCTGCGTGCCCGCGAGCACGGTGTAGTCATAGGCCACGACGATACAGCGGCCGCCCTCAGGCCCGAACTTCTCGGCATTGACGGTGGCAACGCCCATGACGAGACCATCGGCCGGCGTGTTCTTGATGAGATCGTCGAGCTTGCGGCGCCGGCGCTGTGCCGCGATCGCGAGGCTGCCGTACTCCATGAACGAGCCGTCGTCGACGAGTTGCGCGACGTTCTCGCGCGCGGTGCGCTGATTGGTGTTGCGACGCCGCTCGACCGAGGCCGGACGGTTCGCGTCGAGCGTATTCGCCTGGCGGGCGATCAGCTCGGCGAGATCCGGGCGGATGTGGTCGAGATCGATGTCGGCTTCGGCCGCCGTGCTGTCAGCCGCGACGTCGAGCGGCTCGAGATAGAGGATCGGCTCGCCGTGCATCAGCGTGACGCCGTCGCCGGCGACGAGCTTCATCACCCTGCCGCCCTGCTCGGCCATGACGAGGTGCTCCATCTTCATGGACTCGATCACCGCGAGCTGCTGGCCGGGGCGGACGATCTCGCCTTCCTTCACCTGGATGGTGACGATGGTTCCTTGCAGGGGTGCCGCGACCATCACCGCGCCTTCCGGCACGGCCTCCACGATGTGCGACTCCGTACCGTGGCCGCTGCGCTCGGTCGCAGCGAAATAGAGCGGCCTGGCCGCGCCGTCGGCGGCATCGACGAGCTTCGCGATGTTGCGGTCGATGAAATCGGTCGCGATCCGGTTGGCCCCGAAATCGGGATGCGCGAGCACCGCCTGGAGAAAGGCGATGTTGGTGACGACGCCGTCGATCCTGAACTCGCGCAGGGCACGCGAGGCTTTCGCGACCACGTCATGCCAGGCCTCGCCCGGCGTGTGCACGATGACCTTGGCCAGCAGCGAATCGAAGGCGGCGCTGGTCTTGTACCCGGCATAGCCGAAGCTGTCGACGCGGACGCCTGGACCCGAGGGCGGCTCGAACACGGCGAGCACGCCGCCGGTCGGATGGGTCGCGCCAGTCTCGTCCAGCGTCTCCATGTTGACGCGAAGCTGCATGGCATGGCCGCGCGGCTTCGGGATCGATCCCTGCGCAAGCCCGAGCGCAGCCAGCGTGCTGCCTGCAGCGACCGCGAGCTGGGCGCGGACGAGATCGAGCCCGAGCACCTCTTCGGTCACGGTGTGCTCGACCTGGAGCCGCGGATTGGCCTCGATGAAGGCAAAGCTGTCCTCGGCCGTGCCGTCGACCAGGAACTCGAACGTGCCGAGATTGTCGTAAGAGGCCGCCGCCGCGAGCTGCTTCGCCGCCTCGATGATGCGGCCGCGCAAGCCTTCGCTCAGCGACGGGCTCGGCGCCACCTCGATCAGCTTCTGGTGCCGGCGCTGGATGGTGCATTCGCGCTCCCAGAGATGGGAGATCGCACCAAAGCGATCGCCGATGATCTGCACCTCGATGTGGCGCGCCTGCCGGATCAGCCGCTCGGCATAGACCCCGTCGAAGCCGAAGGCCGCCTTGGCCTCGGACTGGCAGCGCGCATAGGCTTCCGCGAGATCGGATGCGTTCTCCGCCACGCGCATGCCGCGGCCGCCGCCGCCGGCCATCGCCTTGATCACGATCGCCGCGTTGCTGCCGAGCGAGGTGAAGAACGCCGTGATCTCCTCAAGGCTCGACGGGCCGCTGGTCCCGGCAATGATCGGCACGCCGCAGCGCTTGGCCAGTTGGCGTGCCGCGACCTTGTCGCCGAACAGTTCGAGCGCCGTCGCCTTTGGGCCGACGAACGTGATCCCTGCGTCGAAGCAGGCTTTTGCGAAGGCCGCATTCTCGCTGAGAAAGCCGTAGCCGGGATGCACGGCATCACAGCCAGTGCTCTTCGCCGCCTTCACCACCGCGTCGATGTCGAGATAGGCCCGCGCGCCGCGGCCGGGGATTTCGACCGCCTCGTCCGCAACGCGCAAATGCAGCGACAGCGCATCGTCCGCGGGATGCATCGCGACCGTCGCGATGCCGGCATCGGCTGCCGCACGCGCGATGCGAATGGCGATCTCGCCGCGATTGGCGATCAGGAGCTTCTTGAACGACATCGGTCTCTCACTCAGACTGCAGCGGAACGGTTGGGATCGAGGTCCTGCTTCTTCACTTTGCCCGTGGCCGTCAGCGGGAGGGCTTCGATGATGCGGATCTCCGGGACCTTGTAGACGGCCATGCGCTCGGCGCACCAGCTGCGCAGGGCTTCCGCAGAGACGGTGCCGACCGCCTCCGGCTTGAGCTGGATATAGGCCACCGGCACCTGCCCCTTGTCGGGATCGTCGCGCCCGACCACGCCCGACCCCAGCACTTTCGGATGCTGCCCGAGCAGCGCCTCGATCTCCGGCGGGAAGACGCTCATGCCCTTGACCTTCAGCATCTCCTTGCGGCGGCCGAGGAAGTGCAGGAAACCGTCCTTGTCGATGGTGCCGATGTCGCCGGTGCGCAGCCAGCCATCGATCAGAGACTCCGCGGTCGCCTCCGGCTTGTTCCAGTAGCTCTTGAGCAGCGACGGCGTGCGTACGCGGATCTCGCCTTCGGCACCAAGGGGCAGCAGCGCACCGGTCTCGAAATCGGTGATCTTGAACTCGGCACCGGGGACCGGCAGCCCGACGAAGATCGGCTGGTTGTTGAGGTCGAAATCGTCGTCCTGGAAGCCCGCCGTGAAGGTGTTGGAGGTGTGGGTCTCCGTCATGCCCCAGGCCGCCTCCATCAGGATCGTGCCGGTGAGATCCTTCCAGCGCTTGCGATAGTCGGCGTTGAGCTTCTTGACGAAGGAGACCACGCGCACCTGCTGCAAGGACGACAGGTCGAACTCGCTCCAGCGCGGATGGTCCATCAGCTCGACCGCGCCATCGACCGGCATCGCGATGATCGTGACCTTGTATTTGTCGATCGCGGCCATCGCGCCGACGGCATCCCATCGCGCGAGCAGGACCAGCGTCGCCCCGGAGAACAGCGGGAAGATCAAACCGAAATTCTCGCCCGCGATCCAGAATTCCGGAAAGAACGACAGGAACACGCTGCTCTCGTCCGACAGGACCGAGATGCCGTAATTGGCCGCGGCCGTGTAGACCATGTCGCGATGGGTGTGGACGCAGCCCTTGGGCATGCCGGTGGTGCCGCCGGTGTAGTTGAGCGCTGCGACGTCATCGAGGCCGGGCGGCGGCAGCGGCACAGGTGTCGGCATCGCGGCGAGCGCTGGCAACAGATCGGTCGCGCCCGGGACCGCGACGCGCGGGGTGCGAATCGAGTCCGGCGCCGGAAATGCCGGCGTTGCAGGCACGACATCGGCAAAGCTGGTGACGATGATCTCGCGCAGCCGAACCTCGCCCTTTACCTGCTCGACGACCGGCATGAGCTGGTCCAGCGCGACGATCACTTCGGCTTGGGTATCGTTCAGCTCGTAGGACAGCTCGAACGCGCGCGACAGCGGACTGACGGGGACATGAATCGCGCCGAGCTTCAGGATGCCGAAAAACACGATGTGGAACTGGGGGCAGTTGGGCAGGAACACGGCGACGCGGTCGCCCTTGCGCACGCCCTTGGCTTGCAACAAAGCGGCAAAACGGTCGCTCTGCCGGTCGAGCTCCGCGTAGGTGGTGACATGACCGTAGAAGATCACCGCGGGCCGCTCGGGATTCCGCTTCGCCCAGGCACGCAGATATTCCGTCAGGGGAACTTCGCCGTGCAGATAGTTCGGCGAGCGCGGCATGCCCTTCGGCCAGGCCTTGTCCCACAACCCGCGCAAGGCGGCGAGGTAGTCCATTTCGTTGAGGCCTGCACTCATGGCGTCTTTCCCGTGCTGCATTTTTTCATCGCGAGGGACGCAACGTGCCGTCACGCGACCTCGTTACACGTCGAGCACGGCAGAGTTCATGTCAAGGAAAACAGTTCTCCGCAGCACGGCCGATGCCGCGGCGCGGAAATACCCGACGTTACGCGGTGAGCAGACGAATGATCCGCTTCACGGCAGACGGGATCGGCGCAATGACCGGCACGGTGAACAGCGGCTGAAGCTCTCGCGCCACCTCGCCGAGCGGCCCGCCGCCGATGACGACCGCGTTCGACCCGTCCTGCGCGATGCAGGCCTCGACTGCATCTGCGAGCGCCGCCCGCAGCCGCGCCGGATCACGCATCAGCTCGTGTGGATCACCGTCGGCAAAGCGCGTGCCCGTGTAGCGCCGACGCAATCCCAACATATCCGGCAATGCATCGATCTGCGCCTTCAGCAGCGGCGTCGTGGTCGCGACGCCGAAACAGCGGCCATTCTCCGCGGCCTCCAGCATCGACGATTCGCCGATGCCGACCGCAGGCAGCTTCATCGCCGCCCTGATCCCGGCGAGACCGGGATCGCCGAACGCAGCCACGATGATGCCGTCGCATTCGCGGCCGCGGACCCACGCAATCTCCTCGACCTCCGGCGCAGCTGCCTCAAGCGCCTCGGCCGAGACGATCATCGACGGCGCACGCGTTGCCGTGGCGCCGACGACCTCGAAGCCGTCAGTGGCGGCAGAGTTCGCAATGGCGACCATCATCGCGGTAGTCGGCCCGGAACTGTTCGGATTGATCAGGAGAATGCGCCGGGCCAAACTATCCGCCCGCCCGCGCCCGCGCGCCGATCTCCTGGAAGATCGCAGTGAGCTCGTCGACCTCATCATTGCGCTCCTTCGGCCGTATCCGCTGCTCCATCTCCTCGATGTGATGACGCATGGCATGGATCGCGCCGGCCTTGTCGCGCGCGAGAATCAGCGCGCCGATGTCGGGGTGCGCGTCGGGAGAGCAATCCGGCTCGCCCGGCTGCTCGAACGTGGCGATCGCCAGCGACGTCCGCAGCATCAGCTCGCGCGACATCTCCAACAGCACGCGGTTGCCGGCGAGCTTGGCGACCAGGATGTGGAATTCCGCCGTAAGCGACAGCGAGGCCCAGCGATCATTGCGATCATGGCGCGCCTCGAGGTCCATATGCGCCTTGAGCTCGGCCTTGCCTGATTTGTCCAACCGGTCGATCGCCGCAGCGACGGCCGCCGTCTCAATGACGCGTCGCGCTGCAAAGATGTCCTGCGCCTCCTCCCAGCTCGGCCGGTACACGAAGGCGCCTCGATTGGGGATCTGCATCACCACCTTGCGCGAGGCGAGATGGGCCAGCGCCTGGCGGATGTGAATCCGCGTGGTGCCGAAGGCTGATGCGAGCTTGTCCTCACCGAGCTTGGCGCCGGGCTTGAGCCGCTTCTGGCTGATCGCGGTCAAGATGCCCTGCACCACCGGGTCGTCGTCGATGCTGCGAGGATCGACGGCCTCCGGCTCCCTGGGTTTGGACTCGGGCCGTTTCGGCTTGCGCTTGAGGGGACGGGTTCGCTTCATGCGTCGCTTCTACAGGATTCTGGAATGCCGCCGCAGCCTATTTTTTATACAAACTCGTGGCAACAATGTCTACAATATAGACATTAAATTGGCGCCAATATTTGGCGCCTAAAAACTATTGCAATGTTGGCAAGGCCTTAGCAAAGGAAACGCGCTGGCACGGCGATTGCTAACTCCCCTCGCGCAGGACAACGCGAAGGATGGAGCTGGCGTTGAGCGATGTACGCGGACTCTCGCTGGATTTGAAGGGCATCGGCCACGCCTTCGGCGCGACCGTTGCGCTGGAGGACATCGATCTCACCGTTGCCGCCGGTGAGTTGATCGCCCTCCTCGGTCCGTCCGGCTGCGGCAAGACCACGATGCTCCAGATCATCGCGGGCTTCCTGCGCCCGTCCCGGGGCGAGGTGCGATTCGACGGCGCGCGGGTCGAGCATATTCCGGCCAATCGCCGCCGCATCGGCATGGTGTTTCAGAACTATGCGCTGTTTCCGCATCTGACCGTGTTCGAAAACGTCGCCTACGGCCTGCGGGCGCGCAGGACGGCGAAGGACGTGGTGGCGGCGAAGGTCGAACAGATGCTCGGCCTCGCCCAGATGGCCTCGTTCGCGCGGAGGCTGCCCGGAGAGCTCTCCGGCGGGCAGCAGCAGCGCGTCGCGCTGGCGCGGGCGCTTGCGATCGATCCGGGCCTCGTCCTGCTCGACGAACCATTCTCGGCGCTCGACAAGAATCTGCGCCTCGACATGCAGATCGAGATCAAGAGCCTGCTGAAGACCTTTGGCGTCACCTCCATCATCGTCACGCACGACCAGGAGGAGGCGCTGTCGATGGCCGACCGCATCGTCGTGCTGAACAAGGGGCGTATCGAGCAGATCGACAGCCCGGACGCGCTCTACGACCGCCCGGCGAGCCTGTTCATCTCGAGCTTCATCGGCCACACCAATCTCCTGCGCGGCACCGTCACCGACGCCGATCGCGTGCAGCTGGACGCCGGGCCCGAGATCGATCTCGGCCGTTCGGCTCAGCGCAGGCGCGGCACGCCGGTGACGATCTCGGTCCGGCCTGAAAACATCACGTTCGGGGCCGAACGGCCCGGCGCCATCCCCGTCACGATCCGCGCCACGGTGCCGCTCGGCGCCGTCAGCGTCACCGAGGGCGTCACCGCGAGCGGCGAAGCCGTGAAGGTCAGCCAGGCCCGCGCCGCCGGCCTCGCGAAAGCGCAGGCCGGAGAGACGGTCTGGCTCGCGATCTCCGATGTCTCGCGCGTCAGCATTTTCAGCACGCCAGTCGACGACGTTTCCATGCATCAGCAAAGGAGTGTTTGACATGAGCCTATCCCGGAGATCGCTGCTCACCACAGGTTCGGCCGCGCTTGCGGCAGCCAGTCTCGGATGGCCGACATCATCACGCGCGGCCCCCTCGATCGTGGCAACGACCTATCCCGGCAGTTTCGACGAAGCCTTCCGCGCGGTGGTCGGGCCGGCCTTCAAGAAGTCCAGCGAGGGCGGTGTCACCTTTACGCCCCTGCTCGGCGTCGACCAGATCGGCAAGATCCAGGCATCGCGCAACACGCCCCCCTTCGACGTCGTGCTGTTCGACGAGGGACCGCTGATCCCGGCGATCGCGAGCGGGGTGCTGGAGAAATTTCCGGTCGAGCAGTCGAAGTCATATGCCGACATCCCCAGCGTATTCCGCCATCCCGACGGCTACGCCCCTGTCATCACCGCGCAATTGATCGGCATAGCCTACAATCCGAAGAAGATCACGACGCCGCCGACCTCGTGGGAGGATCTTTGGAAACCGGAGTACAAGGGCCGCGTCGGCATCACCGGTCTGGGGTCGAGCCTCGGCACCGCCTTCATGGTCGAGATCGCGAAGCTCAATGGCGGTTCCGAGACCAATATCGAGCCGGGCTTCGAGGCCATGAAGAAGCTGCTGCCCAACGTCGGTGCGATCGCGGCGTCGCCCGGCGCGCTGGCTGCGCTGTTCCAGCAGGGCGAGATCGATATCGCGTTCAACTTCTGGAACAACGTGGCGCTGCTCGCCGCCAAGGGCGTCGACATCGCCTTCGCCAAGCCGAAATCCGGCGCGGTCGTGATCCGCACCAGCGCGCAGATCGTGAAGAACAATCGGGATCCGAAGGCGGTGCTCGACTATCTCGACACGGTGATGTCGGTCGAAGCGCAGAAAGGCCTCGAGGCGGCGCCCTGGATGATGATGCCGACCAACGGCAAGGTGGCGCTGACTGGCGCCAATCTCACCGTCGCCAAGAGCCTCGACGACCTCATCGCCAACAATGTGCTGCTCGACTGGACCAAGTTCCAGTCGCTGCGCGGCGAATGGATCACCCGCTTCAGCAAGGACGTGAAGATCTAGATGACACCGGCGAGCGCGACCGAATCCCGACAAATGCTCCCAGTGATCCCGCTGGCGGCGCTGTTCCTCGCAGCCTTTGTGCTGCCGCTGGTCGCGCTCGTCGCGATCAGCCTGTTCCGCACACCACAATTTGCGGAACTGTCGCTGGCGCAATATGTGCGGTTCTTTTCGGATTCCTTCAGCATCCGGGTGTTGGCGGACACGCTGTGGCTGGGCGCCGAGGTTGCACTGGCGACGTTGCTTCTCGCTTATCCACTCGCGCTGGTCTATCTCGCGAGCGGCCAGTTCATGCGAACACTCATCACTTTCCTGATCATGCTGCCGCTGCTGACCAGCACCGTAGTGCGTACCTTCGCTTGGATCGTGATCCTCGGCCGCGATGGCATCGTGAATTCGGCGATGCTCTCGCTCGGCCTCTGGCAGGCACCAGCCCGGATGCTCTACACCTGGGAGGGCATGGTTCTGGCGTTGACCCAGATACAGCTTCCCCTGATGGCGCTGCCAGTCATCAACAGCCTGCTGCGGCTGGATCGCAATCTGACCCGGGCCGCGGAAGGGCTCGGCGCAAGCCGCGCACGCATCTTCGTTACCGTCATCCTGCCGTTGACGCTGCCGGGGGCGATCGCTGGCTGGCTGCTCGTCTTCGCCGCCGCCGCAACCGCCTTCATCACCCAGACACTGGTCGGTGGCGGACGCATCATCCTGATGCCGTCCTACATCTACCAGCAGGCCGTCGGCGTGCAGGACTGGCCGTTCTCGGCTGCGCTGTCGCTGATCTTTACGCTGGCGGTGACCGGTATGGTCTTTGCCATCGGCGCGTCGTCACGCCGCTACGTGCGAGGCGTCGATGCACCATAGCTTGGTCGATCGCGTCTACTCCGGCATCGTCGGGACGATGACCGGCTTCGGCATGCTGCTGCTGCTCGCGCCGACGCTGGTCGTGCTGACCATCTCCTTCACAGGCGGCATCACGCTGAAGTTCCCGCCCCCGAGCTGGTCGCTGCGCTGGTATGTCGAGCTGCTGCAATCGCAGGAGATCGTCGAACCCGCGCTGACGAGCCTCAAGGTCGCGGCAATGGCGACGATTCTCTCCGCGGTGCTTGGCAGCGCGGCGGCGCTCGGTCTGGCGCGCAGCAAATCGAAGTCCGCACGTGTCCTCGACGCGATGTTCATGTCGCCGATGGTGCTGCCTGCGATGGCGTTCGGCCTGTCGCTGCTGCTCGTGTTCAACCTGCTCGGCATCCGCCTGTCGGCGGCGACCCTGGTGCTCGGCCATACCATCATCTGCGTGCCCTTCGTCATCCGGATGGTCGGCGCCTCGGTGCAGCAGCTCAATCCGGTGCTGATCACCTGCTCGCTGAGCCTGGGTGCCAGCCGCTGGTACACCTTCCGGCGCGTGACGCTGCCGCTGATCAGCCGCGGCATCGTCGCGAGCTGCTTCGTCGCGTTCCTCACCTCCTTCGACAATGTTCCGGTTTCGCTGTTCCTCGCCGATGCGCGCACCGAGGTCCTGCCGATCAAGCTCTGGGCGATCCTCGAAGGCAGCCTCGACGTGCGCGTCGCCGCCGTCTCCGGCGTGATCGTGCTACTGACCCTGGCCGGCCTCGTCTGCGCCGAGATCTTCGGAGGCGTCAGCCGCCAGATCGGGAGCCGCTGACCATGTCGATCGAACGCGATCTTCGCGGATATGGCCGGTCACGCCCCGACATCGTCTGGCCCAACGGAGCCCGAGTCGCGGTCTCGCTGGTGGTGAATTTCGAGGAGGGCGCCGAACTCGCGGTCGAGCAGGGCGACGCCGCGACCGAGCAGTATGGCGAGGTCGCATCGACATCGCCGCCGGGCGTGCGCGATCTCGTCCAGGAGCAGGTGTTCGACTACGGCCTGCGCGCCGGCCTGTGGCGGTTCCTCGACACCTTCGCCGCCGCGAAGATTCGTTCCACCTTCATGATGTGCGGACGTGCCGTCGAGCGCGTGCCGGACCTTGCCCGCGCCGTGGTCGAAGCCGGCCACGAACCGGCGGTTCACGGCTGGCGCTGGCTGCCGCACGCGCTCTATGGAGATGCCGAGACGGAGCGTCGTGACATCGAGAAGACGCGCGACGTCATCGCCCGCGCGACCGGGGTGGCTCCGGTCGGCTTCATGTCGCGCGGCAGTCAGAGCCCGTGGACGCGCGATATCCTGATCGGGCTCGGCTTCGCCTACGATTCCAACGCACTCGACGACGATTTGCCCTATTGGAGCCGGTCGCCGCGAGGATCGATGCTGGTCCTGCCCTATGGCTTCGACACCAACGACATGAAGTTTTTCCATCCGAACGGCTTCGTACAGCCGGAGGATTTTTCGAATTATGTGAACGCCGCTCTGGCGACGCTGGTCGAGGAGGCAGAGGGCGGCCGTTCCGCGATGCTGTCGGTCGGATTTCACCTGCGCATTTGCGGCAGGCCCGCGCGCTTCCGCGCAGTGAAGGCCATCCTCGCCGAGCTGGCACGGCTGGAGGGCCGGGTCTGGGTCGCGACGCGCGCCGACATCGCGGCGCATTTTCGTAAAGTCGCGCGCTAAGCCGACCGCACGCCCGCAACGAACGTGCTGACCTTGTCCTGCAGCGATTGCAGCTTCGTCAGCCGGTCGCTCGATTGCAGCACGAAGCCGGCGGCTTGGCCCTCTCCGCGGTTCGGTGGCGCCGGATATGTTTTGCCGGCGCAATTCCGCGCGAGAGCTGCATGCATGCTCCGTCCGAGATACGATCTCTTCCAATCTAGAACACCTCGACATCGCCTCTCCAAGCGTTGACTTGGAAGGGTCTCTGACGGAACGATCGGCGCAGATCATCCGCGCCAGCTCTGACGCGAGGCGCAGCCAAAGGCCAGAGGTTCAATGCATCAATCGACACATACCAGGCCGCTCGACCTTCCTGCGCTGAGCGCAGCGGAGCGGCTCTTCATCTGGGGGTTTAGGGCGAAGGCACGACGCGGAGGCGCCGTTCCGACCGCGGCCGACATCAAGGAGGTGTACGACCATTTCCGCGTTGGCGACGCCGTGCCCTCGCTGGAGTCCATCATCGAGATCTTCGCCTGCACGGCCCACACGGCGATCGAAGTGCACTGCCCGACGTGTCCACGCATGTCGGACAGCGAACGCGGACTTCTGCGCGCCATCGCCGCAGCACAGCAGGATCGCGTCGACATCGCCCGCGAACAGTTCGAGCACTGGCTGCCGCCGGTCGGCGCCGATTGGGCGCTCGCACCGGTCCAGGGGCTTGCAACGATCTTCCGCGTGGCCGGTCTCATCCTGCCCGACCGGCACGTGCGGTCTCACGACCATGATCGGATCATGGCGATGAAGAGCTGGCTGGTCGGAAGCCCCACGCTGCACTGACGAGGACGTCTCATGATGCAGGATGCACGCGATCGCACGGCGGTCGTGGACGCCGGCCAGTCGCAACTTTGTCCGCTCAAAGCCGCGCTTGCGGCGCGACCTTGCGTCGAAAGCTACGATGAGTTCTGCCGCGTCGCACTGTCGCTGTGCCGGTTCATCGGAGCGGCCTACGCCACCGGCGCTTCCGATTGCTGGGAAGCGGCGTATCGCTTCGCGGACGAGGCGCCCGGCGTTGCCGACAGCCCGCTGCTGGTCGCACGGGCTGCCGCACTCGTCAGAGTCCTGCGCAGCGGCCGGCCGTGCGAGCTGTGCTTCATGCCGCCATCCTGCCGGCGCCTGTCGAAGGACGAGGCAGAATTGATGCGCCTGCTGGCAGTCGCACGCCGCAGGCAGCCGGGCGAGCTCGAGTCCATCGTTTGCCAATTCGTCGGTGCCGGCAAGGAGGATGCGGCAACGCGGGCCGTCAACGCGCTTGCGTTCTGCTGAAGTCTGTCGAGCCCCTCTTGCCGGGCACGCTCGATGCACCCAAGGACGCGGGACACGGTATCGCGCGGAATGGTATGTCCACGGGGATGGATTGCCCGTAGCGGATTGAGACGCTATGCGGGCTTCAAACCGCTGCAACGCACGCCTCCATGATGCCGTCGATCTCCGCCTTCGAAAGCACCCCAAGCTCGGCGATGAAGACGATCCGCGTCCGCGGCACGCCTGGTGCCGGCGCATCGCCGGGGGCCAGCGTCGCGCGGCCGGCGGCGAACTGGAAGACCATCATGCGACCGGGCTGCTCGACCGTCTCGAACAGTCCTTTTGCGCGCGCGAGCTTCGGCGCCAGTCGGTTGATGGCCTGCTGCAAGCGGGGCAGCGAGACCGGCTTGTCCGAGGTCCAGCTCAGCGTCTCGAAGCGTTCCTCTGCCGGTCGCCGCGGGCCCGGTTCGCGCGGCTTGGGTGCACGATCGACGTTCGCGGGAAACAGCAGCGCGGCAGGAATTTCACCATGCTGTGCATCGACCACGACGGCGGGAACACGCAGCGCGCGGATGGCCGCGCGCATGCGCGCCCCCGCGCCCGCGTCCGCCAGATCCAGCTTGCTGAGCGCCACGATATCGGCGACGCGCAGCTGCGAACGCTGGAGCGCGTCGTCGAGGGCGGCAGGCGGTGCCGTCGCGTCCATCACGCAGAGCACCGTCTCCAGCGACGCCTCGCGCAGGATCACCGGGTCCATCAGATTACGGACGATGTCGGCGGGATCGGCGACGCCGCTGGTCTCGATGACGATGTAGTCGGGCCTGGGATCGCGCCGCAGCAGCGTCGAGAGCGTGCGCAGCAGATCGCCCTCGAGCGAACAGCAGATGCAGCCATTGGCAAGGCTGACCACGCCGTCGCTGGCGCCCGCGATCAGCTCCGCATCGATGTTGATCGCACCGAAATCGTTGACCACGGCGGCGATCCGCCGCCCCTCCGCATGGGCCAGCAGATGGTTCACGACCGTGGTCTTGCCCGCCCCCAAAAAGCCCGTCACCAGGAGAATGGGGACCGGCATGCGTTCAGCCCTCGACGACGGGACGGCGCACGGCCTTGCCCGGCCGCGCCGCCGCGTCCAGCACGCCGTCGGAGATCAGCGGCTGGCCGCTGACCACGAGATGCCGCACGCCCTCCGAGGGACGGTTCATCGCGGTGAAGGTCGCGCGGTCCGAGAGCTTCTCGTAGTCGAACACGACGATGTCGGCATCCGCGTCTTTCGCGAGCCGGCCCTTGGCGCGCATCGCGGGCGTGCTCTGCGACAGGATCTCCGCCGGGATCAGCGCGCATTTGCGCACGCCTTCCAGCAGCGACACGGTCTTGCGCTCGCGCACCCATTCGCGGATGAATTTCGTGAAGCAGCCGGCAGAGCGCGGATGCGAGGTGGCGTCATCCGGCAGCGGCCAGGCATCGCCGGTATAGGTGCTGCCGTCGGAGAGCGTCCAAGGCATCGCGTCGGAAGCGATCGCGCCGCCGGGATACAGCACCGACATGTCGAGCAGGTCGCGGTGATGCGCATTGTTCTCGGTGTCGAGGATGTGCCAGAGCACCAGCGATGACGGCTCCTCGGCCTGCGCCTTGAGCAGCTCCTCGCGATCGTGGAAGCGGTAGCCGTCGGTGACGCGCTGCACGGAATCGTAGCCGGTGCCGTTGCGCTCGACGAACTCGGGATCGCTGAAGAAGGCGGCGGCCAGCACGGTCGAGCCGGTGCCGTAAGGATAGGCCTCGACCGTGATCGGCAGACCCTGCGCCTGCGCTTTTGCAATCAGCACGCGGCAGCGCTCGACGTCGGTCTTGCTCGACGAGTTGAAATGGCAGATGTGCATGTGCGCGCCGGTGGCACCGGCATAGCCGATCAGGCGGATATAGGCTTCCGCCGCGCTCTCGGGGTCGATGCGCGACATGAAGGCGACGTGGGTGAAGGTCGGCACGTCCTTGGCCGCAGCCAGCTGGCACACCGCGGTCAGCTCCTGCACGCCGGCGCCCGGCGCATAGGCGTTGAGGATGCCGATGCCGATGCCGCCCTCGTTCAGGCCGCGCGCGAGGCGCTCGAGGATGCCGGCGACCTCGGCTTCGCTCGCGACATTGTCGATCCAGCGGCGGTCGCGCATGGCGTTGCCGAACGCCTCCAGCGAGCTCTCCGCATTGGAGCCCGTCATCGCGCCGATGCGGGCAAAGGCCCAGTTGGTGGCGGCGCCGTAGTTCAGCACGCGGCCTTGCCGAGCCTGCCGCTCGTACCAGGATGCGACCGGCAGCACGCCGGCCTCGAGGTCCAGCGTCGTCGTGACGCCGTCGAAGGCCTGCATGCGATCGGCGGGGACCGACTGGCCATGCGCATGCAGATCGATGAAGCCGGGCGCGACCACGAGGCCGGCCGCGTCGATCACGCGCTCCGCGCCGCCGAGGCCGGTGCCGACGGCGGCGATCTTGCCGTCGATCACGGCAATATCCCCCACCGCGTCCATGCCGCTCGCGGGATCCACCACCCGCCCGCCCGAAATCACCAAGCCGCCCATGTCGTCACTCCACCATCAAGGCCGTCGCATCTGCCGGCCTCATCCCGGCCGCATCAAGACAGATTTTCACGGCAGCGACCACCTCCGGCGATGCCAAGGCGGCATGCAGAGCGATGCATGCCCTTCGGATATGCGCGATGGATACACAGCGTCTGGCCGGGATCGTCCCGGCCATGGCGGCCGCATCAAAGCCCGTCGAACCACGCCTTCCACTTCGGCACCGCCGTCGCAAAGGTGCCGCGATGGGTGGTCGGGCCGGTGGAGACGGCTTCGACCGCCGGATTGCCGTTGCCGATCGCCTGCTGATAGGTCATGGCGAGCCGGCCGAGGCCGACACTGATGGCCTCGTCGGTCTCGCCGTAATAATTGCGCACCGGGCTCTTGATGATCCAGCGATAGGCCTGCGTCTGCGCGACGAGCCGGCCGTAGGCCGAAGCCGCGAAAAACTGCGGATCGAAATAGTCGGGGCGGAGCAGCTTGTGCAGGTCGGTCGGCACGGCGGCAGCGTCGTAGGGTTCACGCAAATAGGCCTTGCGAGCCACGTCATAATAGGCATCCGCGATCAGCGAGCGGGCGAGCCCGGGCACGCCATAGTAGTTCTCGAACGAGAACGCCGACAGGATGAACAGCGAGTTCACCCAGCTGGCGTCGTTCTTGCGGGGAAAATTGAGAAAGCCGTTCAGCGCCACGAATATGTCGACCGGCGCGCTGGCGGTCGCGGCGGCGTCGACCTTGACGCCGGCCTGCTCGAGCTTCTCCAGCATCGCCATGGTGACGAAGCCGCCCTGCGACCAGCCGGCGAGAAACAGCTTGGTCGTGGTGAGCTTGAGATGATCGAGCACGGCGCGACTCGCCACGAGCATGTCATAGGTCGCCTGCTGGTGGCTTGCCTTGACCATGTAGCCTTCCGTCTCCGCCGACGTGCCCATCCCGAAATAGTCGGCTCCGATGACGACATATCCCTGCCCCGCGAACTGCGCGATCATCAGCTGGGTTTCGGGCGATTGGTCGGGGAACGAGGGCACCTGCTGCTTGCCGTAGACCGTGCCGTGCTCGTAGGACACCAGCGGAAACGACGTGGCCTGTGCTTCGGGGATCGCGATCAGGCCGGACGCGACCGTCGGCCTGTTGCCGCGCTCGGGCACCACCGACGAATAGGTCACGCGATAGAGCCGGACGGGATTGCGCGCCGGACTGTAGGTTACGGTAATACCGGCGAAGGCGGGCGTATCGACCTGCATAATCCTGTTCAGCCGATCGACATCCCAGCGTGCAATGAACTGATATTGTATCGCAGCAGACAATCTGACGGGCTCACCATCCTGTGCCCCCGCCGGCCAGATGGTGATGACGTGAAGCAGAACGAGGAGGGAAAAGCGCCAGAGCGATGTCATGCAGGGACCCGTTGAAAGTGGATAGGCCGGTGCTACACGGTTTGCATTGAGATTGTGTTTCGCAGCGCTCATGCCGCCCGGAAGGTGGTCCTGCAGAAAAGCATGCTCACAACCGCACGCGTCTGCGTTCTCGCGGCAGGTTTTGCCCGAGTCGTGCCATTCTCCTCACCCTCTCCGAAAGGAAAGGGCGCAGGGAAGACCGGGCGCCGGCTGGCACCCATAAAACCCCCATGCGAAAATGCTGCACGCGCAATGCACAGGGGAGACACAGGGCAGCCGAGACCAGGCCTTCCCTGCGCAATGGTTTGACGGCCTATGCCGCGCTCTCCCGGGAGCCGAGTTCCTTCTGGCCTCCCTCACCTCCGCGAAATGCACGCTACCCGCGCCGGTTGACGCGCTGACGCCTTCGCCGAGGCTTGACCGTAGCAACGACGGCCAGGACCACACGGTTTCGCCGTACGCAGGCCGTCCGGCTTCGCCAATTGGCTCCGCCGGACATGAGCGCCGTCCGTCTTTGCAGGGAGTGCCATGCTCACGAGGTTCATCTCGCCCTGCACGCACAGGCCCCGCCTTGGCGCCGCCCGCGTCCATCGCAAACCCGGCCCGCGTTCGTGACGACGTACGACCGCCCCTTTTGTGGGCCAGGACGAGCCGACAAATACGACAAATCCGAATTTCGGTAAAGTGGAATATTTTCGCGAGGAGGGGTTGACAGTCGATTGAGGCGTTCTGCCAGCGAACGCCGAGCGATCCGCACGTCAGCCGGTCACGGTGCAACGCGCTCATCTGCATCGCGAGACGGCCAGTTGACAGTCCTTTGCAAATAAAACTAGGGTGACTGCGACGGTTCTCCTCCGGGAGATCAATAGGGAATACGGTGCGGGGGGTCCCCCAACGCCGTGGCTGCCCCCGCAACTGTAAGCGGTGAGCCTTCGCCAAACGCCACTGGGCTTGCGAGCCTGGGAAGGCGGCGAACAGGCAACGACCCGCGAGCCAGGAGACCTGCCGTCAGTCGTGGTCACACGCGAGCACATTGGGCGGGGTGTCCTGGTGAGTGTTGAGCTGTCTTGCTCTTGAGACAGCGGCCAAGCTGCGTTCGCGGTGACGTGCCACGTTATCGCGAGTCTATTTGATGACCTCCCCTCCCATCTTCGCGCCATGGCATCGCCGCGCGTTGCTCCGTTCAGTTGCATTCTCCTGCCTCGTGTTGTCGACGGATGGCTGGGCACAGTCCGAAAGCCCGGCCCAGACGCTCGATCCCGTGGTGGTGCAGCCGCCAGCGAGGCCACCGAATGCCCGCAGCACCCGACGCAGCGATGCCACGCGCCTCGCGCGCTCACGCCAGCAGCGAAACGCAGCTGTCGACACGCGTGCTCCGACTGCCAACCCGACGGGTCCCGTATTCGCCGCACCGACGCTCAACCTCACCGGCGCCAGCACGGCCGGTAGCCGCCTGGGCTTGACGCGACTGCAGACGCCGGCCAGCGTGGAGGTGATTTCTTCTGAAACCATTTCTGAACGCGGCCAGCAGAACATCCTCGACGCGGTGACGCAAAACGCCACCGGCTTCACGGCGAGCCCGGCACCGGGCAATGGCGGCGTCTCGTTCAATACCCGCGGCTTCACGGGCCTTGGATCCGTCATGACGCTGTACGACGGCACCCAGCTCTACATCGGCGCCGGGACGGTGACCTTTCCGTTCGACACGTGGTCGACCGAGCGCATCGAGGTGCTGCGCGGCCCTGCGTCGGTGATGTACGGCGCGGGTGCGGTCGGCGGCGCCATCAACGTCGTTTCGAAACTGCCGTCGTGGATCCCTCGCAACCAGGCCGAGATGTCGCTGGACAGCAACATGACGCGTCGAATCGCAGTGGACAGCGGCGGTCCGGTGAGCAAGGACGTCGCCTATCGCATCACCGCCACAGGCAACATGTCGGATGGATGGGTCGATCGTGACAATACCTCCAATGTCGCACTTCATGCCGTGGTTCAGGTCAGGCAGAACGAGGACGTCGTCTGGACGCTGTCTACAGATTACGGTGACCGCAACCCGTCGCGCTACTTCGGCACGCCGCTGATCAACGGCAGGCTCGATGAATCGCTACGCTTCAAGAACTACAACGTCAGCGACAGCCACATCCGCTACCAGGACAGCTGGAACCAGGTGAAGACCGCGTGGCAGATCACCGATGGAATCTCGGTCCAGAACACTCTCTACTACTTGAACTCCAAGCGGCACTGGAAGGACGTCGAAAGCTACGCCTACAATCCTGCCACCGGTCTCATCAACCGAACCAGCTATATCGAGATCTTTCACGATCAGCAGCAGGTCGGCAACCGCATGGACGCGAAATTCCGCGGGCATGTCCTTGGTATGGCCAACGAGTTCCTGGCAGGGTTCGACGTCAACAGCATCAATTTCACCCACACCAACAATTCACCCTATGGCGGCTCGTCGTCCGTCAACCCGTACAGCTTCGTTCCTGGCGTGTTCAACAGCCCGAACCCCACCATTCCCGGCTACGGCAGCGTGACCAACCAGTACGCGCTGTTTGCCGAAAACAGGCTGTCAGTCACCGAGCAGCTGTCCTTGATTGCCGGCATCCGCCAGGACGAACCGACGATCACGCGCACCGACTATGTCACGCCCGCCAACAGTTTCGAAAAATCGTTCTCCTCGACAACCTGGCGCGCCGGGGCGGTCTATACACCGGTCAGGGATCTCGCCTTCTACGCCCAGTATGCCACCGCGGTCGATCCGGTCGGAGGGCTGATCTCACTGTCCTCCGCAAACAAGCAATTCGAGCTCGCCACCGGCAAACAGATCGAGATTGGTGTCAAGCAATCGTTCTGGGGCGGCCGCGGCGAATGGACCTTGGCCGGCTACGAGATCGTGAAGAACAACCTGCTCGCACGCGATCCGAACATTCCTTCGCTGACCGTCCAGGTCGGCCAGCAATCATCGCGCGGTGTCGAAGCATCGGTCGGATTCCTGCTCGATTATGGCTGGCGAATCGATGCCAACACCGCCTTGCTGCGCGCGAAGTATGACGACTTCGTGCAGTCGGTTGGCGGCGTAGCCGTGAACTATGCCGGCAACGTGCCCGTCAATGTCCCGCAGACCGTCTCCAACATCTGGGCGACGTGGGCCTTTGCACCGAACTGGTCGGCCAACGCGGGCGTGCAGATCGTCGGCAAGACCTATGCGGACAATGCCAACACGGTGACACGCCCGGCCTACAACGTCGTCAATGCAGGTGTTCAGTGGAAGCCTGATCTCAACACCACCGTGTCGTTCCGCATCTACAATCTCTTCGACGAGGTGTACACGACCTCCGGCGGCACGACCCAGTGGCTGCTCGGCATGCCCCGCACGGCGCAACTGGCTGTCAACGTGAAGTTCTGAGCGTGGCACGCGCCCTGAAACGCACGCTCCGGCGGTGGCTGTACATCGGCCACCGGTGGATCGGCATCGTCACCTGCCTGTTTTTCGCCATGTGGTTCATTTCCGGCGTGGTGATGATGTATGTCGCTTTTCCCGGCCTTTCCGACAAGGAAAGGCTGGCAGCGCTTCCCGACATTCAATGGGAGAAGGTGGCGCTGTCGCCCGACGACGCGATGAAGGCGGCGGGCGCCACACGCTATCCGCGCGATCTCCGGCTTTCCATGCTGGCCGAAGAGCCGGTGTATCGGATCGCCGGCTGGGACGGCAAGCGGCAGGCGGTCTCCGCAACAGATGGCCGCCTCATCACGGACGTTTCCGAACGGCAGGCGCTCGCGGTCGCGCAACGTCATCCCGCGAGCAACTCACCGCAACTCGAAGACATCATCGACCGCGACCAATGGAGCGTGACGGCCCGTTACGATCAGCTGAGACCGCTTTACCTCATCGGGCTCGGCGACAACGCCGGCACCAAGCTCTATGTCTCCTCGCGTTCCGGCGAGATCGTGCTCGACACCAACCGCACCGAGCGCGTCTGGAACTGGCTCGGCTCGATCCCGCACTGGATCTACCCGACCGTGTTGCGCAAGGACGGGCCGTTGTGGCGGCTCGTCGTGCTTTGGATCTCCGGTATCTGCCTGATCGTCGGCGTCACCGGCATCTGGATCGGCATCCTTCGCGTGCGACTGAAGCGGCGCTATGCGAGCGGCAGGATCACGCCGTATCGTGGCTGGATGGCGTGGCACCACGTCACCGGCCTGATCGCGGGCATCTTCGTGCTGACCTGGACGTTCTCCGGTTGGCTTTCGCTCAATCCCGGCGAATATTTCGCAGGCCGCAACACGACCGGCGAGGTGCTGCAGCGCTATGCCGGCCACGATGCGCCGACGATCGCGACGAAGCTGCCAACGCCGCAATCCGCCGCGGTGGAAGCGCGCTTTGTCTGGCTCGATGGCAGCCCGATAATCGTCGCCGCATCGCGTGACGGCACGCAGAGGCCGCTGGATGTGGCCTCGGGCCGTATCACGGCACTCCCGCAGGATAGCCTTTGGACTGCCGCAACAAGACTTCTGCCGCAAGCCCGCGTGGCGGAGCGCGTGGTCCTCGAAGAATACGACGCCTACTGGTATGCGCATCATCACGACCGCGAGCTGCCGGTGCTGCGCGCCGTGTTTGATGATGACGCGAAAACGTGGTTTCACATCAGCCCTGTGACGGGCGACATCCTTGGCCGCGTCGACAGCAGCCGTCGCACATATCGTTGGCTGTTCAACGCGCTGCACAGTTTCGATTTCCGGTTGCTGCTGATGCATCGCCCGGCCTGGGACATCGTGGTTTGGCTGCTGTCGATCCTCGGCACCATCGTCTCGGTGAGCGGCGTCGTCATGGGCTGGCGCCGTCTGCGTCGTTGAAGCAAACCCGCTTCGAATGAGCATGAGAGCGACGCGGCCCGATCGACCGGTCGCCGCAGGTTCCGGACGGCGAACGCCGGCGCCGCAATCATGCGACGGATCGCGAAGCTGCTCCGCCGTCTTCTCGCCCCCATTGTCATTCAGGGAGGCGGCGGGGCGGCGTTATGGTGGGCAAAGTTCCCAAAGGTTCCATGTGATCGACCGACGTCTCCCGCTACGCGACTCCCGTCATGCCGTATCTCGCCGCGCTTTCCTCGGCGGACTTGCGTCGGCCGGGAGTGCCCTCGCACTCGGCGGATGCGCCGGCCTGGGTGCGACCGGCGCACGCTTCGACGCGTCCTCGCTCTCCGCTGACCCAACATTGCTCGTCATCACCACGCGCAAGCCCGTGAACGGCGGCCGCACCAAACCCTGGTTCGGGCCGGAGCGCGCGACGAGCATGACGGTCGCGCAGGCCAGGCTGGTCGCCCCGGACGAGAGCCGTCTTTCCCTCGCCTCCGTCGGACTCGGGAATTGGCGTCTCGACCGGATCGAGCCGGTGACGGCCGAGGCCGGCGATCTCGCTGCGCAGGCCGGCGGCGGAGACGTGCTGATCTATGTGCACGGCTTCAAGCAGACGTTCGAGACCGCGGTGCTCGATGCCGCCCATCTCTCCGATGGAATCAGGTTCCGCGGACGGACCATGGCGTTTTCCTGGCCCTCCAAGGCCGGATTGTTCGACTATGCCTATGACCGCGACAGCGCGATGTGGTCCCGCGACGAATTCGAGCGCGTGCTCTCTTCCCTTGTGTCGGCCCCGAGCGCCGGCCGCGTGCACATCGTTGCGCATAGCATGGGAACCATGCTGACGCTCGAAAGCCTGCGTCAGCTCTATGCACGATACGGCGACACCGTGACGAGCAAGATCGGCGGGGTCGTGTTTGCCGCGCCCGACATCGACATGGACGTGTTCTCGTCGGCGGTCCAGCGCATCGGGCCGCTCGCCGGCAAGATCACCGTGATCGCCGCGACGAACGATCGCGCCCTCGCACTATCGGGACAGCTCGCAGGCGGAATGACCAGGGTCGGCGCCGCCGAGAAGGCCGCCATCGCGCGCCTCGGCGTCCGCGTGGTCGATGCGTCAGCCGAAGGCTGGGGCATCGTCAACCACGACCTGTTCCTGTCGAATGCGGAGGTGCAGCGGGTGATCCGCCGCTCGATCGACGGCACGATGGCGTGAGAGAGCGGCTGCGCGGAGCCATGCGAAGAGCTCGCTCCTGCCAACGCCGCCTGCACCGGACGCGCAGTATCGGCGTTGAGCTTCGCTTTTTTGACGCGCTTCGCGCGCCGGTTCGATCTGCTGCGTGAGTGCCGCATCCTTTCACGCAGCACATCGGCGGCGAATTGCCGGTCGGCTATAGCCAATTGATTCCCGCCAGCGGCAACAGCCGTTGAAGGATCGCGGCCAGGCAGACCAGCCCCACCAATAGTTTGAGAAGACCCGCCAAACGGGATTCATTGACAAACTTGTCGATGGCCCAGAAACAAATTGCCCCGACGACGCAAATGATCAAGATCCCGATGATGAGTGAAAGCATGGAAGCCCCTTGTTCTGTCGTGGCAGCACATGCATGCGCCACCGCGGATGAAAGGAAGAGATCAGCGCTCGCTCATGCGCACTGCTTCGCGAATATCTCCGAAGAGCAAGTTAAGTCTGTCCGATCGATGCTCGCTCACGTTGCGCTGGATCAATTCACGCAAGCTTTCCCGGATCATTATGACGCGTCCCTTCCCGAAGATGGCCGGCTGCGCTGAAGGCAGCCGCTCTGCCGGAAAATGCAATTGGAGATGCTGTCATGAACAAGACGTCCAAGACTGTGCTTCTTGCGCTCATCGTCGCCACCACACCGTGGTTCGTCGCGCCAGTCACGGCGGCGCCGGCAACCTCCGCGCTGATGCTACGAGGTGCGGTGGCGCCATCGGTAGAGACCGTGCAATATCGCCGCGGCTGGCGCGGTGGTTATCATGGCGGTGCAGGCATTGGAATTGGTGCAGGCATCGCTGGCGCGCTGATCGGCGGGGCAATCGTTGGCGCGACGCAGCCCTACGGCTATTACGGCTACGCTCCCGGCTATTACGGGCCGGCCTATGTCGTTCCGGGACCCTATGTTGGTGGCGACGCAGTCGGCTATTGCGCGCGACGCTTCAGGTCCTATGACCCGTATTCCGGCACCTATCTCGGCTACGACGGCCTAAGGCATCCCTGCCCGTGAGTATGGCAACCTAAAGTCTCGGCAGTCTGATATTAGTGGTCGTATTGGACTGCCGACAGGCATTCGCAATCGGCATTGATCCACATCAATTGGTGCGCAAAAAACAAATCCGCCACAGCGGGAACGCCTGCCCGCCGCTTCTATTCGTTCATTGTCCAGTTCCGGACGAACTAGAATTGGTGGATTCCATGAAAAGGACCCTATTGGCGACGGTCGCAGTCCTTGCGCTCGCTTCGCCGTCAGTCGCGGCTGAGACGGGCAAGACCGTTGGGCAATCGCCCTCATCGTTTTACCTGGCTCAGGATAGCGCGACCATGAAATGTCAGATCGTCGAGAGCCAGCCTGCGACCGGCAGCAACATGAAGGTTGTCGGCGCCGCCCACACGACAAAGGCTTCCGCGGAAGCGGCTTTGAAAGCCGACAAGACTTGCGCCAAGTGATCGATCAAGTCGCGGCGCGAGTGCAGTGGCGGGTCTATTGCTTCGCCAGAAGCAAAGTCACTTGCCGCTTGAGATGCTCCAAGTTCGAGAGGTACAGCGATGAACAGGCAGACTAGGACATGCGCGATTGCCGCCGCGCTCTTCGGCGCCGCGATGCTCGGCTCTCCTTCAGGGGCAGCTCCGATCTCGCCGAGCTCGCCTCTTCTGACAGAAGGGACGTCCTCGTCCGAAGTGACGGAGGTCCGCTATCGACGCCACTACCGCGGTCGCATCTATCGGGCTGCTCCCGGGGCGGCCATTGGTCTTGGAGTTCTTGGTGCCGCGGCCGGAGCCGCCGCCTATGGGGCCTACGGCCCCGGCTACTACGGTCCGGGTTACGCGCCGGGCTACGCACCAGGTTACTACGGCGGTCCCTACCCGTATCGCCGCCAATACTACGCCCCGTACTAAGGGCACCTTTGACGCCGTTTGGGTAGCAAGCTCTGGCGGTACGCACCACTGAACGCGCTTTCAAGCGACAGTCGCTCGAAAACACGATTGGCGCTGCGGTTCAGCAACCGCGGTGACGGATCGGCGGTGGCGCCGACGGTCAGGGCGCGCGATTTACGGTGGTGTTTTCTGGGGTTAAGGCGCCTTCAACAAACACCCCGGACTGTTGACGGCCGCCGCCATGATGAAGAGGGGCGCCGGCCTCCAGCGCGGATAGGCGCGCTTTCAATGCACCGATGCAAGCTCGTTGAGTGTCATTGTGTCAACTTCGTTGACGCGCTCTCTTGCTTGCGGGCTTCATCATCATTGCCGGCCTTTCCGCTTCGGAATAACCCGCCGATTTTTGCGCTAAATCAAGGTAGCCGCGAGCGCGAGGAGCAGGCTCTATTCTATATTTCTTCAACCTGTGGAGAAGCCAGATGAGCCTTCCGAGATTGTGGACCACCAGCCTGGAGCCCTCATTCGACCCGTTCAGGGCCATGCGGCGTGAAATGGAAAACGCATTTCGCGCCTTTGATCAGGGTTCGCCGTCTCCCAGCATTGGGGCGGGGGCGCCGGCAATCAATGTGGCGGAAACCAAGGATGCTTTCGAAGTGACAGCCGAACTTCCCGGCGTGGACGAGAAAGATATCAAGGTCAGCCTGGACGGCAACCAGCTGGTTATCTCCGGCGAGAAAAAAGCGGAGAGCACGACAGATGAAAAGGACTGGCACGTCGAGGAGCGCAGCTACGGCTCATTCTATCGATCGATGTCTCTACCTTTCGAACCGGAAGACGGAGCCGTCGAAGCACATTTCGACAAGGGCGTGCTGCATCTCGCCATCAGGAAGCCCGCCAAGGCAGTGAAGACCACCAAGACGATCGATATCAAGACCGGCGCTCCCCCGAGCGCGAGCCCCGCACCAAACAGTGCCGCTGCACCTGGCAAGGCTGCCTAGCCCTGTGCGGTCGTCGCCGAAAGCCGGAGACCCGAACCAGATGAGCTGGTCGCGGTCTCCGGATTTTGTCATTCGTCTTCACCGATGCCGCTATCGAATGTGTCTTCGCAGCTTGATCGGCTTTTCGGTATCAGCGAGGCCCCCTGTCACGCGCCTGCGATACGATGAGAGCTCCGATGAAAAAGCCAGTTCGCTCAATTGACGATCCTGAGCAGAAGGTGCCACGTGCTGACAGGCCGCCGTCGGAAGGATTTGTGGTCGTTGTCGACGGACACTTCAAGTCGGAGTTTGAGACGGCCGAGGCGGCTGAATCATCGGGTCGTAAACTGAAATCGACTTACCCGATGCTCAAGATCGAAATCTATGACGCCGCTACAAGGGTCCGAACCTTGTTGGGCTAAGAAGCTTAGCTATCGCACGGTCCTCGTCGGGAGCGGAAAATGGCCTTCCTAAAAAGAGAACTGTATCGCCAGGTGAAGGGCCCCGAGATCACACACGAGGATCGTTGTTTCCTTGTCTTCGATACCGACACCAAGAACTTGTATGTCGAGCGAGAGGCACATTTGGAGACAGGCCCTGGGGGCACAGTCGAATTCCAAGCAGCGACAATGGATATTGCGGACTATCTAACGCAGGGCGGTCAAACCGCTGGTCACCGCGAACTTTGGCGTTTGCTGAAAGCGCTCTTCAATGAGGACCGGGACGGTGCCGGCTCCTCTCATGAGATATAACTTCGCCGTACCTCTTCGCAGCCATGATCTGATGAACTGCGCGCCCAAGCCGACTGGCCCGGCGCCGCGAGCACGACGACCTTTGGCGGCGTCATGTTAGGCTTTGCTTCTCTTTTACAATCGGCAATCCCTGTGGGTACCGACTCGTGATCTTGGGCGAATCGTGTCTAGCGCCCCACTTCGTCCGTTGGGAGCGCCGTCGGATTTCTGGATTCGATTTGGACTCGCGAGACGAGGCTCCAGCTAAGTCCTTGATCTTGGCGCTCCCTAGGGGAATCGAACCCCTGTTTCAGCCTTGAGAGGGCCAAATAATGAGTCCTTCTCCGTTCGCCACCGTCCGCCGACGTTCAATAATTTCAATAGGTTGAATGCCCATAGTCCAGTATTGTTCGCCAATGTACATGGGTTTATATTCAACGGATATTCGACGTAAAATCGGCGAACGCTATGTCAAAGACACTCACCGAGGCTCAGATCACGACGGCTAAAGCGCGCTCTAGGCTCGAGCTTGGCGTACATTGGCGCCGCCTCGATGCGGAAGCGCATCTGGGCTATCGTAAAGGAAAACGGGGCGGCGTTTGGCTTGTTCGCTGGCGTAATCACCACGAAGGCGGTAACTACAAGCAGGCGCAAGTCGGCATCACAAACGACATCAATGACAAGCGCGCCGAAGGGATTCTGACCTTCGAACAGGCCGTGAGAACGGCTCGGGAGGCCGTAGCTCGAGCCAGAACAGAGGCCGCGTCGCAGGCGGCGGGCCCGGCTCCTACCGTGCGATCGGCCGTTGAATCCTACATCAAGGAACGCGACGCTCGAGAAAGACGCCGAACAGGTCGCGACGTCCGATCCGACGCCGGTACCAAGCTGCGGCGCTACGTTCTCGGTCAAGAAAAGCGCGGCAATCAGGAAGCTGCGGGAGCTGCTCCTCTCGCATCAGTGCAACTGCATGCCCTGAAAGAAGACGACTTGATAACGTGGCGTGAGGGTTTGCCGAAGGACTTAAAGGTCACGACCAAGCAGCGGTTCGTGAATGACCTCAAGGCCGCACTAAATGCCGCGTGGCCCCGGCTTTCCGCAGATCGGAAGAAACTAAATCCGACGTTCCTCGCCATTGTGAAGGCCGGCTTCAAAGCCGAGCGGGTCGATGATGATGATCATGTGTCGGTTGCTCGAGATAACCAGATTCTCACGGATGAAGAGGTTGGCGCCATCCTTCAAGCTGCGTGTGAAGTCGATCAGGAGCAAGGATTTGATGGCGATCTATACCGGATCGTCGTGTGTCTGGCCGCGACCGGCGCGCGGTATGCCCAGGTGAGGCGAATGCGCGTGGGTGACGTACAGGTTTCTGCACGACGTCTGATGGTGCCGGGCTCCTACAAGGGGCGCGGCGGCAATAGTGGCTCAGACCCGGTCCCAGTGGGCGACGATGTGATTGAGGTGCTCTTGCCCGCAATCGCTGGGCGGCCAAGCGATGCACCTCTTTTCGAGCGATGGATCCATGAACAGGAGCCGAGCGGTATCGCGTGGAAGAAGTCTGAACGCGGTCCGTGGAAAAGAGGCGAACTTGCACGTCCCTGGAAGGCCATTCGCCAGCGCGCCGGTATGCCGGAGGTGATTCCCTATGCTTTGCGGCACTCGAGCATCGTGCGCGGTCTCCGAAAGGGCTTGCCCATCCAACAGGTCGCCAAACTGCACAACACCTCAGTCAAAATGATCGAGCGGCACTACGCGAAATACATTGCGACCGCCTTGGAAGACCTCGCAAGAGCGGCAGTCGTGTCCCTGGTGCCGCGGAGCGATGGAAACGTGGTGCCGATAGGAAAACGCGCGTAAGGGATCATCCTGCAATTTTGATCGAATTCATTCATCTGATGGCGCCGGTAATCACGCGACAAGATCCGCACCAAACTTGCCGCCTGATCTTTCCAAGAGCGTTACCAGAAGCCGTCCCGATGATGCGGCGGCTCTTCACACGGGAGAGGTCCAAGGTTCGATCCCCTGTGCGTCCACCATCCGGCCTTTCTGTTCAAAGACTTAGCAATCGAATCCCTGGAGCTGTGCCCCAGCAAAGTTGGGGCACAATAGGGGCACCTTGTTCGGCACGGTTGACGAAAATCGCTCCGCCGTTGCCTGCCCCTCACTGCTTCAATTTGGCGATACGGTGCTCCCCGGCTCCGAACAACTCCGCCAATGACCCTCGTCGGCAATGGTACGGCAAACTCCCCAATCAACTCGACGGCCATTTGCAGCAAAAGAGTCGATCAACTCATCGACGATTTGAATCACGCGCGGTCGTAACCGCTCCATCTCCTTGGGCGAAAAATACTTCGCGAGCGCTCCGCGCAACCTCTGGTGCTGCGGAGGGTCGCGAAAAACCATCCAATTCTCCAGCACGCCCGTCACTATCTCGATCTTTTCTCGCATTTGTCCGGACATGTCGCCACAAAAGGCGTGAACTTCTCCACCGAAAAGCGCTGATCAAGCAGAATGTTGCTGACGAGGTCATGCCGGGTGACAACCCAGCCTCTGAGCGAATGACTCCAGCAGACGGGGGCATTCGCGCGGAGCCTCCGGTAGGCCGCGTGCTGGTCGGCGATGAAATCGGGATGCTTCGGATCAACCGTCGGTGACATTAGATGATCTCACTTGAGCCGCGCGTACGTAAGCAATACCGGTCCCAACGCGCCGCTCCGCAACAAGCCGCGCCGCCTGCAAGTCTGGGTGGTTGACTTCCACGATTGGCGTGGTGTCCTTCGACCTACTCATGCAACGTGCCCGAAAGCCGTTCTACAGCTTCCGCATAATCCTTCATGAAATCGGCGACGACCGACCGTGCCGACTGCTCCGTATTCATCAGGCCGACCGCCTGGCCTACGAAGTATGCCGCAAGATTCTTTGCGCCGTCGTGACCGCTCTCTGCGAGCTTATCGACCTTGGCCATAGGCGGCCGACTGAGTAGTCCCTGAAGCGGCATCGCCAGGGGCTCCGGCGCATCTTTGGCGCCCCAGGCATCCGACCAGGCCGACTGCAACTGTCGCGTCGGCTTGCCCGTGCGGCTCCGGGAACGGACGGTGTTGCGCGACGTCGCCTTCAGCATCTTCTGCTTGACCGTGGGCGTCGTCTCGGCCTCGACGGTCGTCAGCCAAACCGACCCACACCAGACGCCCGCTGCGCCCATCGCCATGCAGGCGGCCATCTGCCGGCCTGTTGCTATGCCACCCGCGGCTAAAACATCGATGTTTTCGTAAGGCTCGATGGCCTGCAAGACCTCGGGGACGAGTACCATC
>NZ_LSIC01000153.1 GCF_001556045.1 Bradyrhizobium sp. CCH5-F6
GTTCTCGGCGGTGCAACGGGCGCAATTGCCGGCGCCACCGCGGCATCCCAGCCCGGCTATTACTGGGCGCAGGGCACCTGCTACTACCGCTATCCGAACGGGCAGTATGTGCAGGCCGATCCTCGCGCCTGCTACTGAGTTCTGCGGGCCATATTCGAGCGCGGAGGCGGGCTGAGCCCGCCTCTTTTTTTGCGCGCCGGCGAAGCTTGAAAAAAGCGCTGGCGCTCGTTGCCGCCTCACGCAAATCTCAAAAGAAAAAATAGGGATGATTCGGGGGATGTCGGGACATGCTGGATGCCATCCAGATCAGCGTGGCGCTCTGGGCCATGATCGTTTGCGGCGGGATCAAACTCTCTCAAGCACTGCCGTTCCTGTTCTAAAGCGCGATGCGATCAGGATGAATTGTCATCGCGCTTTGGGTTGTTGTTCAAGCATGGTCTTTTCGGAAAACCGCTGCCGGATCATGCTTTAGCGGGAGATCGGCTGACGCAGCTTATGCTTGCGGCGAGCAAGCCGATTGCTTCGCGCGTCAGGACACGAGCCAGGTGAAGAATGCGATCGTGCCCCACACCAGGCCGCTGATCCAGGCCAGCATCACGATGGCGATGGTCCCGAGATAGGCGATGCCGAGCAGGTCGGGCCTATGTGGTTGGGTCGGGGGGACAGTCTCGGCCGCTGCTTTGTGTGTCATGACCTGACCTCCGCCATGGAGCGTAGCGGAGATCCCAGGTGCAGGCTGTGACGCAGTTCACAGATGCATCGAATGAGGCTTGGACGTCTGAGGCTTGGGCGTATGGGGCTTGGGCGACGAGGAAGGCACCCCGCAATCATACGGGGGAAATTGCCATGCGCTTGTCCAGATCGGCCGTCTAATCTCGGTCTCATGAGTACTCAGTACGATCCACAGCACGAAGCTGAGGCCGCAATGAAGCTGGCCGCGGAATCCGAGGGCGCCGATCGGCAACGACTGATTCAGCTGGCCTTGGCGTGGCAGCAGCTCGCCCGCGGTCCCCGCGAGGAGCAATCGGGCTTGGCGGATCCGGTTGGGCGCATCCGAAGCTGGTAGGCTGTCCCACATGAGAAAGCCCCGTGCTCGGGGGACAAGCACGGGGCCTTTCAAAGCCGACCGGGGCTGGCAAGGTCGGCACCACTGGTTTCGCAGATCCAACGCTCTGATTGCAGGTTCGTTCCGCATCAACTCCGCCGCGGAAATCACGGATGCTGGACGAGGCTGTGCAACCTGGCAGGAACATTCGTTCCGCGGCAACGTTGTGCGGCTATGACCGACCCCGAGTTACGCGCACAATCGTTCGAGATCGCCTGGAGCTATCTCGATCAATCCGGCCTGCTCACGGGCGAGAACAAGGAATCCGCACGCTTCATCTTGAACCGGATCGACCGCATGATGCTGCGGGGAGAGCGGCGCCGATTGCTTCTGTCGAATGCAGCGATCGATGCCTACCGGTTGCGGCCGGTCCTCGTGACTGCATGATCGATCCGATCGAACCGTTCATTAACGAATGCTCGGCCCCTCAATTTGCGATCGCGATTCGTGCCTTGCGAACGAAGGGGAGTCGGACCATGAACAAACAAAAAGCCCCCGAAGGGGCTCAGTGTTTTTCAGGCGGCTTCGGTCTTCGGCACGGGGTCGGCATTCACCGACAGCTTGACGACGTCGCCTTCGACGGCACCGACATATTTCGTGTCGATGTAGTGGGTGGCGGTCTCGGATCTTCCGACGAAGCTTTGGAACGATCTGGCTGCGGCAATTGCGCGGTGGTGGCGGACGCATCAGGGGGAGGGTGAATAGACATCGTCGGGAGCCGCGCGAGGGCGTGTCCGATCAATCGATCGCCAGGCATTGCTCCACGGCCGGCCTCTCGTGGCCGCCACGCGCCCACTCCTGAACGGCGAAGGCAAGATGATGATGGCCCATCGCGGCGCCGACGATCGATGCCTGCGCCAGCTCGATGGGCTTTTTGACCACGTTGGTAGTCACGACGCCCGCGTCGATCGCTAGGTACGACATCGCGACGATTGCCACCGCAGACGCGATGGCCATTCTCGTCCATTCAGATTGAGGCATCGGGATCCTTCTTGGGCACACGTCGCCCGGCGGATAGATAGGGTTCATGTGCCCGGTTCAAAGCCCGGAGCGAAAATACCCACGCGTTCGTGAAGGCGGCGGATAGACCTTGCTCTCGTGAAGCTACCCTCGTCAGAGCCACGCCGATCGACGAAATGACCTGTCGGCTCAACAGGCCGGCGGTTTTTGACTGCAAACAGAGAGGCCGCAGCGGAAAACCCGCTGCGGCCCTATTGTCAAAAAAAGCCGGGTAAAAATATGTAAGTCAACTATGCAGCCAGCCCCGGTGCCTTAACAAAGCACTGCTTTGTTTCAGCAATGTTTCGTCGCACGAAGAAAATGCTGTTCCCTTCCAGGAACTTAGGTCGTGTGACAATGATGCCCGGCTGAAACGAGAGCCGCCGCGGGTGGCTGGTGGCGGGGTTCCCCAACGCCGATAATGAAAAGGCGACGGAGGACCAGCAAGTTGTCAGCGAGAGCATCGAGGAGCCAAGGCGCTTGCCCGGCAGCTTCCGGCCTCTTTCGCGGCTACGATCGCAAGCTGTACGTTGCCTCGCTCGACGTAAGGCGGAACGTCGACGCCGCGACTCCCGCAGGCCCGACAGACGAAGCAGCCGCTCGATATCAGGCAGCCGGCACCTTGTCAGCATCGCCTAGAGGGAAACGAAGCCACAACGCGGTGAGGCCATCGGATGTGTGGGGAATGATTGGCGATCCCGGCAGGACTCGAACCTGCAACCCGCGGAGTAGAAATCCGCTACTCTATCCAGTTGAGCTACGGGACCGTCTCGAGGCCGGCCTTTGCGCCAGCCTCGGTTAACCGCCTGCCTGTCTTCTATCACGCCAAATATGAAAAATCCGCGGGTTGGCCAAGCCCGATCCGAGCTCTTTTCCGCCACAAGCCAAAAAGCTGTGCGTTTCGCTCTTGTTGATCCCGGGGGCCAGGATGATGGGCCAAGGCGAAGCGTGGGAAAGATAAAGATCACGTGCCGCGTCACGAGCAGCGGTGCGCGATCGTCCCGACAGCCATGGGACTATGCCGCGCCAACATGCACCCCGGGCCGCCGGCCCGTCCACGGCAGGGCCTGCTCGAGCTGGGCTGCGAGCCGTAGAAGAATATCCTCGGCCCCAAAACGTGCGACGAACTGCATGCCCAGGGGCATTCCCTCGGAGTCCGTCGTCAGTGGCAGGCTAATCGCGGGCTGTCCGGTCATGTTGTAGAGGGCAGTGTACGAGGCGTGATTGAACAGGCGATCGTACCAGCCCTGCGCATCCAGCGATGGATCGTTGGCATCGAGATGCCCCAGCGCCACAGTCCGCTCCCCGAGGGTCGGTGTGAGCAGCACGTCGTACTCGTTAAAGAAGGGCGCAACCGACCGGCAGACGATGTTTGCGAATGCGTCGGCCATTTCGAGATCGACGAGCGTTAGCCCCAACCCGTATTCGTAGCAGGCGAGGGTGGTGGCTTCGAGCGTCTCCGGCGAGGGGCGGCGTCCGTTGAGCTGGGTTGTGCCGAGAATCCCCGCAGCCAGGAAGCCGCACCAGTAGACGATATTCGCCTTGTGGAACATGGATTCGTCATAGGCAGGCGAGGCTTCGCTCACCTCATGACCGAGAGTTTCGAGTTCGCGTGCCACCCGCATGACCGCATCGCGCACGTCGCCTCCGGCACGCGCTCCATTCATGCCGGACAAGGACACCGCGACGCGCAGCCTCCCTGTCGGAGCGCCGATTTCATCGACGTAGGGGCGGGACGGCGGCGGAATGACGAAGGGGTCCCCGACCCCCGGGCCTTGCACCGAATCGAGCACCGCCGCGCAATCGCGCACCGTACGTGTGACCACGTGTTCGATGCCGAGGCCGTGCAGGGGTTGGCCGAACTCGGGACCGGTCGGGGTGCGTCCACGTGTAGGTTTCAAGCCGACCACGCCGCACATGGCCGCGGGGATCCGAATGGAGCCACCCCCGTCATTGGCATGGGCGATGGGCACGATACCTGCGGCGACGGCGGCGGCGGAACCTCCGCTGGAGCCGCCCGGGGAGCGCCCGACATTCCATGGGTTGCGTGTCGGACCGTAGAGAACGGGTTCAGTCGTGGAGCAGAAGCCGAATTCGGGGGTATTGGTGCGACCGATCGCGACGAAGCCTGCGGCCTTGAAGCGGCGCATCAGCTCGGTGTCGTGCGGCGAGACGAAGCTATCGTTGACAAGCCGGCTGCCCATGTCGCAGCGGACGCCTTCAGCGTGCATGACCAGGTCCTTGATGAGGAACGGCAGCCCCGCGAACGGGCCGCCGGCCGGCTCGGGCGATTGCGAGTCGATGTTGCCTATGACGGCATTGATGGTGGGGTTGACCTTTTCGATGCCCAAGCGGGCGGTTGCCGCCAAATCTGCCGCGCTCACCTCGCCGTTTCGAACCAATTCGGCGAGCCCCAATCCGTCGTACTTTGCGTATTCGTCGAGCTTCATCTTGTCTCCTGACATGACTCGCGTTTCGAGAGCCTCGATCAGGAAAGCGGCATTGCAGATGGTTCACCATCGACCAGATGTTCCACCCCTGCGTGGTCGTGGCGGCGCCGGGGCGCGCGAACCAGCTACGAGGAGCGGGGGCGGCTGGTGAGATGCAGGAGCGCAACCTTGTTGCTCACGCCCAGCTTGTCGTAGATCGCGCGAAGATGGTGCCGCACTGTATAGGGCGAGCAGCCGAGGAATACCGCGATCTCCTTGTAGGAACGGCCCTCGCGATACAAGTCCACGATTTCCGTCTCGCGCGGCGACAGGCGGCCCGTTGCGTCGCGGGGACGGATGCGAAGCACGGCCAGGCCATGGTGGGGGGCGGCATCGACGCTCAAGGCCCGGCCGTCATATCTGTGACCGGCGTTCATCGCGTCGCGCAGCAGGCGGGGCAACTCCGGTCCTCGCCAGCGCGGCCATTCAAGGCTCATCAACGAGCCAAATGTTGCGTCACTCGCATGTAGCAGGCCGTGCTGATCGGCAACGGCAAAGCCCTCTTGAAGAACGTCCGAGCGGGTCTTCAGGCCTTCGACATGGTGCAGCCGGTTCGCATGCCACGCAGCCGCGACGTGCGGCATGATGATCTCCTGAAAGGACCGGTCGGCGTGGCCAAATCCGGGGGCATCAGCCGGCCGATAAAGTGACAGGAAGGCGAACAAGCAAGGGATGGGTGTGGCGACCGCGATGGACATTGCGCTGGCGATGTCGAATCGTTTGCCCAGGGCGACAAATTCGGCATGGCCCATGCCCGTCGCACTCATGCTGGCCGCGACGCCGGGCGTGGCAACCACCTTTGCCGCCAGTGCATCCTTGTGCTTGACGATCTCCCAGTCACGTACAAAGTCGTGCGGCAAAACGTCGACGAAAGAACTGTGCAGCGTCAGCGCCCCGCACGGCTGCGCCCGCAGCATGCCCCAATAGGCAGACCGAAACGGCAAATGGTCGCGCAGCCGCAAAAGCGTGGCTTCCTGAAAGCGGTCGAGCGGCAGCGAGCGCGCCAATGCGTAAAGTTCAAGCAGGAAGGCGCTGGTACGTCGGGCGAGGCTGATTCCCAGTCGATCACGGACAGTCATGTCAGTCGTACACAGGCCCGAGCGGCCGATCCGTGTGCCGGGAAGTGGATAGCAGCTCGTTGGTCAAAGCGATGCACTTTATCACACGGCCGTCCGGATTACACAGCGGTCCGGGGTACTGTCTTAAGCTTCGATCGTCGCCAGTGGCGCAATGAAGCAATTTGGATGCCAATGGCGGAGGATGGCTGGGTTCGGACGCTTCGGGCACCCCAGGCTAAGGATCAGTGCGAACAAAAAAAGGACGTCCGCCAAGCCTGAAGCGAACCGTTTTCGTCCTGGCAGCGACAAAGCGGAACGGTGGGGTGTCAGGGTGCCGGGTTGAGCGGCAGCGGACTGGACGATGGATCGCATCGCCGGGACCGCTGAGGAGCTTCCGGGACACTGCCGCCGGTCGACTGGCTAGGTCTTGCTGCGCCATCAGGACGGCGTGCGCGGCGATACTTGATCGGTCTCCTTTCGGGCTTGTCATGGCGCAATGCGGCTTTTTTGCACTTCTGGTTCCATGGCCTTGAGCCCGTCACCTTTCCGAGCATTTCATCTGACCGCGGCGTTCGCTGCGATATCCGGGAGTCCCATCATGATCGGTCTGGTCCGCGCCGTCACACTCTGCGCCGCGCTGTCGTTCGGTCTTGTCGCCGCGCATGCCGCGGACAAAGCCTTCAAGCGTGACGATCTCGCCGATTCCGCGATCAAGCTGGAGGCCCAGATCAAGAGCGAGGCTGGCCCGGTCGCCAAGACCAATGCGACGCTGAAGACGGACGCCGACGCCGCCTTCCGGCGCAATGATTATCGCACCGGCCTCTCGGTGCTCGGCCAGATCGCAGCGACCACGCCTGATGATGCCGGCAACTGGCTGCGGCTCGCAAAGGTCATCTTCCAGATCACCCCGAAGAGCTCGAGCGAGCAGACCTTCCTGCTCGAGCGCGCTTCGACCGCGGCCTACATCGCCTACCAGCGTGCCGGAAATCCGGGCGAGGAGGCCGACGCGCTCGCCGTGCTCGGCAAGTCGCTGGCCGAACGAAAATTGTGGCGTCCGGCGCTGGATTCGCTGCGGCTTTCGCTCGACATGCGCGAGGTTGCCGATGTCCGCGGCCAATATGAGAAGCTGCGCGACGAGCACGGTTTCCGATTGCTCGACTATACCGTGGACTCGGACTCGGCGAGCCCGCGCGCCTGCTTCCAGTTCTCGGAAGAGCTTGCCAAGCGCACCGATTTCGCACCGTTCCTGGCGCTGGCGGGCACCGACAAGCCGGCACTGTCGGCCGAAGGCAAGCAGCTCTGCGTCGACGGGCTGAAGCACGGCGAGCGCTACAACGTCAATTTACGCGCCGGCCTGCCGTCCACGGTGAAGGAAGGCCTGCCGAAATCGGCCGAATTCAACATCTATGTCCGCGACCGCAAACCCTTCGTACGCTTCACCAGCCGCGCCTATGTGCTGCCGCGGACCGGCCAGCGCGGCATTCCCGTGGTCAGCGTCAATACGCCTGCGGTCAACATCGACGTGTTCCGCATCGGCGACCGCAATCTGATCAACACGGTGGTCGACAGCGATTTCCAGAGGACGCTGTCCAAGTACCAGCTCAGCGATCTCGGCAACGAGCGCGGTGTCAAGGTCTGGTCCGGCGGGCTTGCGACCGCGATGACGCTGAACCAGGACGTCACCACGGCATTCCCGGTTGATCAGGCGCTCGGCGAGCTCCAGCCCGGCGTCTACGTCATGACAGCTGCGGCCAAGGGGCCGGGCTCGGACGACGAGTCCCAGCTCGCGACGCAATGGTTCATCGTCTCCGACCTTGGAGTGGCAGCTTACTCCGGCAATGACGGCATCCATGTCTTCGTCAACTCGCTGGCCTCGACCGATCCGGTCGGGAAGGCCGAGGTGCGGCTGATCGCCCGCAACAACGAGATTTTGGCCACCCGCAAGACTGACGACAGCGGCCACGTCCTGTTCGAGGCCGGGCTCGCGCGCGGCGAGGGCGGCTTGTCGCCGGCGATGCTCACCGTCACGGGCGATAAGGCCGACTATGCCTTCCTCAGCCTCAAGTCCTCCGCCTTCGACCTGTCCGACCGCGGCGTCTCGGGGCGCGTGGTGCCGGCGGGCGCCGATGCGTTCGTCTACGCCGAGCGCGGCGTCTACCGTTCCAGCGAAACCGTCTATCTCACCGCGCTCCTGCGCGACGGTCAGGGTAACGCCGTGACGGGCGGGCCGATGACACTGGTGGTCGAGCGCCCCGATGGCGTCGAATTCCGTCGTGCCGTGCTGGCCGACCAGGGCGCCGGCGGCCGCTCGCTGGCCGTGCCGCTCAATTCGGCCGTCCCGACCGGGACGTGGCGGGTGCGCGCCTTCACCGACCCGAAAGGCTCCTCGGTTGGCGAGACCACCTTCCTGGTCGAAGACTACGTCCCCGATCGGATCGAATTCGACTTGTCGGCCAAGGACAAGCTGATCAAAGCTAATGCTCCAGTGGAGCTGAAGGCGGACGGCCATTTCCTCTACGGCGCGCCGGCCTCGGGCCTCCAGCTCGAGGGCGACATGCTGGTCGCGCCTGCGAGCGAGCGTCCGGGCTTTGCCGGCTACCAATTCGGCGTCGACGACGAGGAGACCACCTCGAATGAGCGCACCCCGCTGGAGAACCTGCCCGAGGCCGACGCCAACGGCGTTGCCACCTTCCCGGTGACGCTGGACAAGCAGCCGGCCTCCACTCGTCCGCAGGAGGCGCAGATCTTCGTCCGCATGGTCGAGACCGGCGGCCGCGCCGTCGAGCGCAAATTGGTGCTGCCGATCGCGCCGGCGACGGCCATGATCGGCGTGAAGCCGCTGTTCGGCGACAAGAACGTCGCCGACGGCGACAAGGCCGAGTTCGACGTCGTGTTCGTCTCGCCCGAGAGCAAGACACTGCCGCGCGACGGGCTGCGCTATGAGCTCCTGAAGATGGAGTCGCGCTACCAATGGTATCGCCAGAACAATTATTGGGAGTACGAGCCGGTCAAGTCGACCTCGCGCGTTGCCGACGGCGATGTCGTGATCGCCGCCGATAAGCCGTCGCGAATTTCGTTGAACCCCCAGCCCGGCCGCTATCGTCTCGATGTGAAGTCGAACGATGCCGACGGACCGGTGACCTCGGTGCAGTTCGACGTCGGCTGGTATTCCGACGGCTCCGCCGACACGCCGGACCTCCTGGAGACGTCGATCGACAAGCCGCAATACGCTTCGGGTGACACCATGACGGTGTCGGTCAACGTCCGCAGCGCCGGCAAGCTGACCATCAACGTGGTTGGCGACCGCCTGCTGACGACGCAGACCATAGACGTCAAGGAAGGAACCGCCCAGGTGAAGCTCCCGATCGGCAAGGACTGGGGCACCGGCGCCTACGTCGTGGCGACGCTGCGCCGTCCTCTCGATGCGGCCGCCCAGCGCATGCCGGGCCGGGCGATCGGGCTGAAATGGTTCGGCATCGACAAGCAGGCCCGCACGTTGCAGGTGAAGCTGACGCCCCCGGCGCTGATCCGGCCGAACGCCACGTTGAAGATCCCGGTCAAGCTCGACGGGCTGAATCCGGGCGAGGACGCCAAGGTCGTCATCGCCGCGGTCGATGTCGGCATCCTCAACCTCACCAATTACAAGCCGCCGGCACCGGACGATTACTATCTCGGCCAGCGCCGACTGACCTCCGAGATCCGCGATCTCTACGGGCAGCTGATCGACGGCATGTCGGGCACGCGCGGCCAGATCAAGTCCGGGGGTGATGCCGGCGCGGGCGAGCTCCAGGGCTCCCCGCCCGCGCAGAAGCCACTGGCGCTGTATTCGGGCATCGTCACGGTCGCCGCCGACGGCACCGCTGAAGTGAGCTTCGATATTCCGGAGTTCGCCGGCACCGCGCGCGTGATGGCGGTGGCGTGGACCGCGACCAAGCTCGGTCGCGCCAACACCGACGTCGTGATCCGCGATCCCGTGGTGCTGACCACGACTCTGCCGCGCTTCCTGCTCAGCGGCGACCGCGGCACGGTCAATCTCGAGATCGACAATGTCGAGGGCCAGGCCGGCGACTACGTCATCAACGTGAAGACGAGCGGCCCGGTGAAGATGACCGGCAATCCCGCCACCACGGTCAAGCTCGCCGCCAAGCAGCGCAACTCCTTCTCGCTGTCGCTGGATGCAACGGCGGCGGGGCAGGCGACGCTCGACGTCGACATCAAGGGGCCGAACGGCCTGGCGCTCGCGCGCCACTATGCGCTCGACGTCAAGGCGGCGACCCAGGTGCTGGCGCGGCGCTCGATCCGGACGCTGGCCAAGGGAGAGAGCCTGACGCTGACCTCGGACATGTTCTCCGACCTCGTGCCGGGCACCGGCACCGTCTCGGTCTCGGCGAGCCTGTCGACCGCGCTCGACGCGGCGACGATCCTCAAGGCGCTCGACCGTTACCCCTATGGCTGCTCGGAGCAGATCACGAGCCGCGCACTGCCGCTGCTCTACGTCAATGATCTCGCGGCCGGTGCGCATCTCGCCATGGACACGGAGGTCGACCAGCGCATCCGCGATGCGATCGAGCGGCTGCTGGCGCGCCAGGGTTCCAACGGCTCGTTCGGCCTGTGGTCCGCCGGCGGCGACGATGCCTGGCTGGATGCCTATGTCACGGACTTCCTGACCCGCGCCCGCGAGAAGGGTTTTGCCGTGCCGGACGTGCTGTTCAAGAACGCGCTCGACCGCATCCGCAACTCCGTCGTCAATGCCGACGAGCCGGAGAAGGACGGCGGGCGCGATCTCGCTTACGGGCTCTACGTGCTCGCGCGCAATGGCGCGGCGCCCATCGGCGATCTCCGTTATCTCGCCGACACCAAGCTCGCCAACCTCGCGACGCCGATCGCGAAGTCGCAGCTTGCGGCAGCGCTCGCCCTGGTCGGTGACCGCAACCGTGCCGAGCGCGTCTATGGCGCCGCGCTCGACAGCCTGGCGCCGAAGCCTGCGCTGGAGTTCGGTCGCACCGATTACGGCTCGCAGCTGCGCGATGCAGCAGCGCTTGTCTCGCTCGCCAGCGAAGGCAACGCGCCGAAGGCGACGCTGACGCAGGCGGTGTCGCGCGTCGAGACTGCGCGCGGGCTGACGCCCTACACCTCCACGCAGGAGAATGCGTGGCTGGTGCTGGCGGCACGGGCGCTGGCCAAGGAAAACCTCTCCATGGAGGTGGACGGCCAGCCGGTGAAGACCGCGCTGTACCGCAGCTACAAGGCGGTGACGCTGGAGGGCAAGCCGCTGAAGATCACCAATACCGGCGACGCGCCGGTGCAGGCGGTGGTTTCGGTCTCGGGCTCGCCGGTGACACCGGAGCCTGCCGCATCGAACGGCTTCAAGATCGAGCGGAGCTACTTCACGCTCGACGGCAAGCCGGCCGACATCAGCAAGGTCAAGCAGAACCAGCGCTTTGCGGTGGTGCTGAAGATCACCGAGGCCAAGCCGGAATACGGTCACATCATGGTGTCCGACTATCTGCCGGCGGGCCTGGAGATCGACAATCCCAAGCTGGTGTCCTCGGGCGACAGCGGCACGCTGGACTGGATCGAGGACGGCGAGGAGCCCGAGGATACCGAGTTCCGCGACGACCGCTTCACGGCGGCGGTGGACCGTGCCTCGGATTCCAAGTCGGTCTTCACCGTCGCCTATGTCGTGCGCGCGGTCTCGCCCGGCAAATACGTGCTGCCGCAAGCCTATGTCGAGGACATGTACAATCCCTCGCGTTATGGGCGGACCGGCACGGGGACCGTCGAGGTGCGAGCGGCGAAGTGAGGTAAGCTCGAATCTGAGTTGAAGTGAATGAGTGCAGCGGAGCCACACAATCAGTCGCCATACCTGGGCCCGACCCGGCCATCCACGGCCGCACGGGCGGTGGATGACGGCGTGGATGGCCGGGTCAAGCCCGGCCATGACGGGCGGAGAGGGCGGCGCGCCTTTCGCCTGTTGTCGGCATCTGCGTTCACCTTCATCCTCGCCATCGTCGGCTTCGTCGCCTGGGTCTATTCCCTCGGCCCGCTCCCGCTCGGCGAAGCGCGGCAGGTCTCCACCACCATCGTCGACCGCAACGGCAAGCTGCTGCGCGCCTATGCCATGGCGGACGGGCGCTGGCGGCTGCCGGTCGACACCAAAACGAATGTCGATCCGACATACCTGAAACTGCTGTTCGCCTATGAGGACCAGCGCTTCTACGCCCATGGCGGCATCGATCCGCTGGCGCTGGGGCGTGCGGCGCTGCAGCTCGGAACGCGCGGCCACATCGTCTCGGGCGGCTCGACCATCACCATGCAGCTGGCACGCCTCATGGAGCCGCGGCGGCAGCGTTCGCTCTACGCCAAGCTGCGGCAGATGGTTCGCGCCATCGAGATCGAGCAGGTGCTTACCAAGGACGAGATCTTCGACCTCTATCTCGCGCTCGCGCCCTATGGCGGCAATCTCGAAGGCATCCGCGCCGCCTCGATCGCCTATCTCGGCAAGGAGCCGAAGCGGCTGTCGCTGGCCGAAGCTGCGTTGCTGGTCGCCCTGCCGCAATCGCCGGAAACGCGCCGCCTCGACCGCCATCCGGACGCAGCGCGCAAGGCACGCGACCGTGTGCTCGACCGCATGGTCGAGGAAAACGTGGTCAGCGCCGACGAAGCCAAGCAGGCCAAGGCGGTGCCCGTGCCGAAACTGCGCAAGCCGATGCCGATCCTGGCGCCGCACGCCTCGGACACCGCGCTTTCGACGGTCAAGGACACGCCGGTCATCAAGCTGACGCTGGACGCGAGCCTGCAGAAGGTGCTGGAGCCGCTGGCGCGTGACCGCGCCATCGCGCTCGGACCGAACATCTCGGTCGGCATCATCGTGATCGACAATGAAAGCGGCGACGTGCTCGCCCGCGTCGGCTCGGCCGATTATTTCGACGAGAGCAGGGCAGGGCAGGTCGACATGACGCGCGCCATCCGCTCGCCGGGCTCGACGCTCAAGCCGTTCATCTACGGGCTCGCCTTCGAGGACGGCTTTGTCCATCCCGACAGCCTGATCGATGACCGGCCGGTCCGCTTTGGCTCCTACGCGCCGGAGAATTTCGACATGACCTTCCAGGGCACCGTGCCTGTGAGGAAGGCGCTGCAATTGTCGCTGAACGTGCCGGCGATCGTGCTGCTCGACCGCGTCGGCTCCAGCCGGCTGGCCTCGCGGCTGCGGCAGGCCGGCGGCAATCTGGTTCTGCCCAAGGACGAGACGCCAGGGCTTGCCATGGGGCTCGGCGGCGTCGGCGTGACTCTCCAGGACCTCGCCCACCTCTATGCAGGTTTCGCCCGGCTCGGCACCACCAAGCCGCTGCGCGAGATCATGGCTGACAAGGATGACCGCGAGCCGCTCCGGCTGCTGGATCAGGTCGCGGCCTGGCAGGTCGGCAACGTGCTGTTGGGAACGCCGCCGCCGGAGAACGCCGCCCACAATCGCATCGCGTTCAAGACCGGCACCTCCTACGGCTATCGCGATGCCTGGTCGGTCGGATTCGACGGCCGCATGACCATTGGCGTCTGGGTCGGCCGGCCCGACGGCGCCCCCGTTCCCGGCCTGATTGGGCGGGTCGCTGCCGCGCCGATCCTGTTCGATGCCTTCGCCAGATCCGGCAAGACGCTCACCCCACTGCCGAAGGCTCCCAAGGGAACCCTGGTGGCCGGCAACGCCAAGCTGCCGCTGCCCTTGAAGCGGTTCCGCCCGGTCGGGGAACTGGTGCGGACGGGGAGCGAGCAGGCGCTGCATATCCAGTTTCCGCTCAACGGCTCGCGGATCGACGTCGATCGATCGGGTGGCCAGGAAAGCGCAGCCATGCCGGTCAAAGTCGCCGGCGGCGTGCTGCCCATGACCGTCATGGTTAACGGCACCGCGCGCGGGGAGATCGACGGCCGCCGTCAGCGGCTGATTGATCCGCCCGGTCCAGGCTTTGCCCGGCTCACCGTGATCGACGCCACGGGCGCCGCGGACACAGTCGTCATTCGAATTCAATGACCCTGCCTCAAGCGGTTGTGGCGATGGCGGTTTCGGCGTAAGCGGAACCAATGGCCGAGACCTACCCAAGCCCCCGTTTTGGAGCACCCCGCGAGCCGAAATCGTCCGCAAATCCGGGCAGCGGGCTCGTGCGCCTGCTCGACATCGTCACGGCCAGCCATGCGCGCGCGGTCGGCTTCCTGGTGCTCTGCGCGCTGCTGCTGTTTCTGCCGGGCTTCTTCACCATCCCGCCGATCGATCGCGACGAAGCGCGGTTCGCCCAGGCCACCAAGCAGATGGTCGAGAGCGGCGACTATGTCGACATCCGCTTTCAGGAGGACGTCCGCTACAAGAAGCCGGTCGGCATCTACTGGTTGCAATCGGCGACGGTCGAGGCAGCATCGATGCTCAAGCTGCCGAAGGCCGAATTGCGCATCTGGGTCTACCGGCTGCCGTCGCTGATCGGCGCGATCGGCGCCGTGCTCATGACGTATTGGGCCGCGCTCGGCTTCGTCACGCGGCGCGCGGCGGTGCTGGCGGCGCTGATGATGTGCGCCTCGGTGCTGCTCGGCGTCGAGGCGCGGCTCGCGAAGACCGACGCGATGCTGCTGCTCTGCGTCGTCGCCGCCATGGGCGCGATGGCGCGGGCCTATTTGTCCTGGCAGCGCGCCGAAGACGAGACGCATCCGCCCTGGAGCTGGCCCGCGATCTTCTGGACCGCGCTCGCTGTCGGTGTCCTGATCAAGGGCCCGCTGATCCTGATGTTCGCTGGTTTCACCATCGTCGTGCTTGCGATCCAGGATCGCGATGCGTCCTGGCTTTGGAAGCTGCGTCCGCTCTGGGGTCTGATGTGGATGCTGGTGCTGGTGCTGCCCTGGTTCCTCGCGATCTTCTGGCGCGCGGGCGATGCCTTCTTCGCCGATTCCGTCGGCGGCGACATGCTGAGCAAGTTGGGGGCTCAGGAATCCCATGGCGCGCCGCCCGGACTGTACCTTGCGCTGTTCTGGATCACGTTCTGGCCGGGTGCGCCGCTCGCGGCGATGGCGGCGCCCGCGGTGTGGCGGGCGCGGCGCGAGCCCGGCGCGCAGTTCCTGCTGGCCTGGCTGATCCCGTCCTGGATCGTGTTCGAGGCGGTGCTGACCAAGCTGCCGCATTACGTGTTGCCGTTGTACCCTGCGATCGCGATCCTCACCGCAGGCGCGGTGGAGCGGCGCGTGCTGTCACGCTCCTGGCTGATGCGCGGTTCGGCCTGGTGGTTCGCGATCCCTGCCGCTGCCTCGATCATCGCGGTCGTCGGCTCGGTGATGCTGACGCGGCAGCCGGCCTTCGTGGCCTGGCCGTTCATCGCTGCGTCGCTGATCTTCGGCCTGTTCGCCTGGTGGCTCTACGACAACAATCGCGCCGAGCGCTCGCTGCTCAACGCACTCGTCGCAGCGCTGGCGCTGGCGGTGGTGATCTACGGCATCGTGCTGCCGTCGCTGACGCCGCTGTTTCCGAGCGTCGAGATCGCGCGCGCGCTTCGCAACGTCGCCTGCGTCGGACCGAGGGCGGCTGCGGCCGGTTATCACGAGCCGAGCCTCGTCTTCCTGGCGGGCAGCCGGACCGTGCTCACCGACGGGTCCGGTGCGGCGGATTTCCTGCGGCAGGGGAGCTGTCGCTTCGCGCTGATCGAGCAACGCTCGGAGCGCAGCTTCGTGCAGCGCGCCGAGGCGATCGGGCTGCGCTACAAGGTCGGCACGCGCATCGACGGCTATAACTTCTCGCAAGGGCGCGCCATCTCGATCTCGATCTTCCGCTCCGAGGGCACCGAATAGCATGCGGGCGCCGACCGACCTTGCGCCGCGTGACGGCTATCCCGCGCAATTGCTCGCCGTGTCCTGGCGCGGGCTGGCGCAGCTGGTGCGTTCACCCTCGCATTCGCGCCGGGCCGAGGCCGCCCGAAAGCTGGCGCGGCATTCGCTGTGGCTGAGCATGGCAGCCGCAGCGCTGGTCATCGTGCTGATGGTCGGGTTCGATCAGACCTGGATCCTGCTGATGCCGCCGCGCGGCACGCCCAGCCTCTGGCCGATCCGCATCCTCACCGATTTCGGCAAGGACGAGTATCTGCTTTTGGTGCTGGGGGCCGCGCTGGTGCTGCTGGCTCTTGTCGCGGCCGGGCTGCAGGGGACCCGCCGCGCGCTGCTGCTCGACTTCGGCACGCGGCTGCAATTCGTGTTTCTGTCTGTTGCCGTGGCGGCGCTGGTCGCCGAGATCCTGAAATATCTCATCGGGCGCGGACGTCCGTTCGTCGGCGGCAAGGCCAATCCGTTCAACTTCGTTCCGTTCGAGGGGACGGGGGCTTATGCGAGCCTGCCATCGGGCCATGCGGTGGCCGCGTTCGCCCTGGCGTTCGCCGTCTCGGCATTGTGGCCGCGCCTGCGCGTGTTCATGTTCACTTACGCAATCGTGATCCTCCTGACGCGTCTGGTGCTGCTTGCGCATCACCCGAGCGACGTCGTGGCCGGCGCCCTGGTCGGAACAGTTTGCGCCATGGCGGTTCGCTACTGGTTCGCGGCCCGAAGACTCGGCTTTGCCATCCGCTCCGACGGCACCATCGTGCCGCTTCCGGGGACGGTTTCGGACCGGCTCAAAAGGGTTGCCCACCGGGCATCCGCCCCATAAAAGCGGCTGCCTGCCGGGACGCCGGTTCCCCGAGGCGGGCCAATTCCAACCACGAGCCTTGATTTGTCGACGTTCCAGCCCTCGGTTTCCATCGTCGTTCCCGTGCGCAACGAAGCCGACAACATCGCGCCGCTGATCGCGGAGATCGGCGCCGCGCTCGATGGCCGCTGGGCCTACGAGATCATCTACGTCAACGACGGCTCGACCGATGCGACCGGCGAGCGGCTTGCCGCCATCATGAAGCAGCGGGACAATCTGCGTCAGCTCCGCCATGCCAGATCAGGCGGCCAATCCGCGGCCGTGCGCAGCGGCGTGCGTGCAGCGCGCGGCGAGATCGTGGCGACGCTCGACGGCGACGGCCAGAATAATCCCGCGTTCCTGCCGGATCTGATCGCGGCGGTCGAGAAGGGCGCGGGACGCGTCGGGCTCGCCGCCGGCCAGCGGATCGGACGCAAGGACACGGGCTTCAAGAAGTTGCAGTCGCGCGTGGCGAACGGCGTGCGCAACGCCATCCTCAAGGACGGCACGCGCGACACCGGCTGCGGGCTGAAGGCGTTCCGGCGCGACGTCTTCCTGATGCTGCCCTATTTCGACGGACTGCATCGCTTCCTGCCCGCGCTGGTGCGCCGAGAAGGCTACGACATCGCCTATGTCGACGTGATCGACCGGCCGCGCCATTCCGGCGTATCGAACTACGGCTTCTTCGACCGGTTGTGGATCGGCATCATGGATCTCGCCGGCGTGTGGTGGCTGATCCGCCGCAAGAAGCCGACTCCGGAAGTGACCGAGGTGAACGCATGATCATTCAATACGGTCAGGCGCTGAGCAATTATCTCTACGACGTCTTCGTCGCCAAGTTCGATTTCTGGCTCGCCTTCGGGCTGGTCGCGCAATTGTTCTTCACCGCGCGCTTCCTGGTGCAGTGGATCGCGAGCGAGCGCGCCGGCAACAGCGTGGTGCCGATGGCGTTCTGGTTCTGCTCGATGGGCGGCGGGCTGATGACGCTGGTCTACGGCGTCGTGAAGCGCGAGCCGGTCATCATCCTCGGACAGTCGCTCGCGACCGTCATCTACATCAGGAACATCATGCTGATCTGGAAGAACCGCGGCAGCGCCTCGAAGACGCTGGATCGCTGATCGACATGCCGCGTGCTTGAAACGCGGTGCCTTCTCGGCAGGCTCACATTGCCGCCTTGAGGGCAGCGAAGCCGCGATCGAGATCGGCCTTGAGATCGTCGACGCTCTCCAGCCCGATGTGGAGGCGCAGCGTCGGGCCGCCCGGCGCCCACTTGGTCGCGGTACGATAGGCATCGCAGTCGAACGGAATCGCAAGGCTCTCGAAGCCGCCCCAGGAGAAGCCCATGCCGAACAGCTTGAGCGTATCGAGCATGGTGTCGACCGCTTTCTGCGGCGCCGGCTTCAGCACGATGCTGAAAAGGCCTGACGCACCGGTGAAGTCGCGCTTCCAGATCGCATGGCCGGGATCGGTTTCGAGTCCGGGATGCAGCACGCGCGCGACCTCGGGCCGGTCGGCCAGCCAGCGCGCCATGTCGAGCCCGGAGCGATGATGCTGCGCCAGCCGCACCGACAGCGTGCGTAATCCGCGCAGTGCCAGAAAGACGTCGTCGGGGCCCGCGCAGACGCCGAGCAGGCGGATGCCTTCGGCGATCTGCGGCCAGGCCTTGGCGTTGGCCGAGATGGTGCCGAACATGATGTCGGAATGGCCGCCGATATATTTGGTGGCCGCCTGCATGCTGATGTCGACGCCCTGCTCGAGCGAGCGGTGATAGAGCGGGGTCGCCCAGGTGTTGTCGTCGATGACGAGCGCGCCGCGGGCATGCGCGACCTCGGCGATGGCGCGGATATCGGGCATCTCGAACGACTGCGAGCCCGGCGCCTCGACCAGCACCGCGCGCGTGTTGGGCTTGAACAGCTTGTCGATGCCAGCGCCGATCAGCGGATCGAAATAGCTGGTCTCGACGCCGTAGCGGGCGAGCATCCCGTTGCAGAAATTGCGCGAGGGCCGATAGACGTTGTCGACGACCAGGATGTGGTCGCCCGCCTTCAGCACCGAGAGCAGCGTGGTGGAGATCGCCGACAGCCCGGACGGAACGATGCCGACGCCGGCGCATTGTGGACCCTCCAGCGCCATCAGCGTGTCCTGGAACGCCCTTGTCGTCGGGCTGCCATGGCGGCCATAGGTGAACTCGCCGCGATGGGCGTGCAGGTCCTCGGCGGTGGGATAGAGCACGGTCGAGCCGTGGAACACCGGCGGATTGACGAACCCCTTCTGCGCCTTGGTGTCGCGGCCGGAGGTGACCAGCCGGGTCTCGGCGTGCTGCTCTTGGGGGTGCGAGGAATCCATGCGCCTGCCTTCAAAATCGCGTTTCCACCGGCGTGTCGCGCCCGTGGGTCGGCCGAAAGGCCGTGGTCGTTAATAACAGAACACAGAAGAGTCCCGTCAACCCCTTGACCCGGCAGGCCAGTCGTTCTGTGATGTGGCGCTATTCAGTCGCCGCATGTTGAGGGGCCTGCCGCGACCTTCGATCCATCGTCTGACCGGACGAGGTGCACAGCCAACATGGCGGGCGCCGTTCGGCAGGGATTAAGGTATGGCCTCCCGGCATCGGCGAGTGTTCGGCAAGTTTTTCCAGCATGACTCTTGCAAGGCTCAGCCTGGCGGAGATGATCCTGTGCACCGTTCCTGACCTTGAGACGACCTTGAAAGGCCCGAAGCCCATGAAACGCGTAACCCTGGCTCTCACTCTTGCTCTCACCGCCGGCCTCTCTGCCCAAGCCGCCGATGCGCAGACGCTCAAGACCGTCAAGGACCGCGGCATGCTGTCCTGCGGCGTCAGCCAAGGCTTGCCCGGCTTCTCCTCGCCGGACGACAAGGGCAACTGGACCGGCATCGACGTCGATGTCTGCCGCGCCATCGCGGGGGCGATCTTCAACGATCCGACCAAGGTCAAGTACGTGCCGCTGTCGGCCAAGGACCGCTTCACCGCGCTGCAATCGGGCGAGATCGACGTGCTGTCGCGCAACACGACCTGGACCATCTCGCGCGACACCTCGCTCGGCGCCAACTTCACCGGCGTGACCTATTATGACGGGCAGGGCTTCATGGTGAAGAAGTCGCTCAAGGTGAATTCGGCGCTCGAGCTCAACAGCGCCTCGGTCTGCGTGCAGACCGGCACCACCACCGAGCAGAATCTCGCCGACTACTTCAAGGCCAACAACATGAAGTACGAGGTGATAGCGTTCGCCACCAACGACGAAACCGTCAAGGCCTATGAGGCCGGTCGCTGCGACGTCTTCACCACCGACCAGTCTGGCCTGTACGCCAATCGCCTGAAGCTCGCCAATCCCAACGACCACATGGTGCTCCCCGAGATCATCTCGAAGGAACCGCTCGGCCCGATGGTGCGTCACGGCGACGACCAGTGGTTCGACATCGTGAAATGGACGCTTTTCGCGATGATCACTGCCGAAGAGCTCGGCGTAACCTCGAAGAACGTCGACGAGAAGGCGAAACTGGAAAATCCGGAGCTCAAGCGCGTGCTCGGCAGCGACGGCAATTTCGGCGAACAGCTCGGCCTGACCAAGGATTGGGTGGTGCGGATCGTGAAGACGGTCGGCAATTACGGCGAAGTGTTCGATCGCAACGTCGGCGCGGGCTCGCCGCTCGCCATCAATCGCGGTATCAACAATCTCTGGAACAAGGGCGGTCTTCAGTACGCGCCTCCCATCCGCTGATCCTCCCTGGTCGGCTGGCGGCGGCATGAGCACCGAGGCCCGAAAACCGCCGCTCCAGATCGCGCTGAAGATCCGGCGCATTCTGGGCGGCAAGGCAGGCTGGAACGGCGTTGCCGTCCAGTTTGCTTTCGCGGCGGTCCTGGGCTGGATCGGCTATGAGATCGTCTCCAATGCTCGGGCCAACCTGGAAAACCAGCACATCGCAGCCGGCTTCGGCTTCCTCCGGAACAACGCCGGGTTCGACGTCAACCAGACCCTGATCCCCTATACCGGCTCGGACACGTTCCTGCGCGTGTTCTTCGTCGGGCTTCTGAACACGCTCGTGGTCTCGGTGGTGGGCATCGTCTTCGCCACCGTGATCGGCTTCATCGTCGCGCTGTGCCGGCTGTCGCCCAACTGGCTGTTGTCGCGCGTCGGCGAGATCTATGTCGAGGTCATCCGCAACCTGCCGCTCCTGTTCCAGATCCTGTTCTGGTACCTCGCGGTGCTCGCGGCCTTGCCCAATCCGCGGCAGAGCATTTCCGTGCTCGGCATTGCCTTCATCAGCAATCGCGGCCTCGTCGTTCCCAGCCCGATCGGCGAACGCGGCCTCGAGCCGTTCCTGGCGATGCTGGCGCTCGGCATCGTGGCGTCTCTGGCCCTGCGCTTCCATGCGCGGCGCGCGCTGTTCCAGGAAGGGCGCGTGATCCGGATCTGGCCCTATGTACTGGGCCTGCTGTTCGGGCTGCCAGTCGCCACCATGCTGGTGTTCGGGTTGCCCTTCACCTTCGAACTGCCGCAGCTCAAGGGCTTCAACTTCGCAGGCGGGTCGCGCCTCATCCCCGAGTTCGTCGCGCTGACCTTGGCGCTGTCGACCTATACTGCCGCCTTCATCGCCGAGATCGTGCGCGCCGGCATCCTGTCCGTGCACAAGGGGCAGATGGAAGCTGGATCCTCGCTAGGGCTCAGCCGCGGCGCCACGCTCCGCTTGATCGTCATACCGCAGGCCATGCGCGTCATCGTGCCGCCGCTGACCAACCAATATCTGAACCTCACCAAGAACTCGTCGCTGGCGGTCGCGATCGGCTATCCCGACCTAGTGTCGGTGTTCGCCGGCACGTCGCTGAGCCAGACCGGGCAGGCGATCGAGATCATCGCCATGACGATGGGCATCTATCTCCTGATCTCGCTGCTCACCAGCGCCGTCATGAGCGTCTACGGTTGGCGCGTCAGCCGGAGCCTCGGCGCATGACCGACGTCACCTCGAGCGGCTTCGTCCGCCGGGACCTGCTCGCCGAGCGTCCCGCGCCGGTCAAGACCACGGGCTTCTTCGGCCTGTTGCGCACGCGCCTGTTCAACTCGCCGACAAATATCCTGCTGACGATCCTGGGCGCCTTGCTGCTCTGGTTCACCATCGTTCCCTCCGTCAAGTTCCTGGTGGTCGATGCGGTCTGGAGCGGCAAGGACCGCACTGCCTGCCTTGCCGAGAACGCCGGCTTTGCGGTCGGCGCCTGCTGGCCCTACATACAGGCGAAACTCCCGCAGCTGATCTACGGCTTCTATCCGGAGGCGGAGCGCTGGCGGGGCGACCTCACGATGTTGCTCGCGGTCGTCCTGCTGCTGCCGCTGCTCGTTCCGCGGTTGCCGGCGAAGAGTCTGAATGCCGGCCTGTTCTTCGTCGCCTTTCCGGTGGTCGCATTCTTCCTGCTGCACGGCGGCGGCATCAAGGGCTTCGGCCTGAGCTGGACGGCCGGCCTGCTGCAGCTGTTCGACGAGAGCATCATCGGCGCCGGGCAGGCGCTGCTCAGCCAGAGCAAGACGTCCGCCATGGCCCCGCTGCTGTGGGGCCTCGGAACCCTCATCGTGCTGGTCGGCACGGCGATCTCCTGGCTGATCTTTCCGCTGACCTGGCTGCGCGATTATGTCCAGGTGACGGGGCAGCCGGTCTGGGCCGATTTCGCCATCACGGCCGCGATTGTCAGCCTGATCGCCTTCTTTCTTGCTGGCGGCGTTCGCACCGGCGGGCGGGCTCTGGCGTCCAGCATCGCCACCTTCATCGCCATCGCGATCGTCATCAGGCTGATGGGGCTCGACCGGGGCGGGTTGCCGGTCGTGACGACCAATCTATGGGGCGGCCTCCTGGTGACGCTGGTGGTCTCGGTCACCGGTATCGTCACCTCACTGCCGATCGGCATCGCGCTGGCGCTCGGCCGCCGCTCCACCATTCCGCTGATCCGGATATTCTCGATCGCCTTCATCGAATTCTGGCGCGGCGTGCCGCTGATTACGGTGCTGTTCTTCGCCACCTACATGCTGCCCTTGTTCCTGCCCGGGAATTTCACCGTCGATGGACTGGTCCGCGCGCTGATCGGCATCGCGCTTTTCACCGGCGCCTACCAGGCCGAGAACGTCCGCGGCGGGCTCGCTGCGATCCCGCGCGGGCAGAACGAGGCGGCGGCCGCCCTCGGACTGTCGTGGTGGAAGACGACCTCCCTGATCGTGCTGCCGCAGGCGCTGCGTCACGTCATTCCGAACCTCGTCAACAGCTTCATCTCGCTGTTCAAGGACACCTCGCTGGTCTCGATCGTGGCGCTGTTCGACCTCTTGGGCTCGCTTCGCGCCTCGTTCTCGGATCCGAAATGGTCGACGCCGTCGACCGCCTTCACCGGTTTCGCCTTCGCCGGGATCATCTACTTCATCTTCTGCTTTGGAATGTCGCGCTACTCGCTGTTCGTCGAGCGCCGCCTCAACGCCCACCGCCGCAGCTGATCGAGGCCACCATGTCCGATCCCATCGTCAAGATTTCCGGCCTGAACAAATGGTACGGCGAATTCCACGTCCTGCGGGACATCGACCTGGCGGTCGAAAAGGGGGAGCGCATCGTGATCTGCGGGCCCTCGGGCTCGGGCAAGTCGACCTTGATCCGCTGCATCAATGCGCTGGAGGAATTCCAGGAGGGCGAGATCGTCGTCGACGGCATCGAGCTCGGTCCCAACCTCAAGCACGTCGATGCCGTGCGCCGCGAGGTCGGCATGGTGTTCCAGAGCTTCAATCTGTTCCCGCACCTGACCGTGCTCGACAATTGCACGCTGGCGCCGATCTGGGTCCGCAACATCCCCAAGAAGGATGCCGAGGCGACCGCGATGAAGTTCCTGGAGCGGGTCAAGATCCCGCACCAGGCCAACAAGTTTCCGGGGCAGATGTCCGGCGGCCAGCAACAACGCGTCGCGATCGCCCGCGCCCTGACCATGAACCCGAAGGTGATGCTGTTCGATGAACCGACCTCGGCGCTCGACCCCGAGATGGTCAAGGAGGTGCTCGACACCATGGTCGATCTCGCCGAGGAGGGCATGACCATGCTGGTCGTGACCCATGAAATGGGCTTTGCCCGCGAGGTCGCCAACCGCGTCGTGTTCATGGACGCGGGCCAGATCATCGAGGCCAACACCCCGAACGAGTTCTTCGCCAGTCCCCGGCATGCCCGCACGAAGCTGTTCCTGAGCCAGATTCTGCGCTGAGCCCCTGCAATCCGGTGGCCACGCCGGTCCGACCGACACGCAAGCCTGGCACCATCCGAATCGGCTCGTCTCTTTCCGGACCATCCTCCGGAGAGAGATCTTGCAGAGCAGTGCCGGCGCGCGCGCATACCAGAACGCCCGACTGGAAAAGAAGCTGAAGAAGCAGGCGGACGCCGTCATGGCCTTCGCGATCGAGGCCCTCGGGCAGGGCAGACTTGCCGAGGCCGAGACACTCTGCCGCGAGATCTTGAAGGAGGTCCCGGACCATTTCCACGCCACGCACCTGCTCGGTCTGCGCGCGTTCGATGGCGGGCGGCTCGATGAGGCGGAGTTCCTGCTCGAGCGCGCGACCACGCTCGATCCGCGTTCGCCGGATGCGCATGGCAATCTCGGGGCTGTATATTTCGCGCTCGAGAAGTTCGAGGACGCCCGCGCATGCCAGGAGAAGGCCATCGCGCTGAAGCCGGATTGTCCGATCACGCTGACCAATCTCGGCAATACGCTGCTGCATATCGGTCTCGGCGAAGAGGCGATCAGGCTGCATGAGCGCGCAATCAGGCTGCGGCCGGACTATGCCGATGCATTTTGCAACCGCGGCATGGCGGAACTGACGACCAGACAGTTCGAGCGCGCCAGAGAGAGCTTCGACCGCGCCCTGTCGTTGCAGCCATGTCACGCCGAAGGGATCGCCGGAAAGGGTCTGGTGAGCCTCGAGCTGCGGCACTTCGAGGAGGCGGCGGTGGCCTTCGATGCAGCGCTGGCCATCAAGCCAGGGTCACCCAGGATTCTACTGCAGCGCGGCCGGCTCAATTTGAGTCGGTCCCGGCTGGAGCAGGCGGCCGCGGACCTCGATGCGGTGCTGGCGCAATCGCCACGGCTCGAGCTTGCGCTGTGCTGGAGGGCGCAGATCGACGTTCTCGTGGGGAACACGGCGCGGGCGATGGCGGGCGTCAGGGCGCTGCTCGAGGTCAATCCGCGGTCGGAGATGGGATTGGCACTTCTGGCGGCTTGCCATGTGAACCAGGGAGACATTGCGACGGCGCTGGCGCATCTCGACGCGGCGCTGGAGATCGCGCCGGATTTTCCGGAGGCGATTGGATACAAGATTTTCGTGCTGGATTATCTGCCGGAGGCCGATTTCGTGGCGCAGCAGGCGGCACGAAAATACTGGTGGGATGCGATCGGCGCCAAGCTTCCGCGCAGGACGCTGGCACCGCGCGAGCTCGATCCGGACAGGCGGATCGTGATCGGCTATGTCGCGTCCGAATTCAGGCGCCACTCGGCCGCGTATTCGCTGTTGCCGGTGCTGCGCCATCATGATCACGCCGGGTTCAAGATCGTCTGCTATTCCTGCTGGCCTCTGCAGGACGAGATGACCGAACACTTCAAGCCTCTCGCGGACGTCTGGGTCGATGCCGCGCAGCTTTCGGACGACGAGCTGGCTGATCGTATCCAGGCCGATGGGATCGATATCCTGATCGACGTATCAGGGCATACGACCGGCAGCAGGCTCCATGTCTTCGCCCGCAAGCCGGCGCCCATCCAGGTCACGGGCTTCGGGCATGCCACGGGCACCGGCCTTCGGACCATGGACTACGTGCTGGCGGATCCCATCTTCATTCCGCAATCGGCGCGTCATCTGCTGGCCGAGAAAGTCCATGATCTGCCGTGCCTGATCACGATCGATCCCATCCTGGATGTGCCCCCGTCGGAGCTTCCCATGCTCCGCAACGGCTATGTGACCTTCGGCGTGTTCAACCGCATCTTCAAGATCTCGGACGAGGCGATCCGGGTGTGGTCGAAGGTGATGCGGGCGGTGACAGGATCGAAGATCATCATCAAGAACGGACTGCTGGACGATCCCATGCTGCGCGATCGCCTGATTGCGCGGTTCGTGGAGCAGGGGATCGCCGAAGACAACGTCGTCTGCATGGGCTCGACCCCGCGCCAGGAGCATTTGCGGGCCTTTGCGAAGGTCGACATTTCGCTGGATACCTTCCCGCAGAACGGCGGCATCAGCACCTGGGAATCGCTCTATGCCGGCGTTCCCGTCGTCGCCAAGCTCGGCAACGGCGCCTCGTCGCGCGCTGGCGGGTCGATCGTCGCGGCCGTCGGTCTTGGCGACTGGGTCGCCGAGGACGATGAAGGCTACGCCGCACTCGCATGCAGATATGCAGCACAACCGGCTTATCTGGCCAAGCTGCGTGCAGAAATGCCGGCCCGGATCGCAGCCTCGCCTGCCGGCAATGTCGAGATCTACACGCGCAAGGTCGAGGCGGGCTATCGCCAGTTCTGGCGCGACTATTGTGCCGCGGCCCGGAAGGCAGGGACGTAGCGCAGCCGGGGCCAGATCTTGCCCTGAGCACCGGGAAATCCCGGGGGCCTTGCCGCTGGAGCGGCCCTGGCGACGAATCAGCTAGACTCTCCGCGCGGCCATCCTTCGGAGAGCAACCTTGCAGAGCAGCGGCGCCGGCGCGCGCGCGTTCCAGAACGCGCGATTGCAGAAGAAACTGATGAAGCAGGCGGACGCCATCATCTCCGCCGCGGCCGCCGCCTATGGCCAGGGCAGACATGCGGAGACCGAGGCGCTTTGCCGCGAGATCCTGAAGGCGCTTCCCGACCATTTCGATGCCACGCATTTGCTCGGCCTGTGCGCGCATGACGGCCGACGCCTGGCGGAAGCGCAACAGCTGCTCGAGCGCGCGATTGCGCTCGATCCGCGTTCGCACGAAGCCCACAGCAACCTCGCGACCGTGTACTTCGACCTGAAGAAATTCGAGGATGCGCGCAGGTGCCAGGAGAGGGCCATCGCGCTGAAGCCGAATTTCCCGCTCGCGCTGACCAATCTCGGCAATACCTTGCTGCACATGAAGCTCGCCGAGCAGGCCATCGAGCTGCACGATCGCGCCATCAAGCTCAAGCCGGACTATGCCGATGCGTACTGCAATCGCGGCATGGCCGAACTGATGATGGGCCAGTTCGAGCGCGCCAGGGAGAGCTTCGATCGCGCGCTGTTGTTTCAGCCGCGTCACGCAGAAGCGCTCGCCGGCAAGGGCATGGTGAGCGTCGAGCTCCGGCATTTTGACGAGGCCGAAGCCGCGCTCGCGGCGGGGCTGGCGATCAAGCCCAATGAGCCGAGGCTGCTGGCGCAGCGCGGACGGCTCAATTTCGATCTGTCGCGGCTGCCGCAGGCCGCCGCGGATTTCGATGCAGCGCTGGTCCAATCGCCTACGCTCGAGCTGGCGCTGCGCGGGAAGGCGCAAGCGAATATCCTCCTGGGAAACACGGCGCAGGCGATTGCGGCTGTGAAGACATTGCTGGAGGAGAATCCGCGTTCCGAAATCGGCATGGCCCTGCTGGCCTCGTGCTATGCGAGCCAGGGCGACATCACGACTGCACTCGAGCATCTCGACACGGCGTTGGAGCTCAGGCCGGATTACGCGGACGCCATCGAGCGCAAGATCTTCCTGCTGGACTATCTGTCCGAAGCCGGTTTCGAAGTCCAGCAAGCGGCGCGAAAGTCGTGGTGGGATGCGGTCGGCGCCAAATTGCCGCGAAGGACGTTGGCGCCGCGGGATCTCGATCCGGACAGGCGGATCGTGATCGGATATGTCGCCTCCGAATTCAGAAACCACTCGGCCGCGCTCACTCTGTTGCCGGTGCTGCGCCATCATGATCACGCCAGGTTCGAGATCATCTGCTATTCCTGCTGGCCGTTGCCGGATGAGATGACCTTGAAGTTCAAGCCCTTGGCGGACGTCTGGGTCGATGCCGGGCAGCTTTCGGACGACGAGCTGGCCGACCGCATCCAGGCCGACAAGGTCGATATCCTGATCGATGTATCCGGCCATACGACCGGCAACAGGCTTCATGTTTTCGCTCGCAAGCCCGCGCCAATCCAGGTCACGGGCTTCGGACACGCCACAGGCACCGGCCTTCAGACCATGGACTATGTGCTGGCGGACCCGACCTTCATTCCGCAATCGGCGCGACATTTGCTCGCTGAGAAAGTCCATGATCTGCCATCTCTGATCACGATCGATCCCATCCTGGACGTGCCGCCGTCGGATCTGCCCATGCTCCGCAACGGCCATGTGACCTTCGGCGTGTTCAACCGCATCTACAAGATCTCGGACGAGGCCATCCGGGTGTGGTCGACCGTGATGCGTGAGGCGACCGGATCGAAGATCATCATCAAGCACGGACTGCTCGACGATCCGTTGCTGCGCGACAGCCTGGTCGCGCGCTTCGTGGCGCACGGTATCGCCGCAGAGAATATCACCTGCATGGGCTCGACCTCGCGCCACGAGCATCTGCTCGCATTTGCGAAGGTCGACATCTCGCTCGACACGTTTCCGCAGAATGGCGGCGTCAGCACCTGGGAATCGCTCTATGCCGGCGTTCCCGTCGTCGCCAAGCTCGGGAACGGCGCCTCGTCGCGCGCCGGCGGATCCATCGTGGCTGCGGTCGGCCTCGAGGACTGGGTCGCCGAGGATGACGAGGGCTATGTCGCGATCGCGTGCAAATATGCGGCGCAGCCCGACCATTTGGCGAAGCTGCGCGCGGAACTGCCGGCTCGGATCGCAGCCTCGCCTGCGGGCAATGTCGGGATTTACACGCGCAGGGTCGAGGCGGGGTATCGTCAGTTCTGGCGCGACTATTGTGCCGCGGAACGCGGCGACGCGGCGTAGGCGCCGAGGACCGGAAAGTCCCGGGGGCGATGCCGGTCCAGTGACAGGCCGGTCCAGCCTGCGAATCAGCTAGACTTCGTCCAGGCGATTCTCCGGAGAAAATCCTTTGCAGAGCAGCGGCGTCGGCGCGCGCGCATTCCAGAATGCGCGATTGCAGAAGAAATTGAAGAAGCAGGCGGACGCGGTCATCTCCGCCGCGGCAAGCGCCTATGGCCAGGGCCGATATGCGGAGACCGATGCGCTCTGCCGTCAGATCCTGCAAGCTGTTCCCGATCATTTCGATGCCACGCACTTGCTCGGCCTGTGCGCGCAACGGGGCGGGCGACTTGAAGAGGCGCAACAGCTGTTCGAGCGCGCGATCGCGATCGATCCGCGTTCGCACGAGGCTCACAGCAATCTCGCGTCCGTTTACTTCGCCCTCCAGAAGTCAGAGGCAGCCCGCGCCGGTCAGGAGAAGGCGATCGCGCTGAAGCCGAATTTTACGCCGGCCCTGGCCGGCCTCGGCAACATCTTGCTCCAGATGAACCTGCCCGAACAGGCCATCGAAATGTACGATCGCGCGATCAAACTGAAGCCCGACTATGCCGATGCGCTCTGCAATCGTGGCGTGGCGGAGCTGGCACTGTACCGGTTTGACCGCGCCAGGGAGAGCTTCGATCGCGCGCTGTTGTTTCAGCCGCGCCACGTCGAAGCGCTCGTCGGCAAGGGCGTGCTCAATATCGAGCTCAAGCAGTACGATCTAGCGGAGGCCGCACTCGCAGCGGCGATCGCGATCAAGCCCGATTCCGCGAAAATTCTGACGCAACGTGGACGCCTCAACGCGGAATTGGCGCGGCTGGAACAGGCGGCCGCGGACTTCGATGCGGCCCTTGCACTTTCGCCCCGGCTGGAACCGGCCTTGCGGGGAAAGGCCGAGGTTTCGCTCAGCCTTGGGAATACCACACAGGCGATCCTGGCCTGCACGACCATGCTCGAGCAAAATCCACGCTCCACGATCGCGATGGCGCTGCTGAGCTCCTGTTTTGCAAATCAGGGAGAGATAGCGTCCGCAATCGAACATCTCGACGCGGCGCTGGCGATCTCGCCGGATCCGGATCTGATCGCGCGGAAGATCTACTTTCTGGACTTTCTCCCGGACGCCGATTTCACGGTCCAGCAGGCAACCCGGCGTGCTTGGGGTGAAGCGATCGGTGCCCGAGTGCCGCAAAGGAAGCTTGCGCCCCGGCAGCTCGATCCCGACAAGCGGATCGTGATCGGCTATGTCTCTGCCGAATTCCGGTATCACTCGGCAGCGTTCGGCCTGCTGCCCGTGCTGCGCCATCACGATCACGCCAGCTTCGAGGTCGTCTGTTATGCGTGTTCGCCGACCCGAGATGCGGTGACAGCCGAATTCCGGTCGGCGGCAGACGTCTGGGTCGACGCCTGGCAGATGTTCGATGACCAATTGGCCGACCGTATCCAGGCCGACAAGGTCGATATCCTGATCGACGTATCAGGGCATTCGTCGGGGAACAGGCTCCAGGTCTTCGCCCGCAAGCCCGCTCCGATCCAGGTCACGGGTTTCGGGCACGCCACGGGTACCGGCCTTCGAACCATGGACTACGTGCTCGCGGATCCGGTCTTCATTCCGGAATCGGCGCGGCATCTGCTGGCCGAAAAGGTCTTTGACCTGCCGTGCCTGATCACGATCGATCCCATCCTGGATGTGCCGCCTTCGGAGCTTCCCATGCTCCGCAACGGCCATGTGACGTTCGGCGTGTTCAACCGCGTCAACAAGATCTCGGACGAGGCCATCCGCGTCTGGTCGAAAGTGATGCGTGAGGTGACCGGATCGAAGATCATCATCAAGCATACCCTGCTTGACGATCCCCTGGTGCGCGACGGCCTCCTCGCCCGATTTGTAGCGCAGGGGATTGCGGAGGAAAACATCACTTGCCTGGGCATGTCCGAGCGCGCGGAGCATCTGCGGGCCTTCGCGAACGTCGATATTTCGCTCGATCCATTCCCGCAGAACGGCGGCGTCAGCACCTGGGAATCCCTCTATGCGGGCGTTCCCGTCGTCGCCAAGCTCGGCCATGGCGCATCCGCGCGCGCAGGCGGCTCCATCGTGACGGCGGTCGGTCTCGATGACTGGGTCGCCGAGGACGACGAGGGCTATGCCGCGATCGCGTGCAAATATGCGGCGCAGCCGGCTCATCTGGCGAAGCTGCGCGCGGAGTTGCCCGCCCGAATCGCAGCTTCGGCCGCTGGCAATGTCGAAATCTACACGCGCAGGGTCGAGGACGGGTACCGGCAGTTCTGGCGCGACTATTGTGCCTCGGCCGCGGAACGCGGCGATGTGGCGTAAGTGGACCGAGCAGGGGCGCTTGGGGCATGCGTCCCCGACGTGAGCCTTCCTGCGCCGATCACACGAAGGGCGGTTTGATGTTGCTGCGCTTCTCCAGCCACTCCGGCACCGGCAGGTTCTTGGCGCGCATGAAGTCAGCGTTGAACAGCTTCGACTGATAGCGGCTGCCGGAATCGCAGAGCACGGTGACGATCGTCTTTCCGGGCCCGAGTTGCTTGGCAAGACGCATGGCGCCGACGACATTGACGCCGGTCGAGCCGCCGAGGCACAGGCCCTCGTGCTGGAGCAGCTCGTAGATCGCGCTGACGGCTTCGGCGTCGGGAATGAGAAATGCGTCGTCGACCTTGGCTGTCTCGACGATCGCGGTCGCCCGGTTGAGGCCGATGCCCTCGGTGATCGAGCCGCCCGGCGTCGCCTTGGCCTCACCGGTCCTGAAATATTCGTACATGCCGGCGCCATGCGGATCGGAGCAGGCGATGCGAACGTTGTTGTTCTTCTCCTTCAGATAGCGGCTGACGCCGGCCAGCGTGCCGCCGCTGCCGACCGAGCAGACGAAGCCGTCGACCTTGCCGCCGGTCTGCTCCCAGATCTCGGGCCCTGTGGACTCGTAGTGCGCCTTGGCGTTGTCGAGGTTGTTCCACTGATCGGCGAACAGCACGCCATTGGGCTCGGTCTTGCGCAGCTCATCTGCGAGCCGGCGGCCGACATGCTGGTAGTTGTTGGGATTGGCATAGGGCAGGGCCGGCACCTCGATCAGCTCGGCGCCGCACAGCTTCAGGAAGTCCTTCTTTTCCTGGCTCTGCGTTTCCGGGATCACGATCAGGGTACGGTAGCCGCGCGCGCTCGCCACGACCGCAAGCCCGATGCCGGTATTGCCGGCGGTCGCCTCCACCACAAGACCGCCGGGCTTGAGCTCGCCGCGCTTCTCCGCCTCCAGGATCATCCATTTGCCGGCGCGGTCCTTGACCGACTGGCCCGGATTCATGAACTCGGCCTTGCCGAGAATGGTGCATCCGGTCAGCTCCGAGGCGCGCTTCAGCTTGATCAGCGGGGTTTTGCCGATGGCTTCGACAACGTCGATTCGAATGGTCATGTCGGGGGAAATCACTGCAAAAGGGTTTGATCGGGGTTGGCCAGAACCTAGTGCCTGGGAAGCCAAAGGGGAAGGCTTTTGCGCTGCGGCGAGCCGGACCGAAACGCCTGCCCAAACAGTGATATGCTGGGCACGCGAGACCCGCGATGACGCGCCCGGCCGCGAGGCGGGGTATCGGTAGGAGGAAACGTTCGAACTTCGCCAGGACACGAAACGATAACGTTCGTGATCAGCGGTCTTGCGATCGATTTTTGCCACGGGCCAGACGAGGCGGGATCGAGGAGCGTGGACAGCGTGCAGAGGGCCGACGACGTATCGACAGAATGGGCCGACCTCATTTTCGGCAAATGACGGCGTTGTGAGGTGCCAGAGGGTGCGACTGCGCCGAAGCCGCAGGGTGCGCTCGGATTGAAGGGCTCAGCAGCCGGTGTGGCAGCAATATCACATGAAATCTTGGTAAGCTTGATCGCGTTTCGAGATGTTTCGAGATGAAAGAAATCCCTGCGAGACAGGCACATCTTGGATTCCTCCCAGTTCGCTGCCGGTGCGCCGGCAAAGGTATCTCGCAACTGCGGCACTGTCCCACCGTTCCGCGCCGGTCTAGTATGAGTCTTAGGTTCCGCAGAAAGCACCACCGCCGTGAACGCGTCGTCCAAAGCCTCCCGAACGTCCCGCCGCGAATCGGTTAATCCGGCTGTGCGGCGGCTGGATCTGCCCGGCGGGGGCTGGATGTGACACAGGAAGTTCCTTCGATCGCCGCGCGGCGGTCTGTCGGTTCTGCATCCCGGGCGTTGCGTGCGACGCGATGGATTGCGGTGCTGTGCCTCGCCGCCGGTTCGGGTGCGTGCGTGCTGACCCAGGATCTTCCCGATCCCGCGCTCGACGTTCCCACGCAGTACAAATATGCGGGCAAGGGCGATGCGCCGCCGTCGCTGGATTGGTGGCGCGGCTTCCGCTCCGCGGAGCTGACGCAGCTGATGGAGGAGGCGCAGACCGTCAACCTCGACATCGCCGCCGCGGTCGCGCGCATCGTCCAGGCGGATGCCCAGGCGCGCCAGGCGGGCGCGGCGCTGCTGCCGAGCGTGTCGACTGCGGGATCGGAAACCTATTCGCGCACCTCCGGCTCGAGCGCCTCGGGCCTGTCCATCGGCGGGCGCGAGGTCGTCAACTATTCGGCCTCACTGAGTGCGAGCTATCAGCTCGACTTCTGGGGCCAGAACCGTGATGCGCTGCAGACGGCGGAGGAGACGGCGAACGCCAATCGTTTCGATCGCGACACGGTCGCGCTGACGACGCTCGCGGCCGTCGCCAACGCCTATTTCCAGGTACTGGCCTCGCAGGACCGCATCAGGACCTCCCAACGCAACATCGCGAGCGCGCAGCGCATTCTCGATGCGGTCAGGGAGCGCCGCAGGGCCGGCACCGGCACCGATCTCGATGTCGCCCAGCAGGAGAGCGTACTTGCGAACCAGAGGGCCTTGGTGCCGCCGCTGCGCCAGACGCTGGACCAGAACGTCAATGCGCTCGCCGTGCTGGTATCGCGGCCGCCTGAGAGCGTGCGGGTGCTCGGCGGCTCGCTGGACCGGATCGCGATCCCGCGCGTGACGCCCGGCCTGCCGTCGGAGCTGCTGACGCAGCGGCCCGACATCCGCCGGCAGGAGGCGCAGCTCGCCTCCGCCACCGCAAACATCGGCAACGCCCGCGCGCAGTTCTTTCCGACCATCCAGCTCACCGGCAATGGCGGCTATCAGAGTTCGGCGCTGGTCTCGCTGTTCCAGCCACACGCGGCCTTCTTCCAGCTCGTCGGCAGCGCCACGCAGCCGATCTTCGACGGCGGCAGGATTCTCGGCAATTTCGAGTTTGCCAAGGCGCGGCAGGACGAGTTGCTGCAGACCTACCGCAAGACCATCGTCCAGGCCTTTGCCGACGTGGACAATGCGCTGTTCTCGATCAAGCAGACCACGATCCGGCTGCAATTGCAGCGCGACGTCGTTGCCGCCTCGCGCCGCGCCTTCGATCTGTCGGAGCAGCAATTGCGGGCCGGTACCGCCGACATCGTGACCGTGCTCAACACCCAACTGACCCTGTTCCAGGCGGAAGACGTGCTGTGGCAGGCCCAACTCGCGCGGCTTCTCGCCATCGTCAGCCTGTACCAGGCGCTCGGCGGCGGCTGGGAGCCGAGGATGGAGAAACCGGTCAATGCTCTTTAAGCCGGATACGAAGCAGGGCGTAGAGGAGGGGATGGCGAAAAAGTCGCGCGGCCGCGGCTTCGTCATGACCTTGGTCACGCTCGCTATCCTCGGCGGGCTCGGTTATCTCGGCTGGACTGCCACCCATCAGCAACAGGCCAACAACCGCAACCAGCGGCCGGACCTGCCGGTGCCGGTCCTGGCGGCTATGCCGCGCATCCAGGACGTGCCGGTCTATCTCGACGGCGTCGGGGCTATCCGCGCGCTCAACACCGTGACCGTGCGCTCGCAGGTCGACGGCAAGCTGATCTCCGTCAATTTCACCGAAGGCCAGGACGTCAAGAAGGGCGATGTGCTCGGCGAGATCGATCCGGCGATCTATCAGGCGCAGTACGACCAGGCTGTGGCCAAGAAGGCGCAGGACCAGGCCCAGCTCGCCAACCAGCGCATCGACCTCGCCCGCTACGAGCAGCTCGCCGCATCCAACGCCGGCTCCAAGCAGCAGGCCGACACCCAGCGCGCGCTGGTGGCGCAGACCGAGGCGCTGGTGAAAGCCGACCAGGCCGCGATCGACAACGCGGCAGCGACGCTGAGCTACACCAAGATCGTGGCGCCGATCTCGGGCCGCGCCGGCCTGCGCCAGGTCGACCAGGGCAACATCATCCACGCATCAGACACCACGGGTCTCGTGGTGATCACGCAATTGCAGCCGATAGCGGTGTGGTTCAGCCTGCCGCAGCAGCAGATCATGCGCGTCAACGCGGCGGCCGCGAAGGGGCCGCTTGCGGTCGACGTGTTCGGCAATGACGGCATCACCGTGATCGACACCGGCAAGCTCACCGGCATCGACAACCAGGTCGACCAGACCACCGGCACCCTCAAGCTCAAGGCGGAATTCCCGAACGCCAATTATCAGCTCTGGCCGGGCCAGTTCGTCAACGTCCGCCTCAAGGTCGAGACCTTGACGCAAGCGCTGGTGGTGCCGACCTCGGCGGTGCAGCGCGGTCCGCTCGGGACCTTCAGCTACGTCATCGGCGAGGACAACGTCGTCTCGGCCAAGCCCGTGACGGTGACCCAGCAGAACGAGCATGACGCGGTGATCGCCAGCGGCCTGTCGGCGAGCGACAAGGTCGTCACCACGGGCTTTGCCAACCTGTCAGACGGCTCCAAGGTGATCGTCGGCCGCGACGACCAGACTCCGTCAGCCGATCTCGCCCCGCGCAAACGCTCGCGCGCGCCGGATACTCAGAAGAAGGATGGCGCCAAAGAGGGCCAAAAGGACGGACAGGGCAAGGACGGCGAGTTCCGCGCCAAGCGGAAGAGCGGCGAGGGCGACCAGAAGGGACAGACCGGGCCGGCGCCGGGGCCGGGGGCACCGGGAGCCAAGCAGCCATGATCCCGACAACAGCCGCCTGAGCGGTAGGCAAATCCATGGGTGTCTCCGAACCGTTCATCCGCCGGCCCATCGCGACCTCGCTGCTCGGCGTCGCGCTGCTGATCGGCGGCCTGCTCGGCTATTTCGCGCTGCCGGTCTCGGCGCTGCCGCAGGTCGATTTCCCGACCGTGCAGGTCACGACGCAGCTTCCGGGCGCCAGCCCCGACGTCATCGCCTCGCTGATCACCGCGCCGCTGGAGCGGCAGCTGGGGCAGATCCCGTCGCTGTCGGCGATGAACTCGACCAGCTCGTTCGGCGTCAGCCAGATCTCGCTCCAGTTCGATCTCAACCGCGACATCGACGGCGCGACCCAGGACGTGCAGGCCGCGATCAATGCCGCGGCCGGCGTGTTGCCCAAGACGCTGCCTTACCCTCCGATCTACGCCAAGGTGAACCCGGCGGATGCGCCGGTGATGACGCTGGCGCTGCGCTCCGACACGATCTCGTTGCGCGTCATGAGCGACATCGCCGACACCATTCTGGCGCAACGTTTGAGCCAGATTTCCGGCGTCGGACGCGTCTCGGTGCTAGGCGGACTGAAGCCCGCCGTGCGCATCCAGGCCGATCTCGCGCGCCTTGCGGCCTACGGCATCGCCATGGAGGATCTGCGGACAGCGATCGCCAATGCCAATGTCTCGGGGCCGAAGGGCTCGCTCGACGGCGCGCAGCAATCCTACATCATCGCGGCCAACGACCAGATCGCGGCCGCCGACGCTTACAAGCCGGTCATCATCGCCTATCGCAACGGATCGCCCGTCACCATCGGCGACGTCGCCCAGATCGTCGACGGCCTCGAGAACGACCGCACCGGCGGCTGGTACCAGGGCACGCCGGCCGTCATCATCGACATCCAGCGCCAGCCCGGCGCCAACGTCATCGACGTCGTCAGCCAGATCCGCGCGGAAATCCCCAAGGTGCAGCGCGCGATCCCGGCCGGCGTAAACCTCACCATCGTTTCCGACCGCACCGTCACCATCCGCGCCTCGGTGCGCGACGTGCAGTTCACGCTGGTGCTTGCCGTCGTGCTGGTGACGCTGGTGGTGCTGCTGTTCCTGCGCTCGCTGCGCGCCACGCTGATTGCCGGCGTTGCGCTGCCACTCTCGCTGATCACCAGCTTCGGCATCATGTATTTCGCCGGGTTCAGCCTCGACAATCTCTCGCTGATGGCGCTCACGATCGGCACCGGCTTCGTCGTCGACGACGCCATCGTGATGATCGAAAACATCGTTCGCCACATGGAGAACGGCGACAGCGCGATGGAGGCCTCGCTGAAGGGCGCCAGCGAGATCGGCTTCACCGTGATCTCGCTGACGGTGTCGCTGATCGCCGTCTTCATTCCGCTGTTGTTCATGTCGGGCCTCGTCGGGCGCATGTTCCGCGAATTCGCGCTGACCTTGACGATCGCGGTCGTGACGTCGGCGGTGGTCTCGCTGACGCTGACGCCGATGATGTGCTCGCGCCTGCTCAAGCACGCCCATGAGGAACTGGCGGTGCCGGGCCTGGCCGCGATCAGCCGTTTCATCGACCGCACGGTCGAGGCCTATCACAAATCGCTGCTGTGGGTTCTGGAACGCCAGCGCGCCACCCTGGTCGTGACCTTCGCCACGCTGGTTGCAACCCTGGTCCTCTATGTCGTCGCACCGAAGGGCTTCCTGCCGCTGCAGGACACCGCCTCGATCACGGCGGTGACGGAGGCCGGGCCCGACGTGTCGTTTACGGAAATGAAGAGACGGCAGGCCGAGGCGGCCGACGCCATCAGCGCCGACCCCGATGTGGTCGGCGTGGTCTCGGTGATCGGTGCGGGCTCGGTCAACCCGACCACCAATGTCGGCCGGCTCGTCATGAGCCTGAAGCCGCGCGGCGAGCGACGTGACGATATCACAGGCGTCGTGGCCCGGCTGAAGGAGCGGGTATCTGGCATCCCCGGCATGACCGTCTATTTCCAGCCGGTGCAGGACGTGCAGATCTCGACCCAGTCGAGCCGCTCGCAATACCAGTACACGCTGACCGGCACCGATGCGACGCTGGTCTCGGAATGGGCGCGCAAGCTGGTCGCGGAGATGCGGCGCGATCCCTTGTTCCGGGACGTCTCCTCCGAGGCGCAGGAGGGGGGCCTGCGCGCGCAGCTCGACGTCGACCGCACCCGCGCCGGCCAGCTCGGCGTCAGCCTCCAGGCCATCACCGACACGCTGAACGACGCCTTCGCCCAGCGTCAGATCTCGACCATTTACGGCCAGGCCAACCAGTACCGCGTGGTGCTGGAGGCGCTGCCGATGTACCAGCGCGATCCCTCGATCCTGTCAAAGCTCTATCTGCCCGGCGCCGCCAGCACCACCGTCGGCGCGCCCAACGCCCAGGTGCCGCTGTCGGCCGTGGCGACGCTGAAGCGGACCACGGCGCCGCTCGCGATCTCGCACCAGGCGCAGTTCCCGTCCGTCTCGCTCAGCTTCAACCTCGCGCCGGGCGCGGCGCTCGGCGATGCCGTCGAGGCGGTCAAGACCATCGAGACCCGCATCGGCATGCCCAACAGCATCGTCGGCGTCTACGCCGGTGATGCCGCGGAATTCGCCAAGGCGCTCGCCGGCCAGCCCTGGCTGCTGCTCGCCGCCGTCATCACGATCTACATCGTGCTGGGCGTGCTCTACGAGAGCTACATCCATCCGATCACGATCCTCTCGACGCTGCCTTCAGCCGGTGTCGGTGCGATCCTGGCGCTGATGCTGTGCGGTCAGGATCTCTCGGTGATCGGCCTGATCGGCATCATCCTGCTGATGGGCATCGTCAAGAAGAACGCGATCATGATGATCGACTTCGCGCTGGAGGCCGAGCGCGGACGGGGCATGTCGCCGAACGAGGCGATCGTGCAGGCGTGCCTTTTGCGCTTCCGGCCAATCATGATGACGACGCTGGCGGCGCTGTTCGGCGCGCTGCCGCTTGCGATCGAGAGCGGCACCGGCGCCGAGCTGCGTTTTCCGCTCGGCATCTCCATCATCGGCGGCCTGCTGCTGAGCCAGCTCTTGACGCTCTACACCACGCCCGTGATCTATCTCGCGCTCGACCGCATCAACCGCCGCTTCGAGCAGGCGCTGCCGCCGGCCGAATCCGGCGGGCCGCCGGTCGCCGGGGCGACCGAGGGCATGCAGTGATGCCATCGATCTCGGAGCCCTTCATCCGCCGGCCGGTCGCGACCACGCTGCTGTCGATCGGGTTGTTCCTGCTGGGTGTCGTCGCCTACCATTTCCTTCCCGTCGCCTCGGTCCCGAACGTCGATTTCCCCGCCATCTTCGTCTCGGCCAGCCGGCCCGGCGCCGATCCGTCCGTGATGGCGGCCACGGTGGCCTCGCCACTGGAGCGGCGGTTGGGTGAGATCGCCGGCATCAACCAGATCACCTCGACCTCGACCCTCGGCACGACCAACATCCAGCTCCAGTTCGACATCGGACGCAACATCGACAAGGCCGCGCGCGACGTGCAGGCGGCGATCAACGCCGCGATGGTCGACCTGCCGAGCGACCTGCCGACGCTGCCGCGCTTCCGCAAAGCCAATACGGCCGGCGCGCCGATTTTCGTGCTGGCGCTGACCTCGAAGACGCTGTCGGCAAGCGCGATCTACGACGTCGCCGATACCGTGCTGGCGCAGCGCATCTCGCAGGTGCCGGGCGTTGGTGACGTCACCGTGTCCGGCGCCGACCAGCCGGCCGTGCGGGTGCAGCTCAACCCCGTCGCGCTGTCGAATGCCGGTATCGCCACCGACGACGTTCGGACCGCCATCATCAACGCCAACCCGCTCGGTCCCGTCGGCATTTTCGAAGGCGAGCGTCAGAGCGAGACGCTGGCGCTCAACCGGCAGATGCGCACCGCGAAAGAGTTTCGCGACATCGTCATCAAGAGCTCCAACGGGAATTTCCTGCGGCTCTCCGACGTCGCCGACATCGAGGATTCCGTCCGCAACACGCGCTCGATCGCCTGGTTCAACAAGCAGCCAGCGGTGCTGATCCAGATCACCAAGCAGGGTGATGCCAACGTCATCGACACCGTCGACAGGGTCAAGGCGCTGATCCCCGCGCTGAAGCAGTGGATCCCGGCCGGCGTCGAGATCTCCACTTTGGTCGACCGCACCGGCACGATCCGCGCCAGCGTGCTGGACATGCAATGGACGCTGCTGGCGACCGCGTTCCTGGTGATGGCCGTGGTGTTCGTGTTCCTGCGGCGCCTGACGCCGACCATCGCGGCGGGCATCTCGGTGCCGCTGGCGCTGGCCGGCACCTGCGCCGGCATGTGGGTCGCGGGCTTCTCGATCGACAATCTGTCGCTGATGGCGCTGGCGATCTCCGTCGGCTTCGTTGTCGACGATGCCATCGTCATGATCGAGAACATGTATCGCAATCTCGAGCATGGGATGCGGCCGTTCCGGGCGGCGCAGGAAGGCGCGAAGCAGATCGGCTTCACGGTGGTCTCGATCAGCCTGTCGCTGATCGCCGCCTTCACGCCGCTGATCTTCATGGACGGCATCGTCGGTCGTCTGCTGCGCGAATTCTCGCTGACGCTGACCTTCGCCATTTTGGTCTCGACGTTGGTGTCGCTGACGGTGACGCCGATGATCTGCGCTCACTACATCCGGCAGACCACGTCGGGCACCGCGACCCTGTTCGACCGCATCATCGAAGGCTCGTTGACGCGCCTCGTCGCCTTCTACGCCCGTACTTTGCGTACCGTGCTGGAATTCCCGCTACTGACGCTGCTGGTGTTCTTCGCCACCATCGCGCTCACGGTGACGCTCTACATCAAGGTTCCCAAAGGCTATTTCCCGACCGACGATTCCGGCTTCGTCATCGGTGCGACGCGCGCCTCGGCCGACATCTCGTTCCAGTCGATGCTCAGCCTCCAGCAGCGGCTCGCGGACATCGTGATGCAGGATCCCGCCGTTGCCGGTATCGGATCGACCGTCGGCGGCGGAGGCGGGCCGGGGGCGGCGACATCGAATCGCGGCACCATGTTCATCAGCCTGAAGCCGCCGGAGGAGCGCGACCACGTCTCGACGCAGGTCGTCATCGACCGCCTCCGGCGCGCGTTGTATCCCGTCCCCGGCATCCGCCTGTTCATGTTCGCCGCACAGGACGTGCGAGCCGGGGGACGGCAGAGCGATTCCGACTACCAGTACACGCTGACCAGCACCGATCTCGGCCTGTTGCAGAAGTGGGCTCCGATCGTGGCCAAGCGCATGGAGAGCGTGGAGGGCATTACCGACATCTCCAGCGATCGTGATCCCGGCGGGCTTCAGCTCACGCTTTCCATTGACCGCCAGAAAGCTTCCGCGCTCGGCGTCAGGGTTCAAGACATCGACAACGCGCTCAACAATGCATTCGCGCAGCGGCAGATCTCGATCATCTATACCCAGCGCAACCAGTACATGGTAATTCTGCAGATCGACCCGAAATTCCAGGTCGATCCCTCCAACCTTGACCGCATCTTTGTCGCCGGCGCGGGCGACGCCCAGGTGCCGCTGTCGGCAGTGGTGCACGCGACGCGCGGGCTCGCAGCGCTGGCGGTCTATCACTCCCAGTCGTTCCCCTCGACCACCGTGTCGTTCAACCTGTTGCCGGACGTGGCGCTGCAGGCCGCGACGCAGAACATCCAGCGCGCGGTCGAGGAGCTGCACATGCCTGAGGGCATCCGCGGCAGCTTCGATGGCAACGCCGGCGACTTCGCCAGGACCAGCGGCCGCCAGCCGCTTCTCATTCTCGGCGCGCTGGTCGCGATGTATATCGTGCTGGGGGTGCTCTACGAGAGCCTTGCCCATCCACTCACGATCATCTCGACGCTGCCCTCGGCCGGGCTCGGCGCGCTGCTCGCCTTGCAGCTCACCAACACGCCGCTGACGGTGATCGCCTTCGTCGGAATCATCCTGTTGATCGGCATCGTCAAGAAGAACGGCATCATGATGGTCGATTTCGCGCTCGACGCCGAACGCCAGCGCGGCCTGTCCTCGGCGGAAGCGATCTTCGAGGCGTGCCAGGCGCGCTTCCGTCCGATCCTGATGACGACCATGGCGGCGCTGTTCGCCGGCATTCCGCTCGTGATCGCGACCGGCCCCGGCACGGAGCTGCGCCGCCCGCTCGGCATCACCATCATCGGCGGCCTGTTCGTCTCGCAGATCCTGACGCTGTACACGACGCCGGTGATCTACCTCCTGATCGACCGCCTGCGGCGACGGTCCGAGCCGCGTCCGCTGGCGGCACCGGCGGAATAGGTTGTTGAAGCGCCGCGCGTGCTGCGCCGCAAGCTTTCACAGGCATCTTCATGCGCCCGTCAACCTGACCGCGTATGTTGGCCTCGTTAACCCATAAGACCATTCCACCATCGATCCCCGTTGTGCCGACTTCCGCTCGCAGGCGGGGCCGATTGCGGCTGAGCAAGCACAACGGGGCAAAAAGGAGCCAACAACCATGACTTTGCTTGCGACCAGCTTCGACACGTATCTCGCTCTGTACGATGACTTCACGCGCTTTCCAAACAATGTTGTTATGGATGAACAGCTGCCGATCGCGGGTGCCACCTGGAAAACGACCGGAGCAACCGCTCCCAAGATTTCTGGCGGCTATCTCGTCAGCGGAACGATCGATCCAGCTCAACAAGTTGGCTATCTTTATTCAATCCAACCAAATCCAGTTAACGAGCTTGGATGCGACATTGTGTGGTCCGGCGGCACTCAGATGGTGCCAGCCATGACGCTGACGATATCACCGGATACGAATGCAACCGGGCTTACGCTCACCAAGATGCTGCATTTCAATTTTGGGCCAATCGGATTCTATGTCAGCTTCGGGGATGCGGTGGGGCCGGGCGCACCGCTCCAGCCGGTCACCGCGGGCAACTGGACAGTGCCCATGAAGAACGACGATGCCACCGTCTACCGCGTGAAGATGGCGGTTCGTGGCAACAGTCTTGCCATCTTCGGCCCCAACGGCGAGGTGTTTGGATGGAGCGACGCACGAGTGTCCCAGTTCGCCGGTGGTCTTTGCTTTCTCGAACCCGCGATCTATTTCGAAGGTGGTCAGCAAGGCCTGACTGCCAAGGTCAAGCGGGCCTGGGCCGTGAGCGACGGCAGCACCGATACGAAAAGTGAACTCGCGAACCTCCCGACGGCCCCGTTTGCTGCCAACAACGATTTTGCAGCACTTGGAAACTATTTCTACTATGGACGGGTTGTCGGCGCCTTGAACACGATGGGCGAGGTCGATGTCGGAATCATTCGTGAAAGTCCCGGCACTTCATTCCCGCAAGTTCAGTTCGGTCCGACCAACATCATCACTTCGCTCGCAGGTGAAGCAATTGGCGGCGCCACGACGATTCCCACCGTTGACTACATTCCGGCTGGCACCTCGGTCACAATCGACCCTGGCCCAAACCAGGAAGTCGTCGAGATCATTTCGGTGAGTAGCTCATTCCCTCCCTATAGCCTCACAATTCCTGCGCCAGGTCTGGCGCGGGCGCATGCCGATGGGGCTATCGTGCAATGTGCCGCCGCTGAATCGATGCGATACACCGTGATTTATGATCAGTTTAACCGGATCTTCCAGTTTCCGCTCGACGGTGGGAAAATCGTGTCCTTTGGGGGCCACTTCTATATTACGACTCGGGTCGGACCAGACGGCCAGCCTATGCTGCAACTCGTTCTGGACAACAGCACGAGCCCCGGGGCGATCACGTCGTACAATGGACGCGTTCGTTTGGATCAAGGCAATACGTTCGCGACTGGTGTGGGCAATGCTCGTCCGACCGACGCGCTAAGAGTCGGCGATCAGTTCTACGACACCAACCTCGGAAAACCGATCTGGGTTGCCAGCGTAGCGCCAAATGGCACGGCGCTGTGGAAAGATGCTGCCGGCAACGGCGTATAAAACTCTGGACCAAGGTCCACGGGCCGGTGCGTACACCGCACCGGCCCAATAGCGGGTTGTTGAACCGCCGTCCGAAGCGTATAGCGGCGGCCATGTCGACCCCCATCGCCTCCGCGCCGGCCGAACCCATCCCGGAATGCCCGCACTGCCAGAAGCCGATGCCGCTGTGCATCTGCGACAGCGTCACGCCGATTGAGAACCGCCTGTCGCTGCTGATCCTCCAGCACCCGCAGGAGCAGGACAGGGCGCTCGGCACCGCGCGGCTGCTTGCGAGGCATTTCGCCGACGCCACGGTGCGGGTCGGCCTGTCCTGGCCGAGCCTGTCCAAGGCGCTGGGGCGGCCGGTCGAGAACGCCTCGCATTGGGCCGTGCTCTACCTCGGCTCGGCGCGCGCGGCCGATCTCGAGGCCGAAGGCGAGATCGTAGCGCTCGACCGCAAGGGCGCCATCGCGGACAACCAGCGTGCGCGGCTCGGCAAGCTCGAAGGCGTGGTGCTGCTCGACGGCACCTGGAGCCAGGCCAAGGCGCTGTGGTGGCGCAATCCGTGGATGCTCAAGTGCCAGCGCGTGATCCTCAATCCAGCGCATCCCTCGCGTTACGGACGTCTGCGCCGCGAACCGCGCAGCGACGGGCTCTCGACCATCGAGGCCGCGGCTACGATCCTCGCGGGGCTCGAGCGGCGTCCTGACATCGCCGACACGCTGCATGCGAGTTTTGAGCGGCTGTTGGCGCGCTACCGCGAGGTCCAGGCCGAGATGCCGGATTTGGCGCCCAAACCTGCGCCGAAGGGCCGTCGGCGCGACTTCCGGCGTCGTAAGCGCGCCTGACACCGGCCGATTTCATCCGTCCGGTTCATCCGCCATGGATCGGCCCGCTCTGGATCACATTGGCGACGATCGCAAGCGTCGGCCCAGTCTGTAGGGCAACTGTTCAACCAGGATCGCCGCGGCGAGAACGGCAGAGGAGGTTCTGGCCCGTTACCTTGGCGGCGCAAAGGGATAGCTGGCCGCCGGGGTTGCCTAAACCGTTCATCCCCTATATTGCTCCGCCCTTACGGGGCCACGTGGCGGAGTGGTTACGCAACGGTCTGCAAAACCGTGTACACCAGTTCAATTCTGGTCGTGGCCTCCATTTCAAATCAATGACTTAGTCGGGAGCCGTCGGCGCTGCGACCCCGCGCTGGGTTTTGAGCGCATCGTGAACCGATGGACGCAATTCGACCCAATAGTCAACAATGCGCGCAAAGCCCTTATGCGCGTCGGGTCAGAAAATCTCCCGGTCCTCCTCCAGCCATTCCCGCGCCGAGCTTGTCGCCGAGATCGAAATCGACGGAGACGAGTGAATTCAGGAACGTGCTGCCTCCGGAAGACCTCGAGCGGCGAGCCCTTCAAAGGAAGTGGACGATTGGCCCGCCATTGGATCGGCAGCGACATCTTGTCCTGAACAACCTTCATGGTACATTTAAGTCTGGATGCGGCCAAACCTGATGGGCCGACGCGATTTTTTTCGCGACTGCTGCCCAAAAGCCGGTACTCGAGAAGGTCGGTAGGATGCCAGACAACGTCGCCCTGTTCGCCATCATCATCCTGTTGCTCCCGATGTTCTATTTCTTGCTGGCCGCACCGGCCTTTCTGCTGGTGAAACTGGACATCCCACCCGTTGCCTTGCTGTTGCGCACCATGTTCAGTGGTTATTTCCTGACTGTGGCGGGCGCCGGCGTCGTTGGAACGATGGCCCTCGCAGTGACTGGCCATCTCCTTCTACCCGTTGGCATAGGCTTGATCGCGGCGTTCGCGGCCTTGTCTCGCCGCTGGTTCTTGCGGCAGATGGATGCCCGGCTCGGTGACAGCGATGCTGGCGCTGCGCGCCGGCTGCGACGGCTGCACTGGGGCGGCATGCTGAGCAACGCGGTCCAGCTTGCCGCCGTCGTGGCCTGCATTCCCTATATCGAAGTCTCACCACAGTCCGTTTGACGTCAACGGTCTGCAAGACCGTGGACACCAGTTAAATTCTGGTCGTGGCCTCCATTCCAAGTCTCTGATTATTCATCAAAATGTAGGTTCGCCGCCGTTCCAGGGGAACGCGTGGCGGCGACTTGTCGGGTCGCGCCCACCGTGTTCACCCGGGGCTTGGCGGAAACCAGCGATTCAGGCTCGATGGCATAGTCTTCGCATCTGCGAAGCGGTGCATTCCCGTCAACCGAGCGCTGGAGCAGACGTGGGCGAAATCGTCCGATTTGTCCCGAAATCCGAGCTGGAGCGGGCTCGTCTCATACGTGAGGCGCGCGCGATCTATGACAGCATCTTTCCGCCGGCTGCGCCCGAGCGGGCGCCGCAGGATGGCGAGGAAAGCTTCAAGGATTGATCGTTGCGCCCGGCCGCGGGGCCCGGCTATGCCGAACGGCCCGCGAGGCGGGCGCGTCCGTTCACGGTGGAGCCAGCCTCAGCAGGCCGCGTACCAGCCGTCGGGAAAGGGCAGGAGGGGCCAGGCGCCCTCGTTGTCGTTCGCAGCCGTCGGAATTGCCTTGCCCGTTGCCTCGAACGTCCACGAGCGGAGTACGAATTCCTCCTCCGCCGCCGTCGCGAAATCTTCGACGATCATGGCGTTCCGGACCGTATCCAGCAGCAAGTTGAACTCGGCTTCGCTCATCACACCCTCGCAGAACGCGGATGGCGCAATCTCGCAAACCCGGCTTGTTTCCGGATTGACCCGATCGGTCGCATTTTAGCGATCCGGCGATTGGGATCCGGTTGATTAACAATTTCTGAAGATCGGGCGAGTCCTACGGGCCTCCACGGCGTGGCAGGCGTGAAAGAGATCACGGTGCCAGCGGTCTATTTCTCCTACCCCTGCGCGCAACGGCCAATGCAGGCCGGGGCACGGCAGGACGGGAGACTTGGTCATGAAGGCGAGGTTTCTGCGGTTTGCGGGCGTGAAGAGCCGGGCGCGCGGCGCCTCGACGGTCGGACTGTTCCTGACGCTGTTCACCTCCGTCGCCCAGGCGCAGGGCACAGCCGAACAGCGGCGTGCGTGCACCCCCGACGGCTACCGGCTCTGCGCCGGCGAAATTCCCAACGTTCGCGCCATCACCGCGTGCCTGCGGCGCAACCGGTCGAGCCTCAGCGAGGCGTGCCGTTCCGTGTTCGATCAGGCCGGCGGCTGAATTGCCCGCCCTGTGGGTTTGTGCGCAGCAAGTACCTCGCACGGGCTCGCGAATCCGCCATACTCGGCCTGTGGATATGCTGCGGACAGGCTGTGGAAGGCCGGTTGATCCGCGGATGCCGGCCGCAGATGCTTCTGTCCGGCGCCACATCTCGATCGGAAAACGTCATATCTCTGTCAAATGGGTTCACCGGATGATTTCCGATCCGACGGATCTCTGCTTCGACCAATATCATTTGGTTGTCCCGAATTCGGGACCCTGCTGCGCCGGTCCCGCGGTCTGCGAACAGTTTTTGTGCAGCGGCTTGCCCAAATGCCGGGCGCACTCCATCCAATTTTTTGTACGCCCGCGGACAAGCTTTTCGCGGCGCACTCCCGCACGCTTCCTCCCGACATTGGACCATGGCAGGCGCCATGACATTTCGGAGGAACTGGCGAGATGGAGAAATCGGTTGGGCCCCAGGCGCGGCGGGGATTGGCGCGCGCATCATTGCCACGGCGCAAGCTCATGCTCGGCGCCGCCATCGCTTTCGGACTCGTCGTCGCCGCACCGCTGAGCGCGCAGGCCGCAGCGCCCGCCGCCTGCGCCGCGCTCCAGGAGAAATACCCGGACTGGAAGGGCAAGACGCTCGTCAACGCCATCAACCCGCACACGCCGGGCTATGAGACCATCGATCCCAAGGATCCCAGCAAGTACATCGGCTTCGATATCGATCTCGGCGAAGCCATCGGCGAATGTCTCGGCTTCAAGCTGACCTACAAGGCGGTGACGTTCGCGGCGCTCCTGACCACGCTCGCCGCGGGACAAGCCGACATCGTGATCTCCGACATCTACGCCACCAAGGAGCGCGCCAAGGCCGCCGACTTCATCACCTACTCGAAGGTGTTCGACGGCGTGCTGGTCGCCAAGGGCAATCCGAAGGGCATCAACGGCATCAACTTGTCGCTGTGCGGCGCCGCTGCCGCCGAAAACACCGGCTATGTCGAGGTGCCCCTGATCCAGGCGTTGATCCCGGAATGCAAGAAAGCCGGCAAGCCCGAACCGACCATCCAGCTCTACGACAACAACGCCAACTGCATTCAGGCGATCCTCGCCGGCCGCGCTGACACCTACATCAACGACGTCAATACCGTCGACAGCGCCGTAAAGGCCTATCCGGACAAGCTGGAGAAGGCGGTTGCGGTGACGATCCCGTATTCCGTCGGCATCGCCGTGCCCAAGAACAAGCCGAAATTCCGCGACGCCGTGCTCGCCGCATTGATCGAGGTGCAGAAGGCCGGCACGCACATGGAGCTTCTGAAGAAGCATGGGCTCGATGTGAACAATTTCATGGAGCCGGAAATCCTCACGGCCGACTAAGCGCGGTTTACCTCTCCCGACGGGGAGAGGTCGGCGCGAAGCGCCAGGTGAGGGGGCGGCGCGGCAAATGCGGTGCAGCGTAACCCTCACCCGGCTCGCATCTGACGATGCGATCCGACCTCTCTCTAAGGGAGAGGTGAACCGAGCCAGCCTCACTCGCTTTCTGCCAACCTCATTCCGCTGATGACTGCCGACTGATGTCGCTGTTCCTCCACTATCTGAGCATGCCGTACCTGCTCGCGGGCATTGAGCTCACCCTCGAGGTGACGGCCCTCGGGCTCGGCGGCGGATTGATCCTCGGGTTGATCCTCGCCGGCATGCAGCTCTCCCGCTTCTGGCTACTCTCGGCGATCGCCAGGGCCTATACCGTGATCTTCCGCGGCACCCCGCTGATCCTGCAGATGGTGTTCGCCTACGACGCGCTGCCGCATATCGGCATCAAGCTGCCGGCGGTGCTGGCCGCCGGCCTCGCGCTCGCCTGCAATGAGGCGCCGTTCATCGCCGAGATGCTGCGCGCCGGCGTGCTCGGCGTCGACCGCGGGCAACTGACGGCGGGGCAGGCGCTCGGCATGACGCCGTCAGTGCTGATGCGCAGGATCATCGCGCCGCAGGCCATCCGCACCATGATCCCGGCCTTCGGCAACGAGGCGGTGAGCGCGCTGAAGAATTCCTCGCTCGCCTCGGTGGTCGCGGTACAGGAGTTGACTCTGCGCTCGACGCAGCTGGCGTCCTCGACCTTCGACTTCTTCTCGATATTCTTCGCCTCGGGTCTGCTCTATCTCGTGCTGACCGCCACCATCAGCGCCATCCAGCTGTTCGCCGAATGGCTGCTCGATCTCGACCGCACGACGCGCCGCGAGCGCAAGCTCGCCGACTATCTGCCCTGGCGCCGCGTCGATCTCGTCACCAAGCTCGAGCTCGCCGATGCGACCGTCGCCGATCCCGAGCCCGCACCAGCAGAGCTCGCGGCCACCCCGCCGCTGGTCCTGTCCCGCGAGGCGCGCGCCCGCCGCGCCGCGACGATCGCGCGCAACAATATCGCGGTCGAAGTCAAGGACCTGACCAAAAGCTACGGCCCGCAAAAAGTGATCGGCGGCCTCGACCTCACGGTGCGCGTCGGCGAAGTGGTCGCGTTGCTCGGACCCAGCGGCTCCGGCAAGAGCACACTGCTTCGCTGCATCAACCACCTCGAAAGCTGGGACTCCGGCACCGTGCGCGTCGGCGGCCGGCGCCTCGGCTTTGGCGAGAATGGCAAGCTGTTGTCACCGCGGGCGATCGCCAATGAGCGCGCCAGCGTCGGCGTCGGCATGGTGTTCCAGCAATTCAATCTGTTCGCGCATCTCTCGGCCAAGGAGAACATCGCCGGCCCCTTGCGCTGGGTTCACGGCATGACCCGCATCGACGCCGACCGCCGCGCTGCCGAGCTGCTCGACCGCGTCGGGCTCTCCCATCGTGCCGATGCGCTGCCGCGGCATCTCTCAGGTGGCCAGCAGCAGCGCGTCGCCATCGCTCGCGCTCTGGCGCCCAATCCAAGCGTGCTGCTGCTGGACGAGCCGACCTCCGCGCTCGATCCGGAGCTGGTCAACGAGGTGCTGGAGGTGATCCGCCGCCTCGCCATCGACGACGGCCTCACCATGATCATCTCGACGCACCAGATCCGTTTCGCTGACGAGGTCGCCGACCGCGTCGCCTTCCTGAGCGGCGGCGCGATCATCGAGGAGGGGCCGGCGCACGAGGTGCTCTCCAATCCCCGCAATCCGCTGACGGCGCGATTCCTCAGCGTGATGGAAGCCGACAAGACTCCGGAGGCGGTGCGATGAGCGGCGCATCCGCAAGGTTCAAGACTCCCGAAGAGGCCACCTCATGAAGCATGTCACGCTGCCGGTTTCGCCGAAAACCGTCCACTGGGGCTATTTCTCCAAGACAGTCGCGCCCGCCCTGACGCTCCGCTCCGGGGATCGCGCCACCATCGAGACGCTGACCCATCACGCCAATGACGATTACGAGCGCATGATCCAGGGCGACCCCGGCGCCGAGAGCGTGTTCCAGTGGACTCGCGAGCACAAGGCCGTCGCGCGCCGCGGCTCCGGCCCGACGGAAGGCCCGTTCATCCGCGGCGCAGGCGAGGGGATCGGCGTGCATTTGCTCACCGGACCGGTCGCGATCGAAGGCGCCGAGCCCGGCGACATTCTCGAAGTGCGCATCCTCGACGTCCGGCCACGGCCGAGCTGCAGCGCCTGCCATGCCGGGCGCTGCTTCGGCTCCAACGTCGCGGCCAACTGGGGCTTTCACTATCACGACCTGATCGAGGAGCCGAAGCCGCGCGAGGTCGTCACCATCTTCGAGCTGGACACCTCCGGCGAGCCCTATGCGAAGGCCGTCTACAATTACGTCTGGACGCCGCAGACCGACCCTGACGGCATCGTGCATCCGACCATCGACTATCCCGGCGTGCGCGTGGATCACGCCACCATCAGGAAGCGCGAGAACATTCTTTCCAGCGTGAAGGTGCCGGCGCGGCTGCATTTCGGCACGATGGGCCTCGCGCCGTCGGAGGCCGATTTCGTCAGCTCGATCCCGCCGAGCTACACCGGCGGCAACATCGACGACTGGCGCATCGGCAAGGGCGCGCGGATGTTCTACCCGGTCGCGGTCCCCGGCGCCTATTTCTCGGTCGGCGATCCCCACGCCGCGCAGGGCGACAGCGAACTCGGCGGTACCGCGATCGAGACCTCGCTGACCGGCGATTTCGAGTTCATCCTGCACAAGAAGGCCGACCTCGCCGGCACCAATCTGGAAGGCCTCGACCACCCGATGCTGGAGACCGACCACGCCTGGTCGTTCTACGGCTTCACCTATCCGAACTATCTCGCCGCGCTCGGCGCCGACGCGCAAACCGAGATTGCCAACCACTCCAGTCTCGACCGTGCGATGCGCGATGCGTTCAGAAAGCTGCGTCGCTTCCTGATGACCGTGCACGGCCTCAGCGAGGACGAGGCGATCTCGCTGATGTCGGTCGGGGCCGATTTCGGCGTCACCCAGGTCGTCGACGCCAATTGGGGCGTCCACGGCACGATCCGCAAGAACATCTTCCGGTGCGACTAATGCATTGAGACGCGGTCTGTTTTGGGATGAGCACGTGACGAGCGGAGACCGTTTGCGGCCCGTCGCAGCGACGGACGATAGCCTTCGTCTGGCACGGAGGTTGCTTCGATCGACTGCAATCTGGGTCGATCCGATGAGCTTCCGCCCGTTCACGAGCGAGTCCTACGCGCAAGACGACCGTCCCGAAGCATGGCGGGACGTGCTGGCTGCGGTCGGCCTGCAACCGGCGGGCGGTCACAGCATCTTCGACGGACACGCGACCGCATCGCACCGGCACGCCGCGGGCGTTGCGCTGACACGCATGGCTGCGGGCGCGCAGAGCGTCGGTCCGCTCTCACGAGCAAGCGAAGACCTTCCCATCGCGCTGATGCCGGTCGAGGACGGCATGGTGCTGAAGAGCGCCGGCGGTCACCGTATCGTTCCCGTCGGTCATCTCGTGCTGCTGCCGCGCAGCGGCGATTGGAGCATCGTATTCCAGCGCGACATGCGCGCCGTCGTGCTGTCGGTGACGTCGGAGGCGCTGCACGGGCGCCTCTCGGGCAAGCCGCGGCTTGGCGAGCCCCGCGTCGTTCCGCCCAGCGGCTTTGCCGACGTCTTCTCCCGTCTGCTCGATGCCACCGCACGCACTCTCGACACATTGAGCGATCCCGAATGGAATTCGATTGCGCAATCCTTCGTCGATCTGCTGCTGACGCTCGTGCATCAGCTGGCGTCCTCGGCCTCCGATGCCGGATCGAGCGCGACGCAGGCCGCGCTGCTGCACCGGATCTGCCAGACCATCGAGCGTCGCCTCGACGATCCCGATCTGGTGCCGGCGCGCGTCGCGCAGGCGGAGGGAATTTCCGAACGCTACCTGCAAAAGCTGTTCGAGACGGTCGGGGACAATTTCACCCACTACGTTCGCGAGCGCCGGCTCCAGCGCGCCTGGGCCGACCTATCGAACCCAACCGAGGCACATCGCTCGATCTCGGAGATCGCCTACGCCTACGGCTTTGGCGATTCCGCGCATTTCAGCCGCGCCTTCCGCCACCGCTTCGGCCTGCCGCCGCGCGAGTTTCGCCAGCAGGAGGCGGAGCGCGCGACTGCACAGCACGGCGTCGCCGGCCAGCGCGGCTGGCCGCAGGAGGCGCTGGCGCTGCTTCGCGTCCATCAGAGCGTGGAGACGCGCAGCAGTGTCGCCTGTGCCGACGCCGAGGAGCGGACGAGCGCCGAACGCCGTCATCATCATCTCCCGGTCGAGGCCAGCCGCGTTCATTGGGGATATTTCAGCCGCTCGCTGCCGCCACAGATCGAGATCGCCTCGGGCGACACCATCACCATCGAGACGCTGACTCAGCACGCCTCCGACGATCCCGAGTTGATGATCGCCGGCGATGCCGCCGCCGAAAGCGTGTTCGGCTGGACGCGGGACAAGAAGAACGTCGACCGCCGCGGCGCGGGACCCATGGATGCGAGCGTGTTCGGCCGCGGTGCCGGCGAGGGGTTTGGCGTGCACATCTGCACCGGACCGGTCGCCGTAAAGGACGCCCAGCCAGGTGATGTGCTGGAGGTGCGCATCCTCGACATCGTGCCGCGCGCGAGCCGCAATCCGAACCACGCGGGCCGTGTGTTCGGCTCCTCGGTCGCAGCGTGGTGGGGCTATCACTACAACGAGTTTCTCGGCGGTCCCAAGCCGCGCGAAGCCGTCACCATCTATGAGATCTTCGACGACGCCGAGGTGCCGCACGCCCGCGCGCTCTATTCCTACCGCTGGGAGCCGCAGACCGATCCGTTCGGCGTCGTGCACGCCACCTACGACTACCCCGGCGTTCCCGTCGCACCCGACACGATCAAGCGCCGCCATGCCGTGCTCGACGGCATCAGGATCCCCCTGCGTCCGCATTTCGGCGTGATCGCGGTGGCGCCGCGCGAGGTCGATTTCGTCGATTCCGTGCCGCCATCCTATTTCGGCGGCAATCTCGACAATTGGCGGCTGGGGAAGGGGGCGGCCGTCTATCTCCCGGTTTCCGTGCCCGGCGCGCTTCTGTCGGTCGGCGATCCCCATGCCACGCAGGGCGACGGCGAGCTGAGCGGCACCGCAATCGAATGCTCGATGACCGGCACCTTCGAGGTGATCCTGCACAAGAAGGCCGATCTTGCCGGCCAGCCCTTCGCCGATCTCTCCTATCCCCTGATCGAGACCGAGACCGACTGGGTGCTGACCGGCTTCAGCCACCCGAACTACCTCGCCGAATTCGGCGCGCAGGGCCAGAGCGAAGTCTACGCGAAATCCTCGCTCGACCTCGCCATGAAGGACGCGTTCCGCAAGATGCGGCGCTTCCTGATGAACGTCAAAGGCCTCAGCGAGGACGAGGCGATCGCGCTGATGTCGGCCGCCGTCGATTTCGGCGTGACGCAGGTGGTCGACGGCAATTGGGGCGTGCACGCCATCCTCAGCAAGCGCCTGTTCCAGGACGCTTCTTAACAAGGACACCCAAGTGAAATTCCACATGATCAGCGGCGGACCGAAGCCGGTCGCGCCCTTCAGCCACGCGGTCGAATCCGACGGCTTCGTCTTCGTCACCGGCCAGATGCCGGACACGCCGCAGGCGCCGGGTGTGCTGCCCGAGGGCATCGTCGCGCAGACCCGCGCGGTGATGGAGAATTTGAAAGTGGTGCTCGCCGGCCTCGATCTCGGCCTCGAGCATGTCGTGATGACGCGCGTGTATCTGACCCGATTCAAGGACGACTATGCCGCGATGAACGAGACTTACCGCGCGTTCTTCGCGCCGGATCGGTTGCCGGCTCGCACCTGCGTCGGCGTCACCGGGCTTGCCTACGACGCGCTGATCGAGATCGATCTGGTGTGCCGGCGGCCGTAAGAGATCCAGGGCTACAAGCTTTTCCCGCGCCTCTGACAACGAGGGGGCCGTGATGATGCAAAGCTCGGCGAAGAATTCCCCGCGGCCAAGCGTGAGCGAGAAAGAGTTGCGAGGGCAGTTTGCCCGACGTTGCGAGCGGCGCAGTCATTCAGAATGTCTCCGCCGAGAGGCTTGGATTGCATCATCACGACAGCCCGATCTCCCTTCCGTAAAATTGCAATCGGTGCGTGCATGAAGTCTTGATCGGTTGTGATCTAGAGGTGATCACCCAGCTTGAACGCGGACCAGGTTCACGGCGACCAACCAGCAGAGTGCAGCAGGATCAGTGGAACGTGATCAACCCTTCGCTTCCGAAAGCACCAAAATGGTGCTTTAGTGCTTTCCATGAGCCAGTCGCCCCGAAACGCTCCGTCCGCGCTCCGTTACCGCCTCGCCCCTGACCCGGCCGCCAGGGCTGCGCTGGAGGCGACGTTCGAGGCCTATGACCGCATGATGGAGATTCTCGACGAGGTCGCGCGGAGCCACAATGTGGGTTCCAACGTGGTCCTGCTCCACGCTCATGCCTACGACCCGATCCGCAAGCAGACCGCGCTGCCCTCGCGTCTGGTGACGCTGGGTCTGCGCGACCGTGCCGACTATCGCGCAGCGCAGGGTCGCCGCCTGCCGCTCGACGACAAGCTGGCCAAGATCAAGGGGCCTGCCACGATCTCGATCGCGACGGTGCAGGGCCGTTTCAGCGTCCCGTTCGACTATGCGGGCTACGCCGAGGGCTGGGGGCAGAGCGCGCCCGCGCACCTCATCCGTACCGATGACGGTTTCGAAGTTCACTACGGCGTCACGCCAAACACTCTGCCAGAGGAGGAGAATGCCATGGATAGCATCGCTGCCGCCCCCGACAATTTCCTGTCCCGGGTCGGACGCCTGATCGCCGGGATCGCCTATGACGCGATCGAGCAGGCGGAAGGCAAGAACAAGCTCAAGGTGGTCGGACAGGCCATCCGCGAGATCGAACGCGCCGAGAGCGAGGCACGCGATGCGCTCGCGGCCGCGCGGGCCGAGGAATACCGCCTCAACGCCCGCCGCAACGAGATCGAGCGCGCGATGACCGATCTTGCCGCCAAGATCGAGGGCGCGATTGCGGACGGGCGCGACGATCTCGCCCGTGCCGGTATCGCGCGGCAGATGGATCTGGAGGCGCAATTCGAGGTCCTCTCGCGCGCAATCGACGAGAACAACGAGAAGATCGATCAATCCGTGACGTCGCTGCGCGCCGTGCTGTCGGCCCTCCAGGATGCCGAGCAGCGCCGCGCCGATCTCGAAAAGAGCGAGGCCATCGCCAGCCAACAGGCCTCGACATCGCCCCGGAAACAAGGCGGCGCTTCTGCGGCCGCCAAGGCGCTGCGCGCGGGCAAGGCGGTGGCACGGGCCACCGGCGTGCCGCCGGGCATCCCTTATTCGAGCGACATCGACGAGCTCAGCACGTTGCATCGCGACAGGGAAATTGCAGCGAGGCTGGCCCGGTTGAAGTCGGGCTCCTGAGTGCCGTGTCATGAGCGCGCTGCTCGAACACGTCATGTCGCCGGAGGTCAGGCCGTTTGCGATCGCGGCGGCCATGATCGTCATCGTCGGCTCGATCGAGGTGGTCTCGATGCTGGTGGGGGCTTCGCTCAGCGAAATGCTCGGCACCAACATCGACTTCGGTCACCCCAGCGACAACGGCGTGATCAACGCGATCTCGTGGATCAATGTCGGCGGCGTTCCGCTGCTTATCTTCCTGCTGCTGCTGTTGGGCGCGTTCTCCATCACGGGCTTCCTGATACAGGACATCGCGCGGATGGTGGCCGGTCCCCTGCCGGCGACGGTCGCCTCGATCGGGGCGGTCGCCGCATCGGTTCCGCTCGTCCGCGCTGCCAGCCGTACCATCGCGCGGGTCATTCCCAAGGACGAGAGCTACGCCGTCGGCCTAGGTGATCTCGTCGGGCGGGTCGGTGAGGTCGTCGTCGGTCCGCTCGACCAGGGTCCGCCCGGCCGCGTCAGCGTTGCCGACGTCCACGGCAATCGTCACTTCGTGTCGGCGGTCGCGGCACCTTCATCATCGCCGCTGCCGCAGGGAACCATGGTTCTCCTGGTCGATCGCGACGGCACCCGCTTCGTGGCGGTGAAGGCCGACGATGAACTCAAACCTTCCAAGCCCAGTCTAAGCAGCTAGCACGTCATCATCGGAGAAAGTCATGTTCGACATCGCAATCCCGGCCATGATCGGCGTCGCGCTGATCGTCGTTCTGGGGATCGTCTTCACCATTCTCTACAAGCGCGCTACCCGCGACGAGGCGTTCGTACGCACCGGGCTCGGGGGCAAAAAGGTCGTGCTCGACGGCGGCGCCATGATCCTGCCGATCTTCCACTCCTACGCCAGCGTGAATCTGAAGACGCTACGGCTCACCGTCGAACGCAAGGAGCGGGAATCCCTCATTACCAAGGACCGTTTGCGCGTCGACATCGTCGCCGAGTTCTATGTGCGCGTCCGCCCCGACGAGGAGAGCATCGCACTCGCAAGCCAGACGCTGGGCGCGCTGACCAACGATGCCGAGGCACTGCGCAACCAGGTCGAGGCGAAATTCGTCGACGGCCTGCGATCGGTGGCCGCGACCATGACCATCCTGGAGCTCCAGGAGAAGCGCTCGGACTTCGTCAAGCACGTGCAGTCCACTGTCGAGTCCGACGTCAAGTCGAACGGCCTCGAACTGGAATCTGTGTCCCTGACGAAACTCGACCAGACCGACGTCAAGTTCTTCAACCCGGAAAACTTCTTCGACGCCGAAGGCCTCACCCAGCTCAAGACCGTCACGGAGACCCGCCGCCGCGACCGCAACGCCATCGTGCGCGACAACGAGGTGGCAATCGCGCAAAAGGACCTTGAGGCGCGCCAGCAGACCCTGACCATCGAACGCACCAAAAAAGAGGCCGAACTCTCGCAGGAGCGCGACATCGCCAACAAGACCGCGAGCACCCGCGCCGAGGTCGCAACAGCGACGCAAACCGCGCGCCTGACCGAGGAGAACGCGCGCATCGACACCGACCGTGCGGTTGCCGAGAAGGAGGCGGGTGCCAAGCAGGTCAAGGAGACCGCTGTCATCGAATCGGATCTCGCAATCAACAAACGCAGAACCGACGCTCAGCGCGAGATCCAGATCGCGACTCAGGAGAACGAGATCCAGATCGCTGCCAAGAGCAAGGAAACCTCGGAAGCCGTCGCCGAAGCCAAGACCGCCGAAGCGCTCGCCGTCTCGGCTGAGGAAAAGGTGGTCACCG
>NZ_LSIC01000154.1 GCF_001556045.1 Bradyrhizobium sp. CCH5-F6
GGCGGCGGATTCGGGGGGCATGGTGGTGGTTTCGGCGGCCGCGGCGGCGGGTTTGGAGGCCATGGATTTGGCGGGCATGGTGGATTTGGCGGTTATGGGTACTATGGGGGCCTTGGCTTTGGCGGATACGGCTTCTACCCCGGTTATGGCTACGGGGGTTACGGCTACCCCTATTACGGTGCTTACGGCTATGATGTTGGTGGCGACTGTTATCTCGCGAGGCGTCGCGTTGTGGGCCCCGATGGGCGCGTGCGTTTTCGCCGGGTTGAAGTGTGCCGGTGAGATAGCGAGATCGGACGGGCCGAAAATTTGAGCGAAGGTCCCGCGCGCTGGCTCATTCGCGTCTGGATTGATGATCTTGACCGGCTCCACGACCGTTGCTCGCGCTGACATAGTTAGGCCGGAATGTCCGGCCGCCCAATGTGGTCGCGAACGCGCTTTCGTATTGCTGCGCTGGAACGGCAAGCAGCTCGTTCGCCGAGGGTACACCAATCGTTCCCGCAGAGCCCTGCCCGCTTCGATAAAGGCCGGGGGCTGTGTCCAGGCCCGCTCCCTTTCAGAGGGTCATGACCATGCGGCCATCGACCTTACCGCTTCCGAGGTCGCTGAAGATGGTGTTGATGTCCTCAAGTTTCGCCTTGTGAATGTGCGCCTTCACCTTGCCCTCGGTTGCGAACTGTACGGCCTCGGCGAGATCCTTGCGCGTTCCGACGATGGAGCCGCGGATGGTGATGCGCTTCAATACCACGTCGAAGATGGGGGTGGGAAAATCGCCGGGCGGCAGGCCGTTGAGCGCGATGGTGCCCTTGCGACGTACGAGCTTGAGCGCCTGCGCAAAGGCCGGAACTGACACAGCCGTGACAAGCACGCCATGCGCGCCGCCGCCGGTTGCCTTCACCACCTGGGCGGCAGCGTCCGGACTCTTGCTGTTCACGGTAACCTCAGCGCCGAGTTGCCGGGCAAGCGCGAGCTTCTCTTCGGTAACGTCGAGCGCGGCGACGTGAAGGCCCATGGCCTTGGCGTATTGCACGGCGATATGGCCGAGACCACCGATGCCGGAAATCGCAATCCATTCACCTGGACGGGCTTCGGTTTCCTTGATCCCCTTGTAGGTGGTGACGCCGGCGCAAAGGATCGGGGCCAGCGCAGCAAAGTCGCCGTTCTTTGGCAAGCGCGCGACATAGTCCGCCGCGCCGATGGCGTATTCAGCGAAGCTGCCATTCACGGTATAGCCGCTCATGTGCTGGGCTTCGCACAGCGTCTCCCAGCCGGTTCCGCAAAACTCGCACCGGCCGCACGCATCGTGCAGCCAGGCCGTGCCGACCGCATCGCCTTCCTTGAGTCCGACAACGCCGGGACCCACGGCCGCCACGATGCCAGCTCCCTCATGCCCGGGAATGAAGGGTGGTTTCGGCTTGACCGGCCAGTCGCCTGCGGCGGCATGTAGATCAGTATGGCAGACGCCGGAGGCGACGATCTTGACGAGAACTTCCCCCCGGCCTGGTGCGGGGATTGGGACTTCTTCGATGCTGAGAGGTTTTCCGAATTCGTGGACTACCGCCGCCTTCATCGTTTTCGCCATCACCCGTTCTCCTTGGCTGGACCACATCGGCGGCCAGTTTAGGGAGCACAATGGAAATCAGACGTTGATGCAGCTCAAGGTCAGCACGGGAAATTGGTGCTGAAATTTCTATAGCTGAGATAGGTCACCGCGCTTTGCGGAAGCCGTCTGCTGATGAGGAGCGGCACTCCGGCCGTCCCACCGCAATAGCGGCGTGGACCGAGGTCCGGCGCACTACTCTGACCACAAGGAGTTTTCCATATGCTGGACCGGCCGATCACATCCGCAAGCAGTGTAAGCAAACTACGCGCGCGCTATGACAATTTCGTTGACGGTGAATGGGCTGCTCCTGTCAAGGGGCGCTATTTCACGGACAAGAGCCCGATCGACGGCAGCACGCTCTGTGAAGTGGGCCCGCTCGGATGCGAACGATGTCGGGCGCGCGCTCGATGCGGCTCATGCGGCGCTACCCGGATGGCGCCGAACCGCCCCGGCGGAGCGGGCGCGAGTGCTCAACAAGATCGCCGACCGGATCGAGGAGAACCTCACCCTCCTTGCAAAGGTCGAAACCCGCGACAACGGCAAGCCGATCCGCGAGACCATGAATGCCGATGTACCACTCGCGGCCGATCATTTCCGCTATTTTGCCGCCTGCATCCGCGCCGAGGAAGGCACCATCGGCGAGATCGATCACGACACGATCGCCTATCATTTTCGCGAGCCGATCGGGCAATCTTCGCGATGCGCGGGCTGGGTCGCCAGATCATGCACTATGCTGCCGAGACCATCATTCCGCAGACCATGGAATTGGGCGGCAAGTCGCCCAACATCTTCTTCGCCGACGTGATGGACGAGAACGACGCCTTCCTCGACAAGGCCCTTGAAGGTTTTGCTCTGTTTGCCTTCAACAAGGGCGAGGTCTGCACCTGCCCCTCCCGCGCGCTCGTGCAGGACTCGATCTTCGACAAGTTCGTGGAGAGGGCGGTGGCCCGCGTGGCCAGGATCAAGGTCGGCGATCCGCTCGATCCGTCGACCCAAATGGGCGCCCAGTGCTCCAAGGGCCAGCTCGAGAAGATCCTGAGCTACATCGAGATCGGAAAGCGGGAAGGTGCGACGTGCCTGACCGGCGGAGGCCGCGCCGAACTCGGCGGAAGGCTGAAGCACGGCTTCTTCGTCCAACCGACTGTCTTCGTCGGCAGCAACAAGATGCGCATCTTCCAGGAAGAAATCTTCGGTCCGGTTTTGTCGGTGACCGCATTCAAGGATCTCGACGAGGCGATCGCGATCGGCAACGAAACGCCCTATGGTCTCGGCGCGGGAGTGTGGTCGCGCAACGTCAACAATTTGTATCGTGTCGGCCGCGGCATCGAGGCTGGCAGGGTATGGACGAACTGCTATCACGTCTATCCGGCCCATGCGGCCTTCGGCGGCTACAAGGGCTCCGGCTTCGGGCGCGAGACACACAAAATGGTGCTGGATCATTACCAGCAAACGAAGAATGTGCTGGTCAGCTACGATACCAAGGCCTTGGGTCTGTTCTGAATCCGAAGTCGCCGCGGTGCATTTTGTTGGCGGCAGCGACTGAACCCATTGGGCTGGAACGAGGTTTGAGGCTAGGCCTCGGCTCAGCCTCACGCACCGGCGTCTTGAACCTAAGGGCGCAATCTTACGGGTTTTGCTCTGTGCACCTATCTCGGAATGGCTGCCTTCATCCCGGGTGCGACTCGCGAGAACCTCATCGCGATGATCGCGCTCCATTTCTCTCCGCAGGCACTCTTCACATTTGCGGTGAAGTGGATCCCAGCGGTGTTCGCCAAGATCTCAGCGAGCCCAGAAGTCCTTCGACTTGATCAAGAACCGTCAACGCTGTGTTGCTTCAACACACGCGCGGACCGAACCATCAATACGCGGAGCTATCATGGATGCAAGCTCTATCAAGATTCGCCGCTCGCTTGGCGCCTGGAAGCCTGAAGGCTGCGAGCGGATTGCGCTGGTGCTTCAGGGCGGGGGCGCTCTCGGCGCCTATCAGGCTGGAGCCTACCAGGCGCTGCACGAGGCCGGGCTCGAGCCGGACTGGGTCGCGGGCGTTTCGATCGGCGGGATCAACGGCGCGTTGATCGCCGGCAACGCCCCGGAGCACCGCCTGGATCGCCTGCGCGAGTTCTGGGAGACGATAACGCGCCCGACTTGGCCGTTCACAGCTGATGGGGACGAGGCGCGCGGGGCGCGCAACAACTGGTCGTCCCTCGAGGCCATGATGTTCGGGCAGCCAGGCTTTTTTTCGCCGAACGTCCCGAACCCTTGGATGAGTCCTCGCGGCGCTGACACCGCCACCAGCTTCTATGACAGCGCGCCCCTCCGCGAGACACTGCGGCGCTTAGTGGATTTCGATCTCCTGAACCAAACATCGACGCACTACGCTGCCGGCGCTGTCAACGTGCTCAACGGCAATTTCTACTATTTCGACAACGCACAAATCGAGATCACCGCGGAGCACGTCATGGCGAGCGGGGCGCTTCCTCCTGCGCTACCCATGGTGCAGATCGACTCCAGCTGGTATTGGGATGGCGGCCTCGTCTCCAACACGCCGCTGCAGCACCTCCTTGACAACGCCCAGTGCCGCAGCATGCTGGTGTTTCAGGTCGATCTGTTCAGCGCAAAAGGCGTGCTCCCGCGCGATATGTTCGACGTGCTCGCTCGCGAAAAGGACATCCGTTACTCAAGCCGCACACGGCTGATTACGGACACCTATGCGAAACGCCACCAGCAGAATCTGATCTTGAGGCGCTTGCTCGACAAGCTAGGGGATGCGAATCTCGATGACGAAGAACGCGCGCTGAAGGACAAGCTCTGCAGGCTGCCGAAGATCACGATCCTACACTTAATCTATCAACAAACGGCCTACGAGGGCCAAGCCAAGGATTACGATTTCAGCGCGCAATCGATGCACGAGCACTGGAATCGCGGCTACCAGGACACACAGCGCACGCTTCGGCACACAGAATGGCTGGCAATGCCGGCCCAGGATGGCGGCATTGTTGTCCACGATATCCACCGTACGGATGACTGATGTTCAGCGTCCCGCGCCGTAGCTGCGAGTGGCGTCTCCGGTGAGCGTAGCCCGTCGGACGGCCGCTCGCAGAGTTCCACTCAGAACGTTCCGTCAGATCGCTCCCTTCTCGCCGGAAGCGAAGGCCGCGGCTCTGAGCTGCAGGGTCCAGGATCGCAAGCTCACGCGGCTCACAAGCAACAGGCGATCGATGCAGAGGTATCGTGGGATCGCATCGCAGATGAGGCTAAAATCGCGAGATCAACTACAGCAGCAGTATGAAGGCGGATCCGCCGCCGAGACAAACTGATAAAGCGCTGGATCCGAGAAGCTGGCGGCCGTACCTCGACGACAGGCGGCTCGGATGCCGGCACCCGAGCCGGCACTACTTTTTCGTTCCGATATCCAATCCATGATGCAGTCCGATCTTCGAGGGGTCTTGATTTGGCACAAGGTATTCGCAATACGAGGTCCTAAGTTGATACGATGACGAGCCCCGAGATCTGGTATGTCTCATATTGTCCGAATGATGCGTCTGCTCGCGGAAGGCAGAACCGTCCGCGTTACCCGCAGGTTCAAAACTGAAATAGAAGCTAAGCGATTTGCTCAAGAAATCACCAATACTGCATGCAGCGTGCTTGCAGGCACCCTAAACCCGTACAAACCGAGGCGAGTGGTGGCAGCGTAGCCTTGACGAGCGGATCAGGGCGTCGCCGCTCTCGCTTCGGCTTCGCAATTGGCCTGTCGGTCGGGCGTCCCCCGCTCCGTCTTTCCACGCGATTCGCAAGCTCGACAAGAACTGATTCATCGGCGGTTCCGCAGTATCGAACTTTTTGAACACCTGTATAGTGAAGGGAGACCAGGATTTTTGCAGAGGTGCTACAAACTGTCTTCATCAGGACTTTGTCGTGGGCGAGACGAATTCCGTCGTGGACCCCGGGGACACAGACCAGCCAGCCCCGTCCGTAAATTGCGGGAGCTGCTGTTCGGGAGCTAACGAACCGGCGGCGGGTTGTAGGACAGCCCGCAACAGGAGCCCGCCCGATGCGATCTTTGATCGAAGATTATGCCCCGATCGGCGATTGTCAGACCGCCGCGCTCGTCGGCCACGATGGCTCGATCGATTGGCTGTGCTGGCCGCGATTTGACGCGGGCGCCTGTTTTGCGGCTCTGCTCGGCTCGCCCGGGAACGGACGGTGGCGCATCGCACCGGAGGATCCCAGCCCACGCGTCAGTCGCCGCTACCGCAACAGCACGCTCATTCTGGAGACGGAATTCGAGAGCGCGGGCGGTTGGATCACCGTGATCGACTTCATGGCCCTGCGCGGCGGGGTATCGGACCTCGTGCGTCTCGTTGTCGGCCGGCGCGGTCGCGTGAGGATCCGCAGCGAGCTCGTGATCCGCTTCGACTACGGCGCGGTCGTGCCTTGGGTCACGCGGCTTGAGGACGGCACCGGAATCCAAGCGGTGGCGGGCCCGTCCATGGTGGTCCTGCGAACAACGGCTCCGTTTCACGGCGAAAATCTCAGCACCGTTGCGGAACTCTCCGTCGAAGCCGGCGACACCGTGCCCTTCGTGCTGAGCTATAGCCCGTCCCACGTTGCGCCACCCGCTACCCTCGATCCGGAAGCAGCCCTGGCCGAGACCGAAGCGTTCTGGCAAAACTGGTCCTCGCGTTGCCGGCACACAGGGCCATGGCATGAGGCTGTGCTTCGCTCCCACATCACCCTGAAGGCTCTGACATACGCGCCCACGGGAGGAATTGTGGCGGCCCCGACCACGTCCTTGCCGGAACGGATCGGCGGGGCACGCAATTGGGACTATCGCTACTGTTGGCTGCGCGATGCGACTTTCACTTTGATGTCGCTGATGGACGGCGGTTACTTTGACGAGGCGAAGGCCTGGAGCGACTGGCTGTTGCGGGCTGTCGCCGGCCGCCCATCGGAGATCCAGATCATGTACGGGCTCGCCGGAGAGCGCCGCTTGACCGAATGGGAAGTGCCGTGGCTGACGGGCTATCATGGTTCGCGACCGGTGCGCGTCGGCAATGCCGCCCATGGCCAGCTCCAGCTGGACGTATACGGGGAGGTCATGGACGCACTCTACCAGGCCCGGCGGGGCGGCCTTGTGATGCGCGACGCGAGCTGGGCCTTGCAGCGCGCGATTGTCGAGCACCTGGAAACGATCTGGCAAGAACCCGACGAGGGTATCTGGGAGGTACGCGGCGAGCGCCGGCACTTCACCCATTCCAAGGTGATGGCGTGGGTCGCCTTTGATCGAGCCATTCGGAGCATTGAAGAATTCGGGCTTAAGGGCCCGCTCGATCGCTGGCGCGCGGTGCGGCAGCAGATTCATGAAGATGTGTGTCGGAAGGGGTACGACCCCGATCTCGGCAGCTTCGTGCAATCCTATGGCGCCCCCCACCTCGACGCGAGCCTGCTCATGCTGGCGCTGGTGGGCTTTCTGCCCGCCAGTGATCCTCGAATCCGCGGCACCGTTTCCGCGATCGAGCAGCGCCTTCTGGTGGAGAATACGTTTGTTCTTCGCTACGATACCGAGGAGGTTGCGGACGGACTGCCCGCGGGCGAGGGCGCATTCCTGGCGTGCAGCTTTTGGTTGGCCGACAACCTGATCCTGCTCGGCCGACACGAAGAGGCGGGCCGCCTGTTCGAGCGCCTCTTGGCCCTGCGCAACGATGTCGGACTGCTTGCCGAGGAATATGACCCCGTGGCGCGCCGCCAGCTCGGCAACTTCCCGCAAGCTTTCTCGCATATCGCGCTCGCAACCACCGCGCGAAATCTGACGCAAGCGGCGAAGCCAGCACAAGCCCGCGCGGCCACGGCCGCAAAGTGAGCCGACGGCGAGTCGATCCGCGCCGCGTAGCGCCAAAAGCGGCGCCTTGTCAATCGGCGCCAGTCGGGCGGCGCATCCGGCAGGAGACGTCAAGCAGGAAACGATCGCAGGGTGTAACCAGCGCCCTCTTCCCGTGCTCAGCCGAACCACACAGCGGAGCTGCCGCAGACGCGCAGCCAGTCGCAATGCGTTTTCTTTGACCCCGCCTCCTGATCCGGCGCGGATCGGTGTGGTACGGACAACAACGCCACTTCTTCTCCTCTTCGTCCAGTCGGATCGCGTCGGTTTGGAAGTCAAGCATGCACGATAGCAGGCGCATCCCTCCTAGTCGCGCTTTCCTTGCTTCCTGAGGTGCCCGCCTTCGCAGCCAGGCGCGCCTTGGCAGATGCTCTTTAAGGTATGGTCCTTGATCTCTTGGTCTTGGCGCTCGATGAGCGGTGTCGTGCCTCCACGTTCATCAAGAGGCGCTCCTGGAGGTTTACGCTTTCCTGTCGGGGCGACGTATTGTGGGTGATGAGTGAGCGGCGCCAATTTGGCTTTTGGCCGGAGCCTCTCACCCGAGTCGGGCTGCGCGAGGCTTGCCGTCGTGGCCATCATAACTCCGATAAGTGCGAGAAGGAGTGCGACACTGACTTTTTTTCGCATTGTATGTGCTCCATGTCATCGATCAGGCGATGGGCCTGCCCCGGAAATGCCTCCTGCCCACGTTATCCAGCTCGCCGCAAGAGTGCAGCGGCGCATTCGTGCAGCAGTCGCATGTGGACGGATTACGCTTCATCGCATCGGACCTGCCGCATCCGCCGCAATAAAGCGTTTCCATGAACATTATACGGTGAACGGTCCATTCCATTTTGATCTGTATCACGGCGGTGCTCTCCACGATTGCATCACATTGTTCGGCCCCTTGCCGCGCACCTCTTGCAAGGCGCCGGTCGATACCGCGGCCCGGCTTCGGCTGACGATCCCGTGGTGAGCCCGTGAGTTGTACGCGTCGCACGTAATCTCGATGCCGCTTTCCTTCGCTAAATCGCGGATGCCGCGCGGCGATCCGGATGAGCATGCTTCCCACCCAGATTGTCGCCGACGGCTTCGGTCAATGGTGCTTGTACCAGCCGACGTCCTTGATGTCGTTGAACGAGTTGGTCCGGTGGCAGAGGTAACACTGGTTGACCTGGGCATGCTCCTTGCCCGCGACCCTCATTGACACCATCTTGAAGTGCTCCATGTAATGGCTTGGCGGCGCCTGATGGCATTGCGCACACTCTTTGGAAGTCGGCGACGGGTGGAGGAATCCAGCGATCCGCCATGTCGTCGTCTCGTGACATCCCGCGCATTCGCGCCCGAAGAGCTGCTTGTGCGGGTCGCGGTTGCTGTGACAGCTCGCACAATCCAGGGCGTTCTTCTCGGCCGATCGTGATGCCGCCACGCCCAGAAAATCGGCGATGTCATTGACCATCTCGGTCGGCACGCCGGGATGACCTTCGGCCCCAACGGCAAGGTGCGAGCCGATCCGCAGGAGCGCCGCATGGTTGATCCGTGTCGGACGGCCAGCGCCCTGGTGCTCAACATGGCAGCCGCGGCAGTCCTGCACCTTCGCATGAAAGGCGGTCGACTGCTTCGCAAGATCTGCTGCCGCGGTGGCGTGGCAGGCGATACAGCTCTTGGCCTCGACCCCCAGGGTCGGGGTGTGACATGACTCGCATTTGTCGGTCAGGAAGGCGTGTTTGACCGAGAGCTGGCCAGGCTGAAACGATTTCGACCAGGCCGGCACCGATCCTGAGCCCGAGCGATAGAGCGTGGCGACCGTGGTCAAACTGGCCACGACTGCGATGGCGATCAGCACCGTATAGAAAACCCCAAGCTTTTTCACGCGAGCCACCGCAGTCCATAGTAGATCTCACCGCCGATATGCAGCGCGAGCAGAAAATACATCAGGATCGCGGCCACGACATGCGCAACGATCCAGCGCGTGAATATCTTCTTGATCACCTCGCGGGACCCGATTGCGTATTCAAGATCGGCAATCCCCTCGACGAGCTGCAGGACGGTGGCGCCCTGCAGGGCCGGCGCGCCGACTTCGGCGGCGGCGAGGTCTTCAAGCCTGGCACGTTGGGCCAGCGCGATGGTGGTGCGGTCGTAGGCCGATCGCAGCGTCCCCAACCGGGATTGCTCTTCCCGCAGCTCGGTCGGTGTTTCCGGCGTGGTAGTGCTGCTTTTCACCTGATCGAGGCCATCGCGCAGCCGCGAGGCGGCTTGCTCAGCACTCGCCGTATCTCCGGCCGCATTCGCATGCCGCAGCGCATCCTGGGCACTCTGGATCTCATCCGCCCCCTTACTGATGCGGGCGCGCGCTTGGGCCTCGATGCATTGACGCTGCTCGGCCGAAAGGGTCGGCATGTCCATCAGGGAGGGATAGAATTCCTTACGTGGGCGACCCATCATCTCGCCCATTCCGCCCCCTTTCATCATCTCGCCCATCCCGCCAGCAGCACCCATACCGCCGGCGCCCGACCCCATCGAGGGTTGCGTGCCCGGCCCCCCCGCAGGCGGGGTGCCAGACGGAGTCATCGGGTTTGCTGGGGCGCCAGTGCCGGGATGATGGTCGGCATGGCCGCCGCCCGACATCTGCGCCAGAGCTTGAACGGTGAAGCTCGCAACGAAGGCGGCGGCAATAAGAGACCGGGCGAGCGCTGCGAACGCGCGCTGCGGGGGCTGCGGGCGGGAATTACGCTGCTTCAGAGCGCGTTTTCGACAATGAACGGACATGCTCGCACTCCTGCGGCCGTTGAGATCGGCCATCGGTATCCGGACTCACAACCGGCCGCAACCTTTCAGGGTTGCCCGCCGCGCCGATGATCACCTGCGTATACAACAAATCTCACGCGAGGATCCCGCTGGCGCCTCTCGCCAATCGCTTCCCCACGAGAGGTGAAGCCCCTCTACTTTTTATCGTTCCGCTATCCAATCAAGAATGGAATCGGACCCGACCACTCTCCTCGGCGTGTGCGGGTTCAAGGTGCCGGCAAGCACCGCGTGGTTGCTGTTGATGATCTCTTGGGCAAATCGCTTGGCCTCGGTTTCGGTTCTAAACCTGCGTGTAAGGCGGACGCGCCTGCTCGCACCATCGGGCGCATCGTCCGAGCAGTATGAGACATACCAGATCTCCGGGCGCGTCATTTTTTTCAACTTGCCACCGTTTTTATATCCAAGCCCAAGTTCAAGGCGTCAAGCCGGCTGCTTCTGCTATCATCGAACGTCCCGTCTGTAGCTGGCGAGCTGTTGCTCGAGGAAGTCCGCAAAGCAATACGTAAGCTGTTGGATGAGCCGACGCCCCTATGAAGCGTACCTATCTAGCCTCGATTCAGAACGCATGTTTGCGATAGCGCAATGTCGGGGTCCCGCCCAAGGCGCATTATGCCGTTCCGAATCGACGGCTGCAGGTGATGGGATTGGCTCATCTGCGGGTGCCACAGGGGAATTAGCCGATGAATCACTCGATTTTCAGCGCGGATCGAACGACTCATGTCAAAATCGTGGCGCTTACCTTGGCCATGAGCATCGGGTTGGCCAGCTTCGTTAGCTCGGTGCGCATTCATACCAGCGAGCCTTACTCGCCGGGTGCGCAACTAACGCAAGTAGCAAGTCCTGTCGTTTCTTGTTGCGAGGCCGGCGAGCTGTTATGTCCGAGCTAATTTGCTCGCCTGATATGCACCGGGATTTCCGATCAGGCTTGCCGCTCGCCCGAAGCGCTGTTCGTCTACCAAACGCCAGCGACGGCGTCAGTTCTGATCCGTAAGTTACGTCCTTCCAAACTCAGCGGCGATGTTGCATTTTTGCACTTTGAGCGAACGGAAAATCGGCCCATGCTGGCCTAACAAATTTTGCGTTAAGGGAGGGCAGTCAGATGGCACAAGATTTTCCGAGCATTTTGCAGCTCGGCCTCGCCGTACTCTTGTTGGGAAGCGCGGCCACCGCACCCGCCCACGCCGGCACCTACGATCTGGTACTCGAGCGGCATGCGGTCAACATCACGGGGCGCAGCAACGAGGCTTTGCTGATCAACGGCCAGCTGCCGGGTCCCGTTCTTCGCTTCAAAGAAGGCGAGAACGTGGTGATCAACGTCACCAATCGTCTCGACGAGAATGCCTCCATTCACTGGCATGGCTTGATTGTGCCGCCGGGAATGGACGGAGTGCCGGGCATTTCACCAGGGTACGGCGACGGCATACCGCCCGGCCAGACCTTCACCTACCGCTTCAAGCTCAAGCAATCCGGGACCTATTGGTACCACAGCCACTCGTCCGGCGAGCAGGAGCAACTGGGTATCTATGGCCCAATGATTGTAGAGCCACGCGCAGCGGATCCTTTCCGTTACGACCGCGACTACATTATCATGCTCTCGGATTGGAGTGATGAAGCCAAGAGTATCATTAATAATCTCAAGGCGGATGCCAGTTGGTATAATTTCAACAGGCGCACCTTGATCAGTCTGGTCCAGGAACTGAGCAAGGCACCATCCGAAGAAGCGCGCCGCGCCATCATCAACGATCGCATTGCCTGGTCGTTAATGCGGATGGACCCTACAGATATCTCGGACGTGTCCGCTTATACATTCCTCGTCAACGGGCAGACGCCAGAACAGAACTTTACCGCTCTGTTCAGACCGGGCGAGCGCATTCGATTGCGCTTCATCAACGGCTCGGCGATGACCTATTTCGATGTTCGCATTCCCGGACTGAAGATGAAGGTGGTCCAGGCGGATGGCAACAATGTTCAGCCGGTGGTGGTCGACGAATTTCGCTTCGGCAACGCCGAGACCTACGATGTGATCGTGCAACCTACGGAGGACCGAGCCTACACGATCGTCGCAGAGCCGATGGACCGCACGGGCTTTGCGCGCGCGACCTTGGCGCCGCGGCCGGGAATGGTGGGCGAACTGCCCGCGCACCGGTTACGACCTCTCGCCTCGATGGCGGAGATGGGCATGAACCTCGGGCCGAAGGGCGGCGACCGTGGCACCCCGCATCCGGAGCAGGATATGCCAGGTCATGTCGTGCCCGAAGATCCGGTCGCCATGGCAATCGGCATGGGCGACATGGGGGGAATGTCGGATCGGGGCGGTACCGGCGATATGTCCGGAATGCAGCCTGGCGGCGCCGGGGCGAAGCGGGGAATGTCCGGCATGTCCATGGGTCCGAAGGACTCCAAGCAGAGCACGAAACCCGCCAAGCGCGGCAAGCCCTCGGGCATGCCGGGGATGAAGCACGAAAGCATGCCGGGAATGAGCAACGCTGCGCCGGACCGGTCGGATGCTCTGGCGCAGATGAAGGATATGCCAGGTCATTCCTCCATGTCGGGAATGGGCGGCGGAGACCGGAAGGGTCAGGTTGCGCCGGCCGACAGCGGAGTTCAACAGGGGCCGCAGGCCTATGTCCTGCGTGGCGGAGAGGACATGGAGAGTGTCGGCGTCAAGGTTGGACATGGAGCGCCCGACCCATTCCTCAACGACACGGGCGCACCTCCGGGGACGAAGGTTCTATCCTATCGGGACCTCAAGGCCCTCAATCCCTACCCGTATAAGCCCTACGATCGGATCATCGAGATGCGGCTGACCGGCAACATGCAGAGATACTTCTGGTCGATCAACGGCAGAAAATTCAGCGAAGCGGAGCCCATCGTACTCCGGTACGGAGAACGCGCCCGATTCCGCCTCATCAACGAGACGATGATGAACCATCCGATGCACATCCACGGCACTTGGCTTTTGCCAGATGTCGGAAACGGCGCCCGCAACCCGAAGAAGCACACCGTCAACGTGAAGCCAGGAGCTACGGTTGACGTGGACGTTCCCGCGGATGCTGAAGGACCATGGGCATTCCATTGTCACCAGCTCTATCACATGGAAACCGGCATGATGCGCAAGATCGAAGTCGTCCGGCAGACGGCGTCGGCTCGCTAGGAGGGCTCCATGAACCGTATCCCTCACGTCGCAAGCATCGCACTAATCGTATTGTCCGGCGCAGCAATCAGCGCGCCCGCTGGGGCTCAAACGGCTCCATCATACACGGAAGCTGCGCCATGGTACCTGCGCAGTCCCTCCGGCATAAACTTCCCCGATCAGCAGCCTTTCAGCGCCCTGCGTTTCGACAAGCTCGAATGGGGCGGTCCAAACACGGGCGCTAGTGCCCGCTGGGACATGGAGGCGTTCGTCGGCACCGATTACGACAAGCTGTTCTTCAAGTCCGAGGGTTTTTACAACGGTAAAGCCAGGAACCTCGAGGAGGGCCAGTTTCAGGTCCTCTATTCGCGCCTCTTGACCTACTACTTCGATGCCCAGTTCGGTGTTCGGCAGGACTTTTCCAAAAAATCGAGCCGGACCTACGCCGTCATCGGCGTGGAGGGCCTCGCACCTGGCTTCATTGAAATCGATGCGGACGCCTACATCAGTCAAAAGGGCGAGGTTTCCGCTTCGATCACCGCCTTCCATGATCTCTTGATCACCAACCGGCTGATCCTGCAGCCGCGTATCGATGTCAAGCTGCAGGCGCAGCCGGTAGCGGACCTGGAATTAGGCGCTGGAATTACCGATTTCGAGCTGGGGGCACGCTTGCGCTACGAGTTCACGCGCAACGTTGCGCCCTATATCGGCGTCAATTGGGATCGCAAGGTCGGCCAGACGGCGACAATTGCCAGAAACAACGGCGAAGCGGTATCCAACGTGTCGTTCGTCGCCGGCGTACGGCTGTTCTGGTAGGACCACGATCAGATTGCGGCAAGGTTGCGGATAAGAGCTTTTATCGATCGCTGCAGTGCTGAAGCGTTCGCTGGAGGACTTTCTTGGCCTGCCGCTTCATCTTTCTCGATTGCGCCGCTCACCCTGAGACTACTGCCGCCGCCATCGTCTTCGAACGAGGCATGCAGCTGTTGGCGAGTCGCCGACCGCCGGCAGTGTCCGGTGTCAGATGCACACGGATGATTTCGGTGGCGACTATTGCGGCCCTTGTGAAGTCCGTCCGCCTCGAGCGTCATTCCCTTGGCTCCGGGAGAGTCCGAAGCTGGTCGAGATGCTCAGTCGACCCCGCGTCGCACGGAGTTGGGCGGCACCGAAATGCTAAGTAGTCCAGCCAGCAGTCGGCGGATGAACCTTAGAGGCGATCGTAGACCCGTTGCTGGCGATGTTCCTCCAGTGTCCCGAGTCACAAGTTCGCAATCGTAGATTCGCAGTAGATTCGCGTCGCTGTGCCAAGGATTGCGGATTCCGACGAAGTCGCCCGGGTGTACCGATATGAAGTCGCCCGGGGATTCCGAGACGATGTCGCCCACCTTTCCGATTTGATCTCCCCCGGGGGCGAGGCGTTCTGGCTGCCTAGTTTCTCTGGCACTAGGCGAGCCGCGCGGTCAACTGGAATCGCGGCTTGAACCTGTTGTGTTTTCTGTTGCGGTTGCTGTGGGCATGTGGGCAACGCCTTGGCGTTGTCCAAGCGAAGCGGCATGTCCACAGCGTCACGGGCTCAGGCCTTTCGGGCGGATTGCCGGGTTCGGCGCAGGCTCTCGCCGGTGAGGTCGAGCCGATGGGCATTGTGGACGAGGCGATCGAGCACGGCGTCGGCATAGGTGGGATCACCGAACACGGCAAGGTACCCCTATTCTTGACCGGGTCGTGTCTCACGTCACGATTACCGACCCGCATCATTTTCTGTTTGGACAGCGGCTTGCCGTCTTGAAGGGACGATCGGGGCGCGGTCCCGCCTACATCGTTGTCGCGCTGCCGGATGGACGGCGGCGGGGGATTCGGATCGCGTCGACAGATCTCGCTGAGCCGCCAAACTGCGCCAGCATTGCCGATCTGCCGCGTATCAGCGCGCGCACGCTCATCCCATTGATGCAACATTTGAGCGCGAATCTGAGGCTTACGTCTCGCCGCCGGAGCACGCCATCGTTCTATGTGTGAATGAGAAATCCCAAATCCAGGCGCTGGACCGCAGTCAGCCGATGCTGCCAATGCGTCCCGGCCAACCGGCCCGAAGAAGCCATGACTACACAAGGCACGGCACCACATCGCTGTTCGCCGCCCTCGACATTGCGAGCGGACGGGTCATCGGCAAGTGCTACGGACGCCATCGCGCTGCCGAGTTCCGCAAGTTCCTCGACGAGATCGAGGCTGCCGTGCCGCGTGAACTCGACGTCCATCTCGTCATGGACAATTACGCCACGCACAAGACCCCCTTGATCCGAAAATGGCTGGTCAAACGGCCGCGTTGGCACGTGCACCTGACCCCGACCAGTTCGTCATGGCTCAACCAGGTCGAGCGCTTCTTCGCGCTCCTGACCGATAAGAAGATCAGGCGCGGCATCTATCGCAGCGTCGCCGCTCTCAGGGCTGACATCACTTCGTTCATCGACCGACACAACGCCGATCCAAAACCGTTCCGATGGACCAAGTCCGCCGTGACATCCTTGCTTCCATCGAACGCTTCTGCCGATACAATGCCCCGGCAAAACACCACCCGATGCCGCGAACTTCTGGTTCAGGCCCAGGCCGTGTGAAAAGGCTCTGTTTGCTGTGATTCGCGCGATAGGATTCCCGGCGATTTTGCGGGGCATCTGATGAAGCGCTTTGTTGAAGGATTGGATCGCGGGCAGAGCACACTGTTTCCGGCATCGCTCGACGACTATGTGACTGAGGACAACCCGGTGCGAGCGGTCGACGTGTTCGTCGACGGTCTCGATCTCGACAAGCTCGGGTTTGTCGGTGTCCAGCCGCTCGACACCGGCCGACCTAGCTATCACCCCGGTACGATGCTCAAGCTCTACATCTACGGCTATCTTAATCGGGTTCCGTCGAGCCGACGCCTGGAGCGGGAATGCCAACGCAGTATCGAGATGATCTGGCTGACTGGGCAGTTGGCGCCGGACTTCAAGACCATCGCAGATTTCCGCAAAGACAATGGCAAGGCCATTCGTGAGGTCTGCCGCGAGTTCGTCGCGCTGTGCCGCAAGCTTGATCTGCTTGTTGCAGCGAGCGTCGCCATCGATGGATCGAAGTTCAAGGCCGTCAATGCGAGGGACAAGAACTTCACTGAGGCAAAGATGAAGCGCCGTCTGGAGCGAATCGACGAGAGCATCGCCCGTTATCTCTCGCAGCTCGAGACCGCCGATCGGCACGGCGATGCAGTGCCAGAGGCGAAAGTTGCGAGGTTGAAAGGCAAGATCGAGAAGCTCAAGGAGGAGATCGTTCGGCTAAACGCGATCAATGCGGAGATGATGAAGAGTGAGGACAAGCAGATCTCGCTGACCGATCCTGACGCGCGCTCGATGGCGACAAGTGGAAAGGACACCGGGATCGTTGGCTATAACGTGCAGATTGCAGTTGATACGCAGCATCATCTCATCGTGGCTCACGAGGTGACCAACGTGGGCACCGATCGCCACCAACTCGCCAATATGGCCGGGCAGGCTCGCGACGAGATGGCTGTCGAGACGCTCGAAGTCGTGGCAGACCGCGGCTATTACGATGGAGAGGAGATCAGGGCCTGCGAGGAAGCCGACATCACGGTGACGTTGCCGAAGCCGATGACTTCGGGCGCTAAAGCTGCTGGCCGCTTCGGCAAACAGAACTTCGTCTATGTCGCCGCCGACGATGTTTATCGCTGTCCCGCCGGCGAGCGGCTAACTTATCACTATACGAACGTAGAGGACGGAAAGACACTGCGCCGCTATTGGACAAGCACCTGCAAAACCTGCGCGCTAAAAGCGCAGTGCACGACAGGCCCCGAGCGCCGCATCACACGCTGGGAGCACGAGACCGTTCTGGAGAAAGTTCAGGATCGGCTCGACCACAACCCCAATGCCATGGGTGTCCGCCGTCAGACAGCGGAGCATCCGTTCGGCACGATGAAGTGTTGGATGGGAGCAACACACTTTCTCACGAAAAAGCTGCCAAAGGTGGCCACCGAGATGGCGCTCACCGTGCTCGCCTACAACATGAAGCGCGTGATGATGATCGTCGGCGTAGGCGGATTGCTGGAGGCGATGCAGGCGTGAGGCCAGCCTCTGCGCGACCAAATCAGCGCCTACATGAAGCTCCCGATTGCCACTGAGACGACACGAGGTCCATTCCACCGAATTAGAAGCTCGGCGGCCATGAAATGCGCCGGAGCGCCCCAAGTTGCGGGATTTTCACACGGCCTGGGACACTAGCGTACGCCAGATCTCGAATGGGTAAATTCCCGAGAGGCACTAGCGCGCTTTGCGGATGTTCGTGACCATCAGAGCATTCTTCAGCCGGGCGGCCTCAAATTCCACTAAATCTCCCGGTCGCAACCCTTTCAGCATGCGACGGTTCGTGACGTGGAAGGGCATTTCCATTGCCGGCATCCTAATGCTGCGATCAGGGCTTTCCATCGCCTCGGTCAGGATGGTGACCGAAGCCGCACCGGGGCCCATATCGACAGCCTGGACCTGCCCCCTTGCATGCACGTGTCCCGACGGAGAAACAAGCTGTCTATGTTCCCGATCGAGCTTGTCCAGCCACTCGCTTCGCGTCGATGTAAGTGGCTCGGCAGCTGCAGGGATCGAGAAACTCACGAGGCCAATTGCTATTGCGGCGGAAATGGCTGCTGCTTGGCGCACGATATGTCCTCCTGGGTTTGCGCGCTCTGCGCCGACCAACGTGCTATGCGCTAGGGGCGTTCGATAGCGCAACTAGATCACGGCGTGCTCCGAAAGGGTTGATTTGGATCAAGCAACTGCAAGAGAACGGGCGCCAAATGAGGCTACTACACTAATCCGTTCGATGCATTGCAGATCAACCCAACTGTCTGATTTTCGATTCGACGTACGGTTTATAGCTCACGCCTCAAATCCTCAGTGCGCGACAGCGAAGATCGTTGGGGCGACGACAAAACGTGGCGGCTCCGTCATCCCTTAACAACGGCCTGAGGATGTGGTCTGTGAATGCCTTCGAGCCGCGCCCGTTTCAGGAGCAGGGCATTGATCGCCACCAATGCCGAGCTGCCCGACATAGCGAGCGCAGCGACCTCGGGGCTGATGACCAAGGGATAGAGGACGCCGGCCGCCATGGGAAACGCCACCACGTTGTAGGCCACCGCCCAGAGCAGGTTCTGGTGCATCTTACGCAGGGTGGCGCGGGAGAGCTCGATGGCGCCAACAATGTCATAGGGGTCGCTCTTCATGAGCACCACGTCGGCGCTCTCCATCGCGACATCGGTGCCGGCGCCAATCGCGAAGCCGACGTCCGCTTGGGTCAGCGCCGGTGCGTCGTTGATCCCGTCGCCCACCATGCCGACCTTCTTGCCCTCGGCCTGGAGCTCCTTCAGCCGTTCCGCCTTCTGGCCGGGCAGCACTTCGGCAAGCACCGTATCGATGCCGAGCTGCCCAGCGATGCGTTGGGCGGTTTCCCGGTTGTCGCCGGTGATCATGGCCACATCGACACCGCGCTCGCGCAGCTTCCTGACTGCGGCGGCCGAAGTGGGGCGCGGGGCATCGGCGATCGCGATGAGCCCGACAAGCTCGCCGTCCCGCGCCACGTGGACCACCGTCTGACCTCTGCCTTGCAGCCGCCCGATCTCCGGTGCCAGCGGCGACAGATCGATGTTGCCTTCGTCCATGAGGCGGCGGTTGCCGAGCAGCACGATGCCGCCGCCAACCTCGGCTCGCGCTCCTCGTCCTTCGAGCACCTCGAAACCCTTCGGATGCTCGACGGCCAGGCCCTCCGACCGGCGCAAGATCGCCTGCGCCAGAGGGTGATCCGATCCCTGCTCCACGGCAGCGGCCAATGCCAGAACCTCGTCCTCGCTCGAGCCGGGCGCGGCGACCACCTCCACCACCTCGGGCTGACCGAGCGTCAGCGTTCCGGTCTTGTCGAACACGATCACGTCGAGCTTGGTCGCCTCCTCCAGCGCCGAGGCGTTCTTGAACAGGATGCCGTTCATGGCGCCGAGCCCCGTGCCGACCATTACGGCCATCGGCGTGGCAAGCCCGAGCGCATCCGGGCAGGCGATGACGAACACCGTGATGGTGAGCGTCAGGGCGAACAGCAGGGGCTCGCCAATCCACCAGAACCAGACCGCGAAGGTCGTGAGCCCGATCACCATGGCGACCAGCACGAGCCACTGCGAGGCCTTGTCGGCCAGAAGCTGGGCAGGCGCCTTCGAGTTCTGCGCTTCCTGCACCAGCTTCACGATCTGAGCGAGCGCGGTGTCCGCGCCGACCTTGGTCGCGCGGTATTTGAAGGTGCCGCTCTTGTTGATGGTGGCGCCGATCACAGCATCGCTGGGCCCCTTCTTCACCGGCATCGACTCGCCGGTCAGCATCGACTGATCGACCTGCGACTCGCCCTCGATGACCTCGCCGTCGACCGGGATCTTGTTGCCCGGGCGGATAACGACGACGTCACCGACCAGCACCTCAGCGGTGGGCAGCTCGATCTCGCGCTCAGCCCGCAGCACGGTGGCCATCGGCGGGGCGAGATCAAGCAGGGCCCGGATCGCCTCCGAAGCGCCGGCGCGGGCTCGCATCTCGAGCCAATGGCCGAGCAGGATAAAGACGAGGAGGACGGCGACCGCCTCGTAGAACTGTACGCCGGAGAAGAAGAAGGTCGCTCCGACGCTGAACACGTAGCCGGTGCCGACCGACAGCACGACCAGCACCGCCATGTTGAGGACGCCGTTCCTCAGCGCCCGCCAGGCGGCGACCAAGAACGGCCAGCTCGGATACACGACGGCGGCGGTGGCGAGCAGGAACAGCCACCGATCGAGGCGAAGCCCGAAGGGCGGCGCCGGCGGCGTGAACATCCCGCCCATCGGCGAGTAGACGAAGATCGGGACGGTGAAGATCAGGGCGATCCAGAAGCGATTGCGCATGTCGCGCACCATCGCCTGCATGTCCATGCCCGCCCCGTGGCCCATCTCGTGGGCCATGGTTTCCCCCTTCCCGGAAGCCGCCGCCTGCTCGCCGGGCATCGCCGCTGCCTCGTGGGCTTGGTGGGGCGCGTGGCCGGCGTGGGGGCGGTGCGAGTCGGCCGGAGGCGCTACCGTCAACGCCTCGCCCGGCGGGTCGTCGGGCTCGCAGACGTGCTTCGGCAGCACCTGGCCGGTGCAGTGGTAACCGCACTCGCGTACCCTGCTCTTGATCGCCTTGAGACCGGTGAGGGTCTCGTCATAGGCGACCGTCGCGCTGCCGGCGGCGTAGTTGACCTCAGCCTTCTCCACGCCAGGCAGACGAGCGAGCTGCTTCTCCACACCGAGCGCGCTGAGCGCCGAGAGCATGCCGGCGACTTCGATTGTGGCTGTCTTCATCGTGCCATCCTCCTTGCAGACGCGCCGCTGGCGCTCATGAGGCAATCATGCCGTTCTTGAGGTATGCTTCCTGGTATTCAAAGATGATGTCCGGGTTCACTGCCAGCGCTGCCTCGTCCTTGTCGTCGTAGTGCAAGCGCGACAGGAGGTCCTTGATGAGGTCGAGACGCGCCAAGCGCTTGTCGTCGGCGCGCACCACCGTCCAGGGCGTTACCGGTTGTGCGTGCGGGCGAACATCTCGTTGCGCGCCAGACTGTAGTCCACCCAGTGCGTTACTGCCCGAGCATCAATGGGACTGAGCTTCCACCGTGTGAGTGGGTCTTTGCGCCGGTCCTTGAGCCGCCTCCTTTGCTCGCTTTGGCTGACGTCCAGGTAGTACTTGAGCAGCTTGATCCCGGACAAGCACAGCCACCTCGCGCTTCCCAGTGGTGGTAGAGTCGAGGAGAGGCGCGGTGGCTTGAGCCGTGCTGGCATCGCTCCGTTCCTCTCCTCGCTCATCAGTAGGGTCGAAGACTGGCGCGCCGACAGGCTTCTCGACCGTGCCACGTTTCCAGGGAAAGCTCGTTTTGGTCGAAATGGGCTTTTCGGGCGGGAGCATAGCCGCCGATGGAAGGAATTTCGGATCACTTTGTTCGGAGCTACCCCCCACCGCTCCCAAGCCGCTTAGTCCGGTCCGCCTCTTTTCTGTACTCAAGCGAAATCCTCGATGGTGCCGCCGCCCAACTGCAGTACGAAGTCTGAAGTATCGGCATCTGGAGATGATTGTGTGGATGACACCCACTCCACGGCATCAGTGTGCCAGAATGTTGCTGATAGCAACTAGGAGAGGAGTCATCCACAATGCATCCTACCATTATCGGCCTCGATCTCGCCAAACACATTTTTCAGGCGCATGGAATCGATGCTGCAGGCAAAGCGGTCCTTCGTAAGAAGCTCCGCCGTTCAGAGTTGATTGCATTCTTTGCCAAGCTTCCGCCCTGCGTGGTTGGCATGGAAGCTTGCGGCACGGCCCATTATTGGGGCCGAGAGCTGACCGCACTGGGCCATCAGGTCAAGTTGATGCCTGCGGCTTACGTGAAACCCTATGTTAAGCGCGGCAAGAACGACGAGGTCGATGCCGAAGCCATCTGCGAAGCCGTCACCAGGCCGACGATGCGGTTTGTGCCGATCAAGAGCGCCGAGCAGCAATCGATCCTGATGCTCCATCGTACCCGAGATCTGTTCGTGCGACAGCGTACTATGTTGGTCAACTCGCTGCGCGGTCAGCTTGCCGAGTTTGGCCTGATCGCTCCCAAAGGGGTATGGCGTGTTCCAGAGCTCGAGGCTCTTGCCCAGGACGGCGAGCTTCCGGAGCCGGCTCGAGCCTGCGCCGAGCTGATCCTGATGCAGATTGAGGATCTGCAGTCGAAAATCAAGGCGATCGAGCGGACGATCCTGGCTCGCCATCGCGCCAATGAACTGAGCTTGCGACTCGCTACCATCCCCGGAGTTGGGATCATCACGGCGACTGCGCTGGTGGCAACCGTCGCGAACGCCAGCGCGTTCAGGTCGGGGCGCCACTTCGCGGCCTGGATAGGGCTGGTGCCGCGACAGAATGGCAGTGGAGGCAAGATGGCATTAGGCGGAATCTCCAAGAGGGGAGAGCCATATCTGCGGCGGCTGCTTGTGCTCGGCGCGACCGCAGTCGTTCGCTACGTCCGCAACAAGCCCGAACTGGCCGGATGGGTCAACGCGCTGCTGGCCCGGCGGCCGGCGCGCGTAGTCACCGTCGCTGTCGCCAACAAACTCGCCCGTATCGTCTGGGCCATCATGCAGCGCGGCGGCACCTTCCGTGAACGACCGTTCGGAATCGCGTAGAGAAAAAAGATGGCTTGGCAATGAAGTGAAGCGGCGACCGCCGCGCTACCGTACAACCAACGAATACCAAGTTTGGCAAGGGCAATGACGACGTGATGGCATCCGGTCGACATACCGAGGATCAGGACACCCCGAACCTGTGCACGGACTTTGAGTCCGTCAACGATGATTGGGGCCCGATCAGCGGACAACCATCAAGGCCATGCGGTACCTAATAGACCGCAAGCAAAGGCCGGACAGATGACCGCAACGACCAAATGCCGTAACGTCAAAAAAGCTCGGGCCATGTGGGTGTCATCCACAGATGCACAGGTGTGAGTTCTGCAATCTCCTGCATATTTCGGCATTTGAATACATCATTTTGCAGAGGTTTGCAGAAGCCATGGGCGTTCTTATCTCCGATCGGAAGGTGGAGGGGTCGATATGGTTACCATTAAAGAACTGGAGGCAGGGCTAAAGGCCATGGCAGAGGAATTCCATCTGCCGGGTGGAGCCCGTAAGAAGCTCTCGCGCCTCGTCATGGGACACCTTTGGTGGTTCGATGCTGCCGAACAGCGGGGCATGACTTGGCAGGACATGACCCGGGCCATGGCCGCCGCTGGGATGACAGGCGGAGGAGCAAAGCCCGTCAGCGTCGGAACCCTGTCCTCGACGGTCTGGCGAGCACGCACGAAGGGCGGAGAGGCGAACGGCGCCCGCAAACCAGAACGGCTTGGACCAGCGCCGCCCATCCCGCGGAGCAGCTATCCACGCAATGGTACAAGAGATCGCGGAACCGGTGAGACGCAGCGAGGCGGACGGAAGGCGTCCGCGCAGAATAGCGATGGTGCCAAGGTCGATCGGCCAGGGGCAAAGCCCATGGGCGGCGGAGATCGGATCGGCCGGGCCAACAAGGATGTATTGGCTTTCATGGACCGAGCCCGAGCCGTCCGCCGCCGATCGCAGGACGACTAGCAACGGCCGCGCCTCGGCCTTCCAATCGGTTGGTCGACCTAGATTCCGCGCTTCACGAGTTCCTCTCCATGGTTCGCCGGCGAAGCGCTCTTAATTCTTGCCGCGTTGTCGCTCGATCAACTTGGGAACGTCGGCAACATCGATTTCGAGGCTCGTACCGAAATCCTTGGCGGGATACTTTTCCGCGTGGGCGAGGACCTCAGGGGTCGGAACTACAAGTCGCGCCTGTCCCTTCGGGGAGAAACAATTCTTCCCGCTCTTGATCCAGAAAGCGCACCCGCCATATCCGGTGGCCGGTTCGTCGGCGAGATAGACTCGGCCTTTGCCGTTCTTGCCGGTCACCCTGCTCACGATGAAGAACAAACGATTTGCATATGTCTGTCGGATCACCGCGACGGTACCTTCGTTCGCGCCGGTGTAGTATTCCCTGATCTGCTCCTCGGTTTGATCTACGCTAGGATCACCTGGCCATTGATCGCCGAAGAGCAGACGTAGCCCTCGCCCTCTTAGAATTGCCGATGGCATTTTCTTTTCATCGCTCATGGCCTTGTTCCTGCTGCTTGCTCGCCGCATTCCGATGGGTGATAGCGATGCAGTGGTGCCATGGATAGTCCCGTGAATTCGGAGCAGGATTGAGCGAACCACAGTACACGCCGAGCGGGCGCGAAGTTCCTTCATTGTGGGCTTGGACAATCGCCGACCCACCCATCTTGGGAGTGTGCAGAACTAGATAGTTCGCGAACAGCGAGAGGTTGAACGCGAACGCGAACCGGCCCACAATCTCTCCTTCACCTATTGCCGTTGAGTCGCCCCGTGACCAATTTCCCCGACGAATGGATCGACGACGTCTGCGAAGCAGATCCGCTTACAGACGATCTAGACCTTGAGGACGATGAGCACGTTCCGGAAGGTCTCCCACCGACCCAAGAAGAGATCGATGCTGGGTACGTAGAGCTAGTGCGATGGCAATCGGCGAGAGCCTTCCAGAAAATCGAGAAGCCGCTCCGCCTCCGTAATGCTGATCCTGACTTCTTCCTCCAGCCCCAGCTCAAGTTCCTTCACGACGCCTACGTGCTCGCCAAGTTCGCTGCGAAAATCGGCGCCGATCAAGTTCGCCTCGCCGATCGACGCGACCAGTGGCCGGACGGTTTTGTCAGGATAAACAAGCGCACCATCAAAGTTGAAGTGACCAGCACCCACGGTGACCGCAAGCTCGGAGAGGAATACCGAGAGCCGCGCGGCATGCGATTCGATCCCGTCGAGGACTGGCATTCCCGAGCCGACTCGATCCCCACCTATCTAGACAACGCTATCCGCGATAAGGTCCGCCGGTACGGCGCCCGATACTCCGACTGCTGGCTAGTCGTATATCTGAACATTAACGAATGGGGTATCCGGCAGCGAGAGATCGAGCAGGTCATCGACAAGACGATGATCCGATATAGCGATTACTTCCAAGAGGTCTCCGTGCTCTGGAAAGGCAATATCTATAGCGCGAGCGACAGCGTGATGCAGGGTCATGCATGAGTTATGACAACTAATGTTCAAGCCGAACGCACAGAGACGACCGCCTCGGGCCAGACGAAGGCCGCGATCAAGTACCTGATCTCCACCGGTTTCACCGCGATCAGCATCTTGGAGAGTGACGGGGCCTACCAAATCCGCGTCGGACACAAGATCAATCCGAACGCCTGCTCGGTCCACTGGTTGCGGGAGCCGAACGCTATCGCGGTTTCCCGAAAGGCCCGCAAGGAAACTAGGGAGCGCCCAGACGTCGACACCATGATCAATGCGCTTCGCGAGGCGGCAGCGTATTGGGACGAGACGCTGACACCCCACGACCTCGCGCTTCAGCGCGCAGCGGACTCGATCAAGCGGCTCGACGCGATGATTGAAGCCCTCCGCAGCAGCGGGCAGCTCAACATCTTCAACGAGAACTACTGCGCAAGCCGTGAAGCGGCGGCCTCGGCGGGTATCGGTTTCATGCCATACGAGGTGGCACTGTCGCGCTTACGGATGGCCCTGGTGCCGTACGTGACGGAGGGCAAGAGGCTTGAGGATATAACCGAGCTGTTCCCCAAAATCTTTGGCCCACCCGAATTCACCGGCTATCGGAGCGTTGCTGGACCAGCATAGCAACGGTCGCTCGACTGTTCGCAAAGTGGTATTTGAGCGTCGTCCAGCGTAGCATCTGCGATCGAAAAGTCGCGAGTGTTGACGACCGTTAGACCACCGACGACAAAAAGTAGTCCTCGCGCAAGCCCGTTCTCGGAATTCCTGTGGAGAATTCCGCGAGGCGCGAGTGCCTGAGGATTCAGAATTAATGTGGTCGGCACGCTGGCAGTCTGCGCAGCGGTGTAGATCTTTTTGCGGCTCTGGTCGTATGGCGCTTGTAAGCGGCATGATACTGGAGATTCTAACCACAAGAGGCGATACATGCCGAACTTCGAAAGTGGGAAACCGCTTCACTGTCTTGAGTTGGTCACGGGCAAGAATCTGACTGGGACGGTCCTCCTCGCGGAAGAGCGGATCAGAACCGAGATCTACAGCTTCCAAGATCATTTTCATATCCAAGGCGAGAAGCCGGTTTTTGTTCAAACCGAGACCAACGATATTGTCTCGCTGCACTCAAACATCACGACAATTCCCGGAACACGCTCCCGTTTCGGCGAGCCGCAGAGAACGACATACCGGCAAGAAATCGCCTCGAACATTGCTATCGTCGGTCATGATGCCTGGGAGGCTAAAGACTGCGTCAAGCGAGTCAGCTTCCGCGTCAGGCACACAAGGGACCTGATGCATCATCGCGCGAAGGTCGATGCGCTCGGCCGCAGCAAATACCCGAAGGAAGAGAACTTCAATCTATTCGGCGACACCGTGGAGGGCATGACGCTCCGCGCCCGGTACGCGGCGACCTATGGGATGGATTTCGACGCACCGACTGACTTTTGGCCAAGTTTCGAGATCGAATTCGACGAGCCTCAAGGCATTGAGGAGTACATTCGTCACGTGCTGACCTATGTCCAGTTTAGGTCAGTTGGCAACCGTCTTTCTGAAATGAAGCGGTTGATCCGATAGCGAC
>NZ_LSIC01000155.1 GCF_001556045.1 Bradyrhizobium sp. CCH5-F6
TCGAGATGGAGCTAAAAGCCGCTTAACCCGTCCACTTTATCGGGGGAAGATCAATACCCAGTCTCGATTTCTCGTACCTGAAGAAGCGGTTTCGCTCCTTCCATCAATTCGCGTCTCTCGTCGGCATGATAAGATCGTCCACGATCGAAAGCGCCTCCAACAAGCGGTGGAGCTCGCGCTTCATCTTCCCCTTCGGCCGGCACGCCATCTACGAGGACCTCAACGTGAGCGGCGGCTCCGCGAGCCGCGAGTACATCTATTTCGGCCGGCCAGGCGAGCTGCTCTATCAGATGCTCACGCGTTCCAAGAATGCGGCGGCTTTGCAGACGCACCTCGCCGCGGCATTTGAGGCGAACGACTCCTGCGACCGCCTGCTGGCGTTGATGCAGCCGGACGTCCCCGAGGACTTCCAAAGTCGAGGAGACAGCTACCTTCCCTACGCAACCCATCCGACGTTCGACGCGATGAGTCAGGATTGGCTCAATCTCTTCGAACTGGGTCTGCCGCGCTTCGATGCCTATCCCCATCTTGCGACGTTGGGGGCGCTCCATCTCGCCCTCTATCAGCTCGTTGTGGCTGCCGAGGTCTGCGGAGCGGAGAAGCCGCACTTCATCTGCGAGGTCGTCGCGCCGCGCAAGACGCTGATCCGCGAACTTTCGATGATGAGCTACCTCCAGAACAGCCAGATGTCCGCACGCGCCGTCGAGGAGTACGTGAAGCGGATCGGGGAAGGCGAGCAGTGGCGAGCCGCCTCGGGCGAAGCATCCGGCTTCGCCGCTTGTCGGGAACTGATGCGCCAGCAGGTGAGATGGCCGCGAGCCGAGGACGACTACGAAGGTCCCGCGGACCCTTCCGCCCTGCTGATCGAACTGCGGAAGGCCGCGCTTGCGCGTCACAAGCAGCATGTCGGCAACGTTCACCGCAGTTACGGAGGAGGCGCCGGCCTGGTTTCGCGCCGCGGCACCAACCGGCTCAGATACGCGCCGACCGACGACCTGCTGAAAGCGCTGATTCTCGCCAATGTCGCGGTTCGCATGGAATACGGCGAGTTTCTCGACGTGCTCTTCCGGCGTTACGGGTTCGTCTTCGGCGAACGCGAAGCCATGCAGGTCTTGAGCCCCGAGGAATTCGACAAACGCGCCTTCCAAGCCAATGCGGACAGGCTGGAGAGCCGACTGCGCACGCTCGGCATGCTTCGCCGCCTGTCCGATGCGTGTGCCTACGTGGAGAATCCGCTCGGGAAAGCTGCGTCATGAACGTCTCAGAACTGGTGGGCGCCGTTTGTGCGGCGCTTCTGCGGGATGACATACCGGATGATTCCGCCGCGGCGACGCCGCAGGGGACGGCCCGCTTCGCCCTCAACTTCAGCGCGGATCATACCGCCGCGGTCGCGCGTGCGGTTCTGAACGACGCCTATCTTCGGGACAAGGTCGAAATCAAGCTGCCGGTTTCGTACGTCGGAAACCACGGGCTGCCCGACGCGGTCCTTACCACGAAGCCGGCGACGTACCTGAGGAACGCGGAATGCAGCAAGCCGGTCCTGCTGCTCGCAAGCGTCGAGCATACCGAAGAAGCATCGCTCCACGAGATAGCTCGGCTGGGACCGGCCGAAATCATGGATCGGCTGGACCTATGGATCCGGATCGCGTCAGCCGGTCTGCATCTCTCCTCCGAGCATGCGAAGTGGTGGGAAAAGGCGTCGACGGGCCTGCGGGATATCCGCCAGGTCTCGCTCGATCGGTTCGCAACATACGTCCTGCGGACCCGCCACGGTGTCGCCGAAGACGGCCATCCTCTCATCCACGCGCTGGGGGCCGCATTGGCCGCTCTCAGGCTGCCGAAGGATAGTTGCTACTTCGAGGGGATAAAGGAGAAATCCAGAGGCCACACGTCCGCTTGGCGAAGGTTCTTCACGGACGCCGCGCGCAAGCGCGGAAGCCTGCTTCTCAAGCTCACTCCGAGCCAACTGCTGCTCAGCGAGGAGGACCTCGCCGCCGCGTTCGCGAAGGTCAAGGACGCCATTCCGGAGGCTTGCCACCCCGTCGTCGAGCGGTTCGTCGCGGCGGGAAGCGGATGGAATGCCGAAGCCGCCGCTTTGGCCGAATGCGAATGGGAAGACGTCAAGCCGCTGTTCGATGGTCTGCAGCGGGAGAAGTACAATCTCGGGCAGGAAACCCTCAACTTCTACGCCGAAGGCGAAGACGGTCTGCTCTCCGTCGACGACGTGGAATACCTCAAGCTTCTGATCGGACGCAAAACCACCGAATTTCGCGAAGAGGATACCGCTTTCTACGAAGCGCACCGCAACGAGCTCAAGGAAGACAAGAAGCTCAAGTCCGCCTGGGACCGCTTCGTCTACGGACGTTCGATCGAGACCACGGACCTGTTGGCCGGTATCGCTTCTGCCATGGAGCCGTTGTTCAATAGGCGACCCTCCGGAAGCGGAAGGAAACTTCGGATCCGTTGCGACAGGGCGACCAAACGCGACCTCCGGGAGCTCAACGAAGACGCCGGCCTCTTCTTCGCGCATCGGTACGCAGGTCTGCGGCGACTGTTCAGCGAGCATGTCTCATGGGACGTCGGCGATCTGTTCGATTTCGCCGATCTGGTCGCGACATGGCGTGCCGCGGGCAAATACTCCGCGAACCGTTCGGTAGCCAGGCCGGCCCTCCAGTTGAAGTTCGTACTGGAGCTGGAGACGCAGACCGATACCGGGGCGTCCGTCACCTGTTCGACGCAGATCGTATGGAAGTTCGAGCCGACGGCCGTGTCGAGCCAGTTGGCGGACGACTGGTCCCGGCTCTCGGAGCATCCGATGGTCGTGTGCCGGGCGTCGCGGGAGTTTGCCGGCGCGAAGTCCCGAGCGAAGACCGTGGACTTGGCGGACGTGAAGACGTTCGTTCCCGCCTACGACCGCGACAGGGGCTCCTTCGTTCCGGTCTACAAGCAAGAGCGCGACATCGAAAAGATATGGCGCAGGAATCTCGCAAACTGCAGGGAGAGCCAGTTTCTCAGGCCTGCGGTCGCGGACGACCTGGAGCGCCGATTCGACTCTTTCGTCGGGGATTACAGGAAGGCGATCGGCGGCTTTTCCGAACACGGGGCGGGAGACGAGGCGAACCTCGATCAATTGAAATCCTACGCGTACCTCCTGGACGGCATCGTCTCGCTGGCTAAAGGCGACAGCAACCGGGACAACCTGCTCAAGCCGATCCTCGATATCGGGCTCGTGCCGGTGGATGGCGGGGCCGCCGCGGCCGTCGTTGCTCCATGGCATCCCTTCCGGCTCGCGGCGATGTGGAGAAAAGCCAAGCTCGTATCCGAACTCGTCGATCTGCTCCTGAATTCTCCCGGCGCGAGGGGCGACGACGCCCGGTTGTTCTTCAAGGACATTTCCCAAGATCTGTCGCACCCGCTCTATCCCGAGGTGGTGGCGACGTGGGGAAAAGACGGGCCGCAGCTTCTCTCCGTCAGCGACGTGCTGCTCGACTACAGCCTGCACGAGCCACCGATCACTTCCCCCGAGGAGGGGGACGATACCAACGAAAGTCCGGCGGAGGGCAGCGATTGCGTCGTCGACCTGGTCAGACGGTACCTGTCGCTGCATCCGCACGAACGCGCCAACATGTCGGTGGTGCTCTTCAACTGCGATTCCGCCCGGCTTCCGCAGGCCGTCGTGGACAAGATCGGGTCGATCCACGACGACGACGAGGACGTCCGTTGTCAGGTTCTGCTGCGTCACGTGGCGTCCGAGCGTCTTCGCGATCTCTACCATTCGATCCTGGGCGCCAGCACGACATCGGACACTTACAGCGCAAGCGAGGCGACGGAAGATTTCATGGCTCGGCTGCGCATATCGGTCATCGCCGATCAAGCGCCTCCTCCCGACCCGAAAGACGGCTGTCCGTACGACATAGTGTTCTCGCAGGACGTTATCTCCAGGCACGCGAGACTCGAATGGCACAAGGAGGCCGCGGATCCGGCCGACATAACCCGTCTTCTGCCCTCCCGCTGGTCGCGTCGGAGGCCGGCGGCCGCCGACGATCTCAAGTCCTCGGTGTACCTCTGCTGTCCGGTCCAAAGCGGCGAGGGGTGGTCCTATCTTACGGCACTAGCTTCGCTATTCCGCGGCGATTGGGACGACGACAGGAATCGCAGGTTGTTGCCGGTGAGGCAACTCGACTTCCGAGATGGCCGCACGGCCCGCATCTTCGAAGAGACCCACAACCTGGGCAACTGGGTAGTGAACTTCGACGAGTTGCTGGATCGGCGCCAGTTGCTGAATCAGGAAGTCCGCATCATCCGCTACAAGCAATCGGCGACCCAGGGGCGGAACGTCATTATCTCGTCGCGCGCCTCTGTGAGCCTGCTTCGATCCATGATCCTGCACCGGTTGAGGGCGCTGAATCTGGAATTGAGCGGCGCGGACCTCGCGCTGCTGGCCGAGCGGCTGATAAGCGACGCCAACGATGTTTCGGGAGATATCGTGCTCCGGGCGGCCAAACGCGGCCAGAGCGCAAGCGAGCTCATCGGAGTGGTCCTGAGCAGGGCCCTGGTAAAGGACGAGATCGGCGACGATCGAGCCGTCGGATGGTACTTTCTGGACGACTACGCTGCCTGGATGGGCCAGCGCGAGGAGCAGCTCGCCGATCTCCTTACCCTCAGCCCGCAGGTGTCCGCGGACGGGACGTTGCGGCTCACGATCGTGGTGACCGAGGCGAAATACGTCGAAGACGCCAGTCTGGCCGTCAAACGTAAGGAATCGCAAAAGCAACTGCGGGACACGATGCACCGCATCAGCGAAGCGATATTCGGCAACCCGGACCGCCTCGACCGGGATTCCTGGCTGTCCCGCATCGCGGATCTGGTGCTCGACGGGATCCGGTTGCCGGCCGCGAGCGGCATCGATCTGGCGGCATGGCGCAGGGCGATCCGCGAGGGGCGCTGCGAAATCCACATCCGCGGGTACTCCCATGTCTTCGTCCCGACGGCGGTGGAGGGAGCGGACCGCACGGACGCCTACGCCGTGCCGTCGGTCGCCGACGCCTACCAGGAGATCTACGGCCGCACCACGCTGAAGCAGCTTCTTCTCGCTTACTGGCAAAAGCAGAGTCCACGGGAAATCCGCATCGCCGCCGGTGCGGATTATCTGACGTCCGATCCGACGTGGCGGAAGCCCGGGTCGGGCGAGCCGGTCGTCACGCCGGCGCCGCCGAAGTCCGCAGGCAAGAAGCAGACATCGGACATGGCGCCCGCCGAAGATCCGACGCTGCGGCGCAGGTCCGCGGAGGGTCCCGAGATTCCTTCCGAGATTTCCGATGTGCTGCTCGAGGCGGCCGCGCCGACCGTTCCGGACGGATGGGCATATCCGCAAATCCAGGGGCTCTTGACGGAGGCTTCGGTCTCCGGCGTGTCCGAGGCGGAAGAACAGTGGCTGTCGAAGACCTCGTCCTCGGCGCGCGCCGCTCTTCAGCAGATGAAGCTGCAGGCGAAACTGATCAGTTCCTCGATGACGCCGAATAGCGCGCTTCTTCGATTTGCCGGCAGCGCCAACCTGACCGTGGATCAGGTCCTCAAGAAGCGATCCGAACTGCTCACCACCTTCGGCCTCAACGTCATCTCCGTCCGGCCCGAGCCGGGCGCGGTCGTGATCGCCGTGGAGAGGGAGGTCCGGCAGGTCGTCGACATCAGGGAAGTGTGGGCGCGTTGGAATCCGAAGAGCGCCGGATGGGGCAATCAGGACCTGCTCGTCGGCGTCCGCGAAGCGGACGGCAGTCTGATGTATCTGTCGCCTGGACGCATCCACGCGCCGCACACGCTGATAGCGGGGAGTACCGGGAGCGGGAAGTCGGTGCTGGTCCAGAACATCCTGTTGGCCATCGCCGCCACCAATACCCCCGAACAGGCCCGGATCGTTTTGATCGATCCCAAACAGGGCGTGGACTACTTCGCCTTCGAGGGACTGGCTCATCTCGACGGAGGCATCATCGACGAGCAGGAATTGGCCTCGCAACGGCTTGCCGAACTCGTCGTCGAGATGGACCGCCGATATGTCCGCTTCAAGGAACGACGCGTGGCGAACATAACCGAATACAACGCGAAGGCGCCCGAAAGCGAACGGCTGCCGGTCATCTGGCTGGTCCACGACGAATTCGCCGAATGGATGTTGATCGACGAGTACAAGGAGGCCGTCTCCACGGTCGTGCAGCGGCTCGGGATCAAGGCGCGAGCGGCGGGGATCTACCTGATCTTCGCCGCGCAACGCCCCGACGCGAACGTCATGCCGATGCAGCTTCGCGCCAACCTGGGCAATCGATTGATCCTGCGCGTCGACTCGGAGGGCACGTCCGAGATCGCGCTGGGAGACAGAGGAGCCGAACGGCTGCTGGGCCGCGGGCATATGCTCGCGAAGCTCGAAGGCGAGCGCGGGCTTTGCTTCTCCCAGGTCCCTTTCGTCGACTCTCGGTTCATCGAAACGGTCGTCGGGCTTACGCAGGGGACCGCTCCGCTCCAAAGCCGGGAAGCCGCATTCACCGGTTGACGAGGTACAAGGTAGTTTGATCGCTCTGAAATGATCGTTTCTCGAACCTTCCGGTGGAAGTTTGGCTTTTAGGGTCGCTGCCAGAACCGTACTCGAGCTAGGTGCCGAGCTGATAAGCTCCGACGCCGTCGCCATCTATGAACTCGTGAAGAACGCCATCGATGCGAAATCGGCGGACGGCGTCGAAATCCACTTCTGCATAGCGATGAAGCATAGCGCCTTCGTGGATGCTCTCTCCAGCGCCGAAGAGCTGGAGGCGCGAAAGATCGAAGAGGACGATACCTCCGCCGCGCAGCAATTGGAGGCCGATTTCGCCGAACTGAAGTCCTCCACCAAGGCTGCCTTCATAGAGAACTCGCCGGCAGAGGCGCGCACGGCGCTGTCCACCGCCGTCGACCGGGCCGAATCGCCCGCCGATTTCCGTACGCGATTGACGAGCGCCTACCTTGCCGCGAACTGGATAGAATTCAGGGACACCGGGCGGGGAATGTCGAAGGAGGATCTGCTCGAGTCGTTCCTGGTGATCGGAACGCCGTCGCGGCGTCGCTCGCTCGACGTCGAGCTGCGCACCAAGGATGCGGAGCCCCGGTATCTGGGAGAAAAAGGTGTCGGCCGCCTCTCCGCGATGCGGCTCGGCTCCATACTGGACGTGACCACTTCGACCTCGGAAGACAAGCGGCTGAATCATCTCCATGTCGACTGGTCCGTATTCGACGACCTGGACAAGATGGTCCAGGACATCGAGCTGGTGCCGACGGTCGGCGCGAGGAAACCGGACCCGGAGAGCAGCGGGACGACGATCAGGATATCCGGGATCGCCTCCAACTGGTCGGCCAAGCGGATGGTTGGCATCTGCACGTCCGAGCTTGCGCGGTTGTCCGATCCGTTTTCCAGGTCGAAGCGCAGGTTCCGGATAGCGGTGATCTTCAACGGAAGCCGGGTCGACATCCCTCGGCTCGACCGGGCCATATTCGAGCTCGCGCACGCGAAGGCGACGGGAGAACACTCGATCGTCAAAGGAAAGCCTCAACTCGACGTCGAGCTGTGGTGCGGCGATCTGGGCAAGGGCAACCCTCCGGAAGAACGTCGGCTCCACTTCGAAAAGATCGATCTCAAGTCGCTGGCGGACGACGTCCCGGCGTCCGCCCTGAGGACGGTGGGACCGTTCTCCTTCGAGTTCTACTGGTACAATCGTCGCCTGTTCCGAAGTATAGACGGCATCGGGGATCGCAAGCACATCCAGGATCTGCAGCGGCTGTGGTCCGGGATCATGCTGTTCCGGAACGGCTACCGTGTCTTTCCGTACGGCGACGACGACAACGACTGGCTCGGTCTAGACCGCAAGGCGCTCGCCTCCCAGGGTTACAAGCTGAACAAGTCGCAGTTCATCGGGCGGGTTTCGATCTCGCGTACGAAGAATCCCCATTTGATCGATCAGACGAGCAGAGAAGGTCTCAAGGATTGCGACGAGAAGGAGGTGTTCGTCGAGCTTCTCAAATTCGTCATCCAGGACCGTCTTCTCAACTTCCTCAACGAGGTGGAGGAGCGGCACCAACCGAAGTCGATCGACTTCGACAAGGCCGAAAAGCAGGTCAAGTCCCTGCAGGAAAGAGCTGTTACCTCGATAAAGGAGCTCGGCGCGCGCCACGCGGAGGAGAAGCCGAAGCTCCGCGAGCTCATGTCGTTCGTGGACGAAATGATGGCCTATTTCGCGGCGGCGAAGGAGCGCGCCGAGCAGATCGAGGACGAGCGCGACCGCATGCTGCAGCTCGCCGGTGTGGGGCTAATGCTGGAGATAGTCGCCCACGAACTGGCGAGATCGACGGAAACGACGCTCGCGCTGCTGTCACAGAAACCCGCTGAAGGTCTCCCTGCGGAGGTAAACTCCCTCTTCAAGTCGTTGCGCGACGAGATGCAGACGATGAACCGCCGGCTTCGGGTCCTCGATCCGCTCAGCGTCTCAGGTCGTCAGCGGAAGGAAACCTTCGATTTCGTCGCGATGGTCCGCGACGTGCTTGCCGGACATGCTCCCCAATTCAAGCGCCACAACGTCTCGATCGACGTCACGGTGGAGCGCGGCGCCAAGACCGTCATGGTCCACGGCGTACGCGGCATGTTCGTGCAGATCATCGAAAACCTGATCCAGAATTCCATCTATTGGATGGATCTCCAGGCGCTCGACGAGCAGAAGTACAAGCCGAACATCGCGATCTCGATCGGCAAACTTCCGAACCTACTCGAGTACACCGACAACGGGCCGGGCATCCAACCATCCCTGCGCGACGAAGTCTTCAAGGCGTTCTTCTCGACGAAAGGAAAGTCGAAACGCCAGGGCCTCGGACTGTACATCGCGGCCGATTGCGCCAAGCACAACGGCGGAAGGATTTTTCTATCGGAGGAACGCAAGGTCCACCGCGGCCGCTTGAACACGTTCGTTCTCGAAATTCCAGAGCCAGAGAAATGATAGAGCAGGTAAAGCAGCTGCTGGCCGAGCAGCAGTTCACGATCGCCGCGATCGTCGATGATGCGTTCGACGACATGCCGCGGCCGGGAGATATTCCCAAGGCTCTTTGGGACAGGTTCTTCGACGACCTGAAGGACGCCGACCACGAAAAATTCGCCGCAACGTACCAAGAATACGACGCGAAGGACCCATCGGAGCTGTCCCGGGATCCCGCCTTTCTGAAGATCGCATGGGAACTGCGGGATGAACTGAAGCCGGCCGGCGCGGTGTTCGTCGAATTCATCGAAGTCCGCCAGAACAAGAGGGACCGGCTGGTTCCGCTGCAGGATCTGCTCAAGGGCGGACTTGGGCTGATCTGCAACACCTACGGCAGGGATGGACACGACGCGATCGATGACGCGAACATCATCTTCCTGGACCTTTTCCTCGGATACATGGAGGGGCCAGGCGCCGTCGACCAGGCGATCGAGAGAATAAAAGCCATCGTCGATCGCCGACGTGATTGCCCGCCCACGGTCATACTGCTCTCGGAGAGCCCCCGGCTGCACGAATTGGGGCCCACCGTGCGGGACCGAGCGGAACTCCTGGGTTGTCAATTCCGGATGGTGAGGAAAAGCGATCTCGGCGATGCCGAAACGATGGTGGAAAGGCTTTACGAGCTGGCGGTCTCCCGTCCGGATGCCCTGAAGCTCAATGGATTCGTGCTGTCGTGGGACAAAGCTCTCACGGGCGCACGCGAGAAGTTTCTCGCGAGCATTCGCACGCTCGACCTTCCCGACTACGCGAACATGAACGCCCTCATCCTGGAGGCAGAAGAGGAGCCGGTCGGAGATTACATCCTAGACCTTTACGACCTTCACCTGCATTCGATCCTGGAGGGCGATACCGACCTCGTGAGGGACGCCAAGCGATTGAACCAGATCGACTGGAAGGAATATCCGCCGGCTCAATTCATGCCGACCGAGGAATCGGACCGCATGATGGACGGTGCGCTCTTCCAGCACGGCGATCGCACGAGGATCGAAGCGGAAATAGATGCCAATCCGAAGGCCGCGCGATTGGGCGACGTCTTCCTCGCCGAGTCGAAGGCGGTGGCCGCAAAGGATGGAGTTCCGGAGCATGTCGAGCAGCACGCTTTCGTGGTGCTTTCGCAGGCCTGCGATCTGCAGCACGGCAACACGGATCGCCTGCTGCTTCTGAAGGGATCGGTGCATCCGTACGAACGATCGGCGAAGAAGATCGGAGGGAGCAGCATTCAGACGCCGATCATGATGGTCGACGGAAAGAAGTACTCCCTCGATTGGGATCCGCTCGCGGTCGAAACCTGGATGGTCGACGACCTGCCGGCCAGGCTGGATTCCGGCCTGAGGCGCGTGCGCCGGTTCCGAACGCCGTTCGCCCTTCAACTCCAGCAGGCGTTCATCGGCCGCTTGGGGCGGGTCGGTACCTTGGCCGCCATGCCGACCCGGCAACGCGTCGGCGTTCGAATGTTCCTGCGAGGAAGGAGTGGGGCAACTCTGCTTGCGGAGGCCACCATGGATCAGGATCTAGCGACCTGTCTGGCCGGACGGGACAAGTCCAAGGTCATAGAGTGGCTGCTGCTGTCCGAAAAGCTGTTGGATATCTTTCGCAAGGAGCTGCGAAACGTCGATCCCAACGAGTTCTTGCCCGGCTCGCCGTCGCCGCGAACCCTCAGGGACGATCCGGCCTTCTATCGCAAGCTCAAGGCGGGGCTTGCGATGAGGTCGGAATCGGCGAAGGGCGAGAAGCCCCTGAAGGACACTCCGTTCGACATCGTCCAGATCGTCCTCGGCCACTCCATTCTGCCTGGGAGCGAGATCCCCGGAAGCTTTCATCCGATCGTGATCGAGGTCCAAAAAGCCTGACCGGCGGAGCTCGGCGTCGGCACAGATCCCGAAGACGGGGCGGGCCGCCCGCATCCGCCGGGGCAAGCGGCCGATGATTCTCCGACGGACGTCTCTATCCCCGGTCGGCGAGCAGCTCGGCGTCCCTCAATTCATGCAATTGCAGTTTCCGAACCATTGCGTGTCGGGGCGTTCTTTTCGTTCAGTGTCACGGGAATCGGAGCCGAGGGATCGATCAACGATTGGAAAGCGAATTCCTGGATGAGCAAGAGCAGAAGACGACCCACGGCGTACATCCGGAAGATGACGAAGTTGGCCTTGCCCTTCCCGTTCTCGGCCCAGGCCGCCGTCGGCACGGCATCATGTCCGTGCGCAATGTGATTTCAATAGATGCGCGCAAGTCGGCCGCGGCGGCGAGCCCGCAAGTTTGTAGTCGTGCGCGATACGATCGATCTCGGAGTCGAGGTCGCCGCATTTCCGGCGGCACAATTCGGCGAACCGGTACAGTCCGTTGACGGTAGGAAACTCGTCTTCGGGTCTGGGATTTCCTTGGGCCAGTCGGCGGCCTCGGACGGCTACCTTGTCACGTTTGAATTGGCCGCCACCCGCAGCGCCGACCGCGGCTTCGTGGGCGCACCAAAGAAAATTGAAGATGCTCGGGCCCGCTACATATTTGGCGGCAATTTCGCTGCTCAGTTCCTCGAACTCCCATGCTGTGTCGCACCAGACGATGGATTCGCTATCATCGACATAAGCGGTGTCGGCGGAAGCGTCCTCAGAGGCTCGCCGCCATCTGGAGCGGGAAAGGATCGCATCCCAGTCCACTTCCGGATCTCGCGACGTCAGAAGCTCCAACTGATGTGCGACCGCGATTGCTCGACAGAGCCGCTTGATGTGTTCCCGAAACGGCCGCAGCCGGTGCATATGGCATGTGGTCTTTCCACACCGGCAAGTGAACAGCTCCGTTGCTGAATCGATCGCTGTGGAGTTCGTCCTGGCCATCAGCCACCTCTGCATGTCCGGATCGATATGGCCCATCGCCCATCCATCCGCACGCCCTAATTTAGGTTTCGGCGCGCAAGTCCGCGGCCGGTTGGCCCGCTCGGAAAGGGGTGCTGGCGGCCCGGACTGATGCGCCTACGATCTTGTCGCCGAAGTTCTCTTTTCCGGAATAGTCATGTGTCAGCCTTCACCGATCGCGTCGTCTTCGGAGTCTTCGCTGGCGTCAGGAGTTCGGCGACGGGCACCTTGAGCGCCTTGGCGAGGCTTTCGATCGCCACGATCGTCGGGTTTGAGCGCCGGTTTTCCATCAGGCTGACGGCGTTCTGGTCGATGCGGGCTTCGGCCGCCAGCGCATCCTGGCTCCAGCCGCGATCCTTGCGCAACCTGCGCAGATTGGCGGCGAGCGTCCGCAAGGCCGCCGACTTCCGGGCAGGGAATCGCTCCTTGAACGGCTTCTGTTCCGGCTTCTTCTGCTGTGCTTCGGTCACGCGGTCGGTCGGTCGTTGGAGTCAACCGCGATGATAGACACATCGCAGGGGATGACAAACATTTTCCCCCAGTTACTAACCGAAGCTAATCATGTGGACCAGTCCACAGCGTCCGACGGATGTGACGACCACTCGCTAAGTGGACTGTTCTTCTGTCCGATTCGCGCCGTCCTAGCGACTAAACACAGTTTAAGCGCGAGAGGAGGGGCTGGTCGCTTTCTGCGGTCTGAGGAAGATGTAATGAATTCTGGAAAATACGAGGACGTTCGGCGCTGCTCGCGGCGGGACATTTCCGGTCTTTGGCTCCGCCTCCGCGCAGAATGAAGTTGGATAACGACCGGACGTCGTGATGGATTTATCGGCGGCGTTCGAATCAGAGTTTTGCGATTTCGTCGGGGATGCATGCCGCAGACGAGAACTGCCCGTTGATAGACACCTGAGATCCAGGTCGAGCATTGATCTTTAGCCCGGATCCGTAAGCCGGATGATCCAATTTGCTTAGTCGATCATCGGCTTGCTGCGGCTTCTACCGCCTGTTGCGGGCTACTTTCCGCTCGAGCAGCCTAATCCCTGCTGAATTGTGCAGTTGGCCGTTTTACAATTGCGGCTTTCGATCCGCCGCGCGAGCCACAGTTTTTCACCCCAAGATGCCGTGGCGCTTGGGCGCGACGAACGCGTCTCGCCGCTGCGGAACGTGGAACGCATTGTCGCCGTCTTAGGATGCTGCCCCTCGCTGTCAGCTGGCAGACGGCGCCGATCTGCTCCTCGCAGACCGGGCAAACAGAGCGTGAGGTCGGCGGAGCATAGATGGCGCTAGTCTATTTGCACACTTGGGCCACTGGCGCCCGTTCGAGCGGCGCGGTGGCCTGATGAATCGCGCCGGCATGATCGGAAACCACGAACGTCTCGCGTCCCCGGCGAAAGCCGTCTCCGTCCCGGGTATCAGGCGGCGGTCCGTTCGCCGGCATAACGCTTCTGAAGGGCGTCGAATACTTCGACCGCCACGATCGGCTCGTGTCGCCCTCTGGCGATGTTCCATTCCGCGCGCGGCTTGAAGACCCGCATCCGAGCCCCGGTGGTTGCGTCTTCGAACGTGTGGTAAATTCCGGAGATGACAAAGCCGGTGTAGGTCATGTCGTGAAGCACGCCGAGAACGCCGTCCTTCGACAACATCGTCACTTTCCATTTTCCCCCACGAGGCGACGGAATGCGCATCTCGTTCAGCTCTTTCACGATCGCCAGCAGGGACGCTCCGTCGAGGTAGGAGCGGTAGATCTTCCGCACGATGAGCGCCTCCTCGGGACGGATCTTCAGAATGCCGCTTTGCCCGCCGGAGCGAACCACGTCGTAACCGTAGGGCGCAGGGCCAACGTGACGGCCGTCCTCATTGACGGCCTTGAGCCTGCGCGCGGTGTGGCAACGCCTGTCGTCAAGCCCCAAGCCGGCGACCATGTGCAGCGCCACGGCCATCATATTCGTAATCGGACCGGTTGTCGTCGTCCAAACCTGCACGCCGCAGCGCTCGGCCAAGCCGATGAAATAGGCTAGTTCGGAGTGCCTCCGGCTAAAACGGCTCGGTTCGGTCGCCAGCACGGCATCGACCTGGCCGGCGCGCATGGCATCTTCAATCTGCCGGAGCGCCGTCCGCGTCCGCAGCGGCCTGCCGCTCTCGGCGTCAACGACCTTGCCCGCCGCGACCCAGCCCTTTTGATTCGAGCTGTACTCGGCCATGGTGATCATCTGATCCTCAAGCGAGACATCGTACGGTTTGCTGGAAGTGCTGGCATAAGACAAGACTCGTACGGCCGCCGCCTGCACGCCCGGCTTGGTCGACGATTCACCTTCATCGGTCGCGGAATTTGCCGTTTCGGGTCTGGTCATCACTGCAATCCTTTTCGGAGCTTTCGCGCGTTCGACGGCGCTTTCCGTTATCGAACTTTCGGGTGCCTAACCTTCCGGCCAAACTTTAATGCTCGCCTACCGTCCTTACGAGTTTGCCGGACTGCTTAAGTTTCGGTTGCCCGGACGTGGTTAGGCTTCCGTGAAGGGCTACGATTTGATCGATTCCGCGCGAGATATCGCCGTCGATCCGATCAACGCTCGATCCGAACGAAGCTTTTGAGACCGTCGCCGGACCTCTCCGTCAACCGCTGCGAGCGCCATGACGGCCAAGACGCTACGCAGCAGTTGCTCTCGCTCGGGCGAGAGGGGTTGCGGCGTTTCGTTTTTCTTCCGCTCGAGCCGGCGTGCATCGGTGCCTTCTCGGCTTTCCGCTACCTTTCGGTCGGCGGCTTCATGATTACTCATTGGGCTCTCCTGCGTCGCTGGTCGGGGTCGACGCCGCAGGCAGTCCTGCGGCGATCTTCCCGCGTCGTCACCTGTCGGAATAGCGGTCGAAGGCGGTGACGCGGCGATGGGGAATGGCTGCGTCGTTTCGCCGATAGACCTCCCGACGTAGAAATTCGACTTCACCGTCCAACGCGTCCTCGGCAACCTCCGCGCACCAGGCGCTCGGACCGTCCTTTCCGCTTGCATCCCACCGATATCCGCGCGATTTCAGGAGCAGACGGGAGCCATAGGGCGCTCCCTCGGCGCGCACGCGTAGTCTGGGCGTTCGAGCCGATTCCAGGAGCGCGGCGAAGACCGGACGTCCGCTTCGCGGGAGGTCACGGGTGAGAATTTCGACTCCTGCGTAGCAGTCCTCCTCTGCCCGGTGCGCGTCGAAGAAGAAGCCGTATGCCGCCGCGATATGGCACAAACGACCGCCCTCAAAACCCTCTCCGGCCCAGTCCACCTCCTTCAGCGAACATGCCCACGCCTTGGAAGCGAATTCCGGCCACAACGGCTCGCAGAACGGACGATCGAATGCGGCGTTGTGGGCGACGACCAGCGACACGTCGCGCAGCATGTCGCGAACGATCTCGTCGTCCACCACGGCGCCGGAGATCATCTCGTTCGTGATGCCGGTCAACGTCGCGATGCCGGGCGGAATGGGGCGACCCGGATCACGCCTGGCGACGAACGGCTTGTCGATGCCGACGATTCTGCCGTCAGGCTCGTAATCGAACGGCAGCATGGCGAGCTCGATCACCGTGTCCGTCTGCCGGTCGAGACCGGTGGTCTCGACATCGAGAAAGACTGCCCGTTTGGTCGACAACGCTCGGCGTGAAGACTTGAAAACGCGCGGCTTGAGGCGGCGGAGCAGCCGGTAATTTCCGCAGCTCTCCAGTGAAAGCGCGATCCGCTCGTACTCCTGCTCTCGCGCGATCGGTGAGCGCGTATGGATGAGGTCCGTTTCAGTCATCGATCTGGCTCCAGTCCTCGGCAGCCATGAGAGAGGCCAAAGATGTGATAAATCACATAACACGAACTATCCGGCTTTGGTAGCTTAAAGCTACCGATTTTCGGAGACGGTTAACGGCGGGTGATGCCGCTTCGAGATCGCGAGGTATCCGCCGGCGGCAGCGCAAGGCGGAGGACGTACCGGCGCTTTATCTGAACAGTCAACCCGTCTCAGTTGGATTTTTGAGCGTCAGTTGCCCGAAATCCGAGGGCTTCCGACTGCGGACGCCTGTGAGACAGATTTGAGGATCGCGAGGGCGGCCCGGCGACGCTCAGCCAGCACAGCACGACAGCTTCGCGACCTCCTTGTTGAAGGACAACGCTGCGAGCTTCAAGCCTTCCACAGTGGTCAGATAAGGGAAGATGGCGTCCGCAAGCTGTTGTACCGTCAGGCCACATGTGATCCCGAGGGCTGCCGTCTGGATGCTGTCCGCGCCCTCCGGCGCCAGGATATGGGCGCCGAGTAGCTTGCCGCTTCCGGCGTCAGCGACAAGCTTGATCAGCCCGCGCGTATCGCGAGCAGCGAGTGCGCGCGGTACCTGGTCGAGGCCGATGGTGGCAACGCGAACATCCAGGCCGACTCTGCGCGCCGCCGCTTCTGTCAGGCCAACGCTCGCAACTTGCGGGTCGGTGAACACGATCGCGGGCATGGCGCTGTTGTCGTAGCGCAAGCTGTCGCCATTAAGGGCATTCCTGGCGGCGAGTTTGGCGCCGTAGGCGGCCATGTACACGAACTGGTCGCGGCCGGTGACGTCGCCGGCAGCATAGACGCCAGCCTTGGTCGTGCGCATGCGGTCGTCGACCACGATGCCGCCCTTCGGCGAGACGGCGATGCCGCGCTCAGGGAGCCCGAGACCTTCGATGTTGGGGGTACGGCCGGTGGTAACCAGCAGCTGATCGGCATCGATCGCGACGTCTTGGCCGACGCGCGCGACGGTGAGTGAAACACCTGTGTCGGTCTTGCGGATCGCACGGTAGGCAATGCTGGAGATGACGGTAATGCCCTCGTCTTGGAAATACCTCGTGAGCGCTGCCCCGATCTCGGGCTCGGCCTCGGGAAGCAGGCGGGACCGGCAGACGAGCGTCACCTTGACGCCGGCGCGAGCGAACATTTGGGCGAGCTCCGCGCCGACATAGCCGCCGCCGATGACGAGGAGCGATGTTGGCAGCTCCTCAAGGTCGAGCGCCGTCGTGCTGGTGAGATACGGCACGGTCTCGATCCCGGTGATAGCGGGGATAGCCGGTCGTGCACCGGTCGCGATGATGATCCTGGAGGCGGGAATGCGCGTGCCGTTCACCTCGACACCGCCGTCGATGAGGCGCGCCGGCCCGTCGCGATAAGCGATGCCGTTGTAGGCGGGGAGCAGGTCCACGTACTTGGCCTGACGCAGATCGGAAACCAGCGCATCCTTCTGGCGAACGGTTGCCCGCCAGTCGGTCAATTCGGCCTCCACCATGATGCCGGCAAAACGAGCCGCCGCGTGAGCGTTATGCAACGTCTCGGCGGCGCGGATCAGGGTCTTCGATGGCACACAGCCGATGTTGACGCAGGTGCCGCCAATGGTGCCGCTGCCGATGAGCGCGACCTGGGCACCCTGTTCGGCGGCCGTGATCGAAGCCGAGAAGCCGGCCGAGCCGGCGCCGACCACGACGAGGTCGTAGGCGTCACCATTGCGACCGTTCACACGCATGGGCCGGTTCGCGGCTATTGCGTTCTTCGGCGGATTGCCCGACCGTCGCGGCGCCGTATCGATGCCGGCGAGGCTCGGCCCGAACAGAGCACGGCCGGCCTCCAGCGCTTCCTCGATTGACAGCCGAAACCCCGGCTCGTCGGCGGGGCGCGTGCGGCGCCACGCGGAGAGATGATCATCCGAACAGAAGAAGGCAGTTGCCGTGCAAAGAGAGTTGGCGGCACATCCGTCTTCGGAGCGCACGCTCAGCCAGACGACGGCCGAGCGCGGCTCAATGCAGGCAGACGCCCGGCCTCGATCCCGCGTGGTGATCCGGATCGATGCGCCGCAGTGTCGGCAGCGGGATGCGACCTCGAGATCGCGATCGGTCATGGCGCCCATGCCGAGCGCGTCGACTGCGCACATCGCGTTGAGCGTGCGTTCGGCGAGCGTGACCTGATGGTCGGTATCCTGGTCGGTGACGGGATAGGCGCCGACAATCCGCTCTCCGTCGAGCACCACGAGATCGCGACGACGGAGTTCCCTGAGGAGTGGCTGGATGGCCGCCTCGCTCAGCCCCGCGCGTTCGGCAAGTGCGCCTGGCGTCGGCGCCCGACCGTGTTCCACATAGTGCTGAAGGAGCGCAATGCGAACCTGGTCCGTGGCGGGCTCGTAGCCGCTCCAGCGAGTGAGCACATGGTCGGATCCGACCATCGCGAGCAACGCGTCCTTGACCAACGGCGAGGTAACAACCGACCAATCTGGGAAGGCGACGCCCGGCCGCACGGCGTAGCTCGGCGGGGGCGCCGACGCGGATGGCGCAATGCTGTCTCGTGACTTGGAAGATGCGCAGCAATCGTTCACAGCTTCACGCCTTTCCTTGTGGTTCTTGGTCTCACAGCGAGAGGTATGGGCCTGGCGGCGGTGGAGCTCCCACGCGATGAGTGCGAGGCTGACGACAAGCATTGAAAACGGAACCAGGTCTGCGCTGCCGAGCCAAGCGCCCAAACCGACCAGGGGCAGGAGCACAGCAAGAATGGGGGTCACGCAGCAGATCGCAGCTATCGCGGCGCCCACCACGCCGGTGCAGATCAGCGCGCGATCATTCATATCAACTTCCTTGTTGCCTCCGGTGTGCCGGATAGCCTGCGTTCATGCTGGCGGCCGCGATGGAATCTGGCGTCGCCTTCGCATCGTCGAAGATCACGGTTGCGGTCTTGGCTGCGAAGGAAACGGTTACCTTCGAGACCCCCGGGACCGCCGCCATGGAAGTCTTCACGATATAGGGGCAGGAGGCGCAGGTCATGTTGTCGACCGCAAAGGTGACGGTGCGCTCGGCCGCAAAGGCCGGGGTTGCGACGACGGCACCGGCCAGGACCAGAACGCTAAGAAACCTCTTCATAGGGCGAGTCTCCTCTTTGTTAGGCGCCGAGCAGTGCGGGCGCGACGTAGTCGAAAGCGAAGGCAGCGGCGACGAGCACGGTCGCGAACAAGAGTGCGAGCTTTACGAAACGATTGGGGATCGGCCGCGCGCAAGCAGCGCCATCGGCGCAGGCATGTCGGGGCTTCCAGTAGACCAGGTAGAAGCCGTAGCCGAGAACGCCGGCCGTTCCCGCCACGAACAACGGCTTATAGGGTGCGAGCGCCGTCAGATTGCCGATCCACGCGCCGCCGATGCCGAGGCTGAAAAGAATGAGCGGCACGATGCAACAGGAGGAAGCTGCGAGCGCGCCGAGGATGCCGCCGGCGGCGATCAAGTGCTGCCGTCCAGCATCACCGCGTTCATTCTCCGCCGGCGCAACGCCTGCCGTTCCGGGTCGTGATGCGTCCATGCCCGACCTCACCTTCCTTGTCGAAATCCGAACTGGGGCGTAACATGCGGTCTGTAGTGACTACAGGGTCAACAGAGATCTTGCGATGCGCGATCACACAGCGGTGAAATGCCTGCAGCGGGCCGAGCTCGCCCGGCGGACCGGCTGCAATCTCGAGACGGTGCGCTATTACGAGAAAGTTGGGCTCTTGCCCGAGCCGCCGCGAACGGCGGGCGGGTATCGCAGCTATGACACGACGCACGAGCGGCGTCTTCGCTTCGTGTTGCGAGCGCGCGAGCTCGGCTTCTCGCTCGATGAAATCCGTGAGCTACTCCGCCTCGTCGACGAGCGCGATCGGCCTTGTGCCGAGGCGAGCGCCGTTGCTGTCGCGCATCTTAATGACGTGCGGGCGAAGATCGCCGATCTGAGGCGCATGGAGCGAGTGCTCAAGAACGTGGTCGCGCAGTGTACGGACGGCTCGCGACAGGAGTGTCCGCTGATCGAGACACTCTTCCGCGAGGAGCCGATCGACCGACGCCGGCAGCACTGAACAGACATCCGCGGCTGGGGGGCGTCTACGAGGAGCCCCTGACCTCGTGGTGAGCGTCCGCCTGCTGCGCCTGGTCCAGTCCGCGATCTGCTGCGCCTTGCTCGCGGCCGTAAAGATCGCGCACTTGTCGGAGCGCAGCACCTCAAGCCAAGAGGCGATGTAGCGGGCATGATCGGGCCGCGGCTCGACGTTCAGATTGAGGTCGGCGCAGATCATGGCGCTGAGCAACTCAACGGTGCATTCCTCCATCGCATAGGCGGCCGAGCCGAACCGTCCGGTGAGATCGCGATCGAGGCGATGGGTTGGCGCCGGAGGCGTGCCCGCATTCGTGGAGCAAGACGGCGTAATAGGCGATGGCGTCGCGGAAGGTAGCGAACGCCGGCATCTGCACGTAGTCCTTGGATGGAATGTAGCAGGGCTGCGAGCCGCCGTGCCGAATATTGATACCGAGGGCGGCACAGAAGCGCTCGGCATGTGCGATGCGTTCTGTCTCAGGCAGGGTCGTATCTCGGGCGGCGTGTAGCCGTCAACCTGCGCGTAATTGAAGACTGTAGCCGCGGGCGAACATGCGCCGTGCCGCTTCGTCGCGATCCTCGTCGCCGTCCTGACGATCGGTGTCGCGATCGGCCTGCTTCCAGAACACCACCAGCTGGCCGCGCTCGCCCTTGCGCACCGACCAGCTTCTGTGCCTCAGCAAGGCCATCGAGATAGATGTAGGTGCTGGTCACGCTGGCGTGGCCTAACAGGTGCTGGAGCTTCTGCAGCGGATCCCCGAGAATCCGGCGGTAAGCTGCGCCATGCCGATCCTGCGGATGGAACACGATTCCGATTTGCTCACGGATCAGCATGGCAAGCATCTTGACGGCGAAGGTGTGCCGCAGCGTGTGCGGCTCACGTTGACGTCGATGCCGAAACTGCGACAGCGCGCGCAAGCGCGGCGGAAGGCCGCTTCCCAGGTTGCTGACGGGACGGGCTCGCCGCCTTCCGTCAGCCAAAGCAGCGCATGCTGCGCTCTGCCGGGTGCGCCAATCAGCACACGGCCGCGTTCGCCCGGTGTCAGCCGGTTGAGGCGGACCCGCCTGCCCATCGCGTCGGCAACCTTCTCGCCATTCGGCGTCAACCAGAACGGATCGGACACCATCGGCTCTCGCCGGGCTGCCGAGATCGCGCGCTCAAGATCGATGTAGTCGTTGATCATCTTTAAGACCCGGCGGGGGATGCGAATGCGGCGCGGTCGTCCGCCTTTGGCGACCGCGCCGGGAAGGTCGAACGGGACCGAACGCATGCCGGAGTCCGACGTACGCGGAAGATCGGCGAGCAACAGGCTGCCGCCCTCGGACAACCGCAAACCGGTCGTAACCAGGAGTTGGCGAACAATGCATTGCGCTCGCCATTGCGGCCGCGCCAGGTCGGGTCTTCCGAACCGTCAGGCAGACCTCCGCGCAACCCAACGTCGCTAAACAACAGATAGCTGCCAAGATCAACAAAACGCAATCGTGCCGCCGCGCGGCACGCTCGCGCGAGCGGTTCGCCGTCACCGCCAACAACGCACGCGTCCCCGCCGTCCTGTGAAGGGTCACAGCGTAGCTGAAGGGCGAGGTCGTCATGATCCCTTCTTCGACAGCCCACCGATAGAACTTGTCGAGCGCCGCGATGCCTCGATTCCAGCTCGATGCCGAGATGCGGTAGGGAGCCGCCGACAGCCAGCGTGCCCGATGGAACGCCAGAACGTCATGGCGGTGGACTTGCCAGACCGTCTTGCCGCCGCGCCGCTCGCAAAGGAAGCGAGCCCAGACGAAAATATCCCGCGCGGACGAACGCTAGGTGTTCGGCGAGTGCGCGCCCATGCCTAGACAGGCGCGGAAGAACCGATTGAGATGGAGATCGTAGCTCCCATCATCCATTAAAATGAGAGGCATGCCTTCGATCAGCGCGGCGCGCTCGGCAACGTCGAGCGCGCCGGACGCGATACTCACTGCAAGGCCATCAACGGAAGAAGGAAGCGGACGCGACGGCACATCAGGGTTCACAACTGCACGCACATACCCAAGCGGAGGGCCTTCGGCGCACTCTTTTTGTTTAGGATGCGAGGGGTTCCCCTCGCGCTCTCCCGCTCGCCGCATGGCAGGGTTGCAGGACTTCGCCTGCACCCCTTTGCATAGCTTGTGGTGGCGCCGCCGCGTCAAGCGTTGTCCTCGCTACGCTGCGGGACCGCTTGACTCGGACGTCTGAAGAGCTTCACCGCAACAGCGGTGATGCCGCTCCATGCCTGATTCTGAGACAGGATCACAGTGATAGGATAACGCGCTTCTCCATGCCGGACCGTATCTGTTGCGGCATGTCTATGGCCCATTCGAGCGCGTGGGCGACGGCGGACTTGGTCCGACAATGGCGTCGATATCGTCCGCCGACAAAAAGCGACGGCGAGACAGAGCCTGGGCCACGTCTGTCACCTGCCGGCGGTGGTTCTCGACGACCTTTACGGCGCGTGCCTGCAACCGTTTGAGCATCTCATTGATCTTTCCGCGCGCAACGTGATCGCGGTCGAGTTCACGATGAGCTTCGTCGGCGTCGGCGAGATAGATCAATTCATCGTCTCCCAATCCGTACGATCGGTTCATCGCGGCGAGCAAGCGCGTCGCGACCGATAGATCGGAACGTTCGCTACCCCCGGCACCGGCGGACGCCGAGCCGAGCAAAACGATCTCGGCCGCACGACCTGCAAGAAGTCCGACGACGTGTCGTTCGATCCAAGGCCTCGTGACCGCCACGGGGTTCTGCTGGTCGATGCGCGTGACGCCGCCGGTACCGCCCCGTCCGACGATCCGGACGGATTCCACCCGAAATCCGCTGCAATAGGCAGCCAGGACGTGGCCGGCCTCGTGCACCGCGATCCTGTAGATCATGTCGGCAGGCAGTTCCGACTCCGGAAGCGCCGCGCTCCTCACGTCCTCAATAGAAAGTTGGCGCCCGGCCCGCCGCGCTTTCCGACGAGCGCTGCGCACGGTCTGCATGATCTCGGCAGGCGTCGACCCCTCGAGCGGTCCGATCACGGTGCGCAGCTCGTCGTCGGATACGTCTCCCTGGACATGAAAGCGGAGGATGTTGAGGATTCCGTCGGCGTCCGGCGCGGTGATCTCGATCGCGCGCTCGAGCCGTCCGGGCCGGAGAATGGCCGGGTCGATGGCGTCGATCCGGTTGGTCGCGCCGATCACCACGATGCCCTCTCTCCTGCCGCTGGTCGCATCGTCCAACTGCAGCATGAAATCTTCGATCACGGGCATCCACCAATCCCGATTCCTGGAGTCCAAGGATTCGCGGGAAGGCAGTCCATCGATTTCGTCGAGGAAGAGGATCGCAGGCGCGGAAGCCGTAGCGCGCGCGAACAGTTCGCGCATGCTCTTGATCACTCCATCCAAATGCCCGGAACTGGCCGCGAAAAGCTCGCCCACGCTGCCGACCACCAGCGAGGCTTCACACGCGTGAGCGATACTCCTCGCGAGAACGCTCTTTCCCATGCCGGGACCGGAAAAGAAGACGGCTCCGCGGTCCACCGCACTCCAGGGAATGATGCCCGCGCGATAGTCCCGCATGTCGCGTGCCAAGGCCATCCCCCAAGCGCGCGCGGCGCCGTACTCGACCGCAGTGGCAAGATCCGGAACGTCTGCGGCATTTCCGGCGCCGCCCCTCGCGGTCGCGGCCGCCACGATGCGAGAAGCGACTTCACGCGCATCAACTCCCGGACGCATGGCGGCCACAATGTCGTCGAGCCCGAGGCGGACCAGATGAACCTCGTCGATCCGTGGAGGCGCCTCGCCGTACAGGTCGCTAAGCGTGCCACCGAGGACCGACTCGTCGAGCTTGATCTTTATGCGATGGTCCGCGCCCGCGACGAGCGTCGACGGGAGTACCTGCTCGGGATCCACGGCGATGCCGATAACGGATCTTCCTTTCGCCAGTGCAGAAGCCACCTCGGCGTTGCCGATTGACGGTTTGTGGCGAAGGCGCTCGGAACCGTCTCGCGCGAAGCAGAGCCACTTTTTTCCGAAGGGACGTTGCTCGAAGAATTCCTTGACCGGGACGATCCAATCGGCTGCCGGGACCGACACCACCACGGCCTGGGTCGACTTTCCCCAGAGCGCCTCGTCGACGATCGGCGTAACGGCCGCGGTGATCGCGGCGGCAACGAGCGCTTTGCGCGGGTCCCGAGGCGCACCGCCGTCGTCCGCCGTAGTCCCAGGGCCGTCGTCGTCGGCGGCATCGGAAGAAAGATCGAAGTCAGGATCGCCGCCATCCTCGGCCTTTCGCGCTCTGTCACGCGCGGCAAGCAGCCGGGCGAAGCCGGACGGTACGCGCAGCGCATCGCCGCCTTTTGACGGATTGTCGGTCGGCGTCGCAGCGGGCGCGGCTACGGGCGACGAGCTTTCGATCGAAGGTGACGGTTCGTCCGTTTGCGTCTCGGGCGTAGCGAGTTGCGTGGGTTCGTTTTTCATCGAGATTCTGAAGGAGTGAGGATGAAATCGATCTTCCGGATGTCCGGAGAAAGAAGCCGTAGGCAGCGGGTTCGACGAGCAAGGCTGGATCGAACCGTCGTTTGTCTGCCGCCTAGGTGGCCGGGTTGGTTACCTGCGGCGCATGATGTCGACGTTGCAGCAGCGTCGCGACCGTCCAAGCAAGCCCCCGGCACGTGTCGCGGACTATGACGAACGCTTCGGTGCCGGCGGCTGGGAAGAAACCTCTCGCTTCCGGGATGAGCGGGGTTGCTTATCATCAGGTCTCCTCCGAGAACTTCCTCGCCACCAAGGGACGGAAAGATTTCACCAGCCACGATGTCGCCAGGCGCGCCTCGCGAGCGCCGGCGCCCGGCAGACGCCGGATCACGGTGGAGAGAACGAGGCAGGCCGTAGCGTCGCCTTCGCAGGCGCACAGAACCAGAGCGGTCATCACCAGATCGAACTTGTGACGAAACGAGTCGTCGCGGCTCAGCGCAAGCGCCATCCCGATCGCGGCGGCTCCGTCGCCGGCAACGGCGGCGTGCCAGCGCGGCTCGCCGACCATCTCGATCTTTTCGACAGCAAAGCGCATCGCGCCCAGCGCCGCCGCGTGGAAGTTGGGCGCAGCGATGGAGCGCCACCACCTGATCGGCGACGAGGCCGTTGCGATCGAGTTGATCTTTGCTTTCGGTTTCCGGCCTTGCTTCGCAGTGGTCCTCATCCTCGTTCTCCTCAGGCGAATATTCCGCGTGCGTATCGGAACGCGCACACGCTCGACGTATATGTGATAAGTCACATAACATGCAGCGTCAAAGAGCGGTAGCATAAAGTAACCGATGTTTCCGCGACGGTTAACGCGCGATTAAAGAGGACGGGTCGGTGACCGTCGAAGTCCTAAACACCGCACGGCGCGGCGATAAGCAGCGCCGGATCTCGCCGGAGTCCTGGGCGACGGCGCTTTTATATTGTTGCAGCACTCAAGATCGGGACGGTCTGCATCCTCATGAAGGGGCTCGACCCGGACCAACTATGACGCCGCTCTTGTCCGCGCGGCAGCTAAGCGACTACGGCTTCAACCGTAACGGTGCCTCTGCGCCCGGCGTGGGCTGGCCCAGTTCTGCGCGATGGAAGGCGCTCGTCCTTCCCCCTTCTGCCTCGAACTGCTCACCCTGTACGAAGCCGGCGAGATCTCGGGCGCCGAGATGCGCAAGCGCATGCTGGAAGGGCGCGGAGCTGAGCTTGTGGGGTCCGCACCTTATTCCCGGTACGGACGTCCTCCGCAAGCGGTGGCAAAGATCTAACTCGCAGCGCCGGCGCGGCAATAACCAAGGGTGAGACTTTCAGATGACCGCCAGCGTTCTGCACATCGTCAGCCTGCTGATCTCGTTCCTCGTGGTGACGGTGCTCTTTGCGATGATGTTCAAGTGGCTGCCGGACGTCTCCGTCGGCTGGCGCGACGTCTGGCTGGGCGCGCTTCTGACCGCCCTGTTCTTCGAAGTGGGAAAGGCCGCGATCGGCTTCTACATCGGTAAGCAAGGCCTGGAATCGACCTATGGTGCGGCCGCCTCGATCGTCGTCGTGTTGATCTGGGTCTACTACACCTCACAGATTATCCTGATGGGGGCGGAGATCACGCACGCCTATGCCAAGCACGGAGGTTCGCTCCGACAGCGAGCGCCAGAGAGCGGTGCGAAAGTGCGGCCCCCGACTCCGCCGGGCAGCGCGCCGTCAGGAAGGCGAGTAAACAGGAACTCTTGAATACGCCTGGGTCAGGAAGATCGGCGCTGTTTCGAGAGGCTCTTCAAAGCCTCGATGATTTCGAGCGGATGGAACGGCTTCTGCAGGAAGAGGCTGCCGGGGACGGGACGGGGTTGGACCGGCGAGAAACCGGTGGCGTAGATCACCGGCAGGCCGGGATCGTGCTCGCGGCAGCGTTCGGCGATTTGCCAGCCGTCGACCTGACCGGGCAGTCTGATGTCGGTGATCAGTACGTCCGCCACCCGCCGCTTGCACCACGCCAGCGCTTCTTCCCCGTTGCTCGCGTGGATCACGTCGTAGCCTTCTTCGCGCAATGCTTCGACGACCAGTTCCCGAACAAGCGGGTCGTCCTCGACCAGAAGAATTCTCACTAGGGCTCCTCAATGCCCCCACATCTGATACTGATGGAAAACTGCGCACTCCTTACGCAGTTCCGAAGCTTCGGCGGAAAGCGATCGGCGCACTCCCAAATCGGGGAAGTTCAGGCGAGGCCGAGCCGTGAGACTTGATGGCAAGAAAACTCAAGACCTACCAGACGTCGCTCGGATTGTACGACCAGGCGATCGCGACGCCTTCGATGAAGGCGGCTCTGGAGGCGTGGGGTGCCGATAGCAACCTGTTTCACCAGGGTGTCGCGAAGGAAACCGACGATCCCGAGATCGTCGCCGCGACGATGGCGAAGCCGGGCGTCGTGCTCAAGCGGCCCGTCGGATCGAACGGTCCCTTCAAGGAGCACGCCGAGCTGCCGACCGAGCTGACGGCCGACGAGGCCAAAGCAGGGCGGGCGAGACGTCGCTCGAAATCGAAGGGACGCGCCTCAGCCAAGATCAGCGACAAGCAGGCCCGGAAGGCGGCGCTGGAATTCGAGCGGGCGCAGAAGCGGCGGGATGCCGAACGCCGCAAGGAGGATGCCGAAAGGGCGAAGGAACGCGAGCGGCGCGAGGAGGCGGTTGCCAAGCACAGGCCGCGCTGAACAAGGCCCAGCGGGAGCACGAAGAGAAGGCGGACGCCATTGAGGCTGAGCGCGCCTCCGTGGACGAGCGCGCGAAAGCCGAAGACCCGCTGGGAAAAGCAGAAGGCAAAGCTTGAGACCGCTCTCCGCAGGGCGCGAGAGTAGGGGCGGCCGCGTATCGGTAAAAGTTCACTCCGCCTTGGGTAAGCGTCCCTTGCCGCCACACTTCGCGCAGCGGCCCGGAAAGATCCTGCGGCCGGGCGCGATCTCGCGCGCCGGCTCGCGCCCCGTTCCGTTGCAGGCGTGGCACTTGATCTCAGAGGAAGGGTCCTTGGTCATGCTTCGCCGGATCTGGCGAAGTATGTGGCGGGAGGGCTGGTGCGAGGTGGCGGCGAGGGCCGGGCGCTGCCGAGAGGTTTGCTCTTGGCGTCGTATCTTTTGGCAAGATCGAGCAGCCGCCGGCGTGTGAACGGGTCCGCTTTCTCCGCCAGGTCGCGCGCACGCTGCGCGAAGCCTCTGTAGAACTCTTCCACGACGCTACCCCCCGCAAAACATCCGTGAATGCTGGATTTGAGTGCGGGGCGGGGTCCGCGTCAAGACATCGCTTGTGCCGGCCCGGAAAACGGCACTAGGTTGAACAGGGCGGGGAAGTCACATGTCGCTGCGGCATCAGGGTGGGAATACGGTGCCCGGGCGGCCGATGGAGCTTGTGCGCGACGAGGCGGCCAACGGCAGGGAGCGCTACGTCTGTCCGGATTGCGACGATCCGCTGCATGATCCCGCCGCCCAAAAGTGGGTGGATAGCCCGCTGCGGCCGCCGGCGAAATAGTGGTCCGGAAGAAATCAGGCCGGGGTCTCAAGGAGCGCCGAGGCCGATGATAGCATCCGGCTTTGCGAGTCCAAGGTGGACTGGCTCGGTAATGTGATGGGCCAGCGTTCGGGCGCTACGGCAGGGATGTTCGGGACCGTGACGGCGGCTGATCTTTTTCGCAAACCGAGCCAGATTGATTGCCACCGCCGATGGGTTCATGCATCCTGTGGGCGGCGGATGGGTGAGATCTCCAATGCTCGATGCCGACACCACCGCGCTGCTGCGCGCGGTCCTCGACGAGGTCTGCGAGAACGTTTCCCGCTACGAAACCATGGCTCGCACTCACGTCGCCTCGAAGATCCTCGAAGCCGCGAGGAGCGGCGAGACCTCGGTGGCCAATCTGAGGCAGGTCGGCCGGAAGGCGCTTTCCGACGCGCCGACGATGTGGCGATAGGGGTCGGTTACCGGTTAAGCGCGATACATGCGAGCATTCCCAGCATACCCCCAGTGCAACGGGAGCGCGAGCGCCGCCGGCTCGCCGACTGGTCACGCTGCGGCGCTCTGAAGAGCAGGATCGGGG
>NZ_LSIC01000156.1 GCF_001556045.1 Bradyrhizobium sp. CCH5-F6
CGCCGACGAAAGCCTGCTGACCGACTATGGCAGCACGCGCGGCGCATTGGCGCTGCGCCGGCTGCTGATCACGCGGCTGGCTGAAGATGCGGTTGAGGCGTCAGTTGATCAGCTCATGCTAACGGGCTCGGGCACGCAGGCGACCGACCTCGTCTGCCGCTTCCTGCTCCGTCCCGGCGACACCGTGCTGGTCGACGATCCCTGCTACTTCAATTTCCGTGCGCTGCTGCGGGCACATCAGGCCAGGATCATCGGCGTGCCCTATACGCCGTCGGGCCCGGACGTCGCGCGCTTCGAGCAGATCCTCGGCAGCGAACGGCCGCGGCTCTACATCACCAATTCGGCACTGCATAATCCGACCGGCGCGACGCTGTCTCTTGCGACCGCGCACCGGCTCCTGACCGCGGCCGCGGCGCACGACCTTACCATCATCGAGGACGACATCTTTGGCGACTTCGAGCCGGAGCGTTCGCCGCGCCTGGCCGCGCTCGACGGCCTCACCCGCGTGATCCGCATCGGCAGCTTCTCCAAGACGCTGTCGGCATCGGTGCGCTGCGGCTACATCGCGGCCCGCGCCGACTGGATCGAGCATCTCGTCGATCTCCAGGTCGCGACCAGCTTCGGCGGGCCGAGCCCGGTCGCGACCGAGATCATCGCAAAGGTCCTGGCGGGCGGCAGCTATCGCAAGCACATGGACGAGCTCAGGCAGAAGCTCACGCGCTCGCGTCGCGACGTCGCGCGCAAGCTTCAGGCGCTCGGCATCGAGCCTTGGCTGATGCCGCGCGGCGGCTTCTTCCTGTGGTGCCGACTCATGGGCGGACAGGACGCCACGGCCGTCGCGCGCGCCGCGCTGGACGAGGATATCGTGCTGGCGCCGGGCAACGTGTTCAGCGTGTCGCAGACCGCACAGAACTTCCTGCGGTTCAACGTGGCCCATATGGGCGATGCGCAGGTCTGGGACGTGCTGCGACGGGCGTTGAAGGCGGGCGAACGATAGAGCCCTAAAGCCGAATGGCCTCAGCTCGAATCGATAGCCGCGGGTCGTTCACCTTCTCCCGCTTGCAAGCGGGAGAAGGAGTGCACCTCCGTTGCTGCAGCGATCAAGCTTCGTCATGCCTTAGTACAACGGCTCCTCATACACCGGCTCGCCGTCGAGCAGCAGGCGCTTGATGGCGGCGCGGCCTGACGGCAGCACGGCGGCGACGATGCGCAGCTTCTGCTGGTTGCGCGCGTCTTCGAGCTTCCTGCCTTCGCCTTCGGGCACGAAATAGCTTTCTAGGCCATATTTGATCGGCAGCTTGTCGCAGAAGCGGCGCCGGTCTGCGCCGCAGGACCCGCCGTAATTTCCGACGCGGCCGCGGATCAGCACCTCGGGCGCCGTGACCGTGACGGGCTCCGCATGCACCGAGACCGCTTGGTAAAGACCGTCGGCATTGGGCGCGAGCTTGACGAACACATCGGGATGGCGCGCGTCGGCAACCTTGCCGGCGAGCGCCCCCGCCGGCACTTGCGAGATGTCGTAGCGGAGCACGACATAATCTCCGCGCAGGAGATCGCGGGGATCGACCGGCTGCGTCTGCAACGTCACCTCGGTGCCTTCGCGCAGGATCTGCATGCGATCGGCGACCATCAGGACCAGCAGCGCGCATTGCAGCAGGACGGCGACGCCGAACAGCACGGCTTTCGGAATGCGTTGCCAGAGTTTTGCGACGGATGTGGCCAGCTCGATCATCGCGCGGCCCTCGGCATCAGGCGGTTGAGCGCGGTCGCGAATGCGATCGCGATGATCCCGGCCGCCGCAAGGAAGACCGAGCGGCGCAGCAGCGAGCCCTTCACGGCCCAGGTGATGCCGGCGATGACGCCCGCGATGCCGAGCCAGCCGGCAATGATGCGCGGACGCACCTCGTCGAGCATGCCGGAGACGACGAGGCACAGCATGGCACAGAGCAGCGCGGCATAGGAGAACCATGGCTCGCCGGCCGCAGATGCCGGCCAGAGCGGCGCGGCGATCAGCACGAGGGCGATCGCGCACCCCGCCAGGACTTCACCGATGCGCCTGGTGATCCCGGCTGACACGAGGGCAAGGATCACACCGGCAGCGCCGCACAGCATCGCCCACAGCGGCTGGGCCGGCACCGTGGCGGTCCGGAGGCGGATGATGTCGTCGACGGTCGTCACTTCCAGGACGGCGGCGCCGGCCAGCGACAACGCTCCGTAGATCGACAGGACCGTTCCGAGGCCAAGCGCCCGCGGCGAGGGTGCTGCGGCGAGCGCGAGCCCGGCGCCGAACAGCAGGGCCGCACCGTTCGCCAGCACGAATGACGGCTGGGCTCCAGCGAAATCGAAGCGAAGCGACGTCGCGATCCACCACGGCAACACTGCGAGCGCGACGAGATGGGCGGCGACGCGCGAATTCCAGGCGAAGGCGAGGCTTGCTGCGACCAGCCAGACCGCCACGAACGGAAGATGCAGGACGTCGGGCGCATCGTAGGTCCGCATGCAGGTCCAGATGCTGGCGGCGACGAGACTGACCGCGAGCGCACCGCGCGAGCCGGTCAGCAGCGCCGCGGCGAACGCGCCGATCGACCACAACAACATGCCGCCGGCAAAGTCCTCGCCGAGATGATACATCTGGCCGACCAGCGCGATGCCCGCACCGAAGATGATCGCACCGATGCTGGCGCAGAGATCGGCGAGAACGTTGCGGCCGGTCGTAGCGAACCATGCACCGAGCGCGCCGGTGACGACCATGCCGGCGAGCAGGATCGCGAACCGCAACAGCCGCGCGATCTCCATCCAGTGCGCCGCAACGAAAGCGAGGAACGCAGCCGCGATCAGCAGCCCACCGACGATGCCGACGACCACGGCGATGTTGATGCCGGCGGGAAGTGGCGGCAGCACGTTGCGGATAGAAGCCGCGGCTGCCGGCGCGATCACGCCGTCGGCCTCCCATCGCGCAAGATCGGCTTCGAGGCGTTGCCGGTAGGATTTGTCGAACATGGCTGGGGATCACTCGGGTCCCGCCGGATGGCGGGGCATTGCTGGGTCGGATCGTGCGAGGAGTGGGTTCAAGCTGGCGGCGGGCAGAGGGTGTTTCGGGCAGCAGCAACAAAAAGCACGAAAACAACCCCATGCACAGTAGATGGCAGCTGCAAGATCAATGACTTACGCGGGGAGCGTTCGACGCGTCGGGCAGAATTCCAAGAGCGATCCGCGAGCTTGTAATAAGTCCGAATCCGCACTGCGCGCGCGTCGCAGAAAGGCAGAGCTCCAGAACAATCCAATGCAAGGCTGAGTTTGGAGCTCTAGATCATCGGCAGGTTATGGCGGAGAGGGAGGGATTCTCTGCCAGAGCCCAAGAGGGCTCGAAAACCGCAGTGAAATCAGCGTTTCCAGACAACCTCGGTGGGTTGTGTGTACCGCGAGCATGTACCGGATCAGATGGCCCAGCTCAAGCGGATTCGCGCGAATGGTAAACGGTTTCCCACCGCCTTGTCGCTCTCATAGCGGTCCTGGGCGGCATCAGGAGGTTTGGCCCGTGTCCATCCATGCGCGGGGTCATGGCGGCGATCATGCCACACGCAAATACGTCGCGGAGAGGCTCGCCCGAGCTGCTGGCCATGGAATGACTCACCTCGGAGAGCTAACTAGATGCAAGAGGAGGAGGATTTTCGGCCCGATCGCAGGCAGCCGGGGACGGCACGGCCTTTTCCGCCTTGGCGCCTTCGTGGCGGCCCGGGGCAGCCTGCGATTGGGTCGAGCGCGCACCAAATATCTGGTTGTCCCGTCTTTCGGACGCAAGTGGTCGAAACTGATGCGGGCCGGGACATTCCTATCTGCAGCACTTATGCATGCCAATGCGGGCGACGGGTCGCAGTTCGGCTTGCAATCCGATGTCACGGTGGAGGCGGCCAGAAGGCCGCCTTTTCAGTATCGCAGCAAGGCTTGTAACGGCGCCTTTTCAGAAAGGGCTGAACGGCACGTCGGATCGCGGACGAAGGCGATCTGTGCCCTGCGCTCAAGCGCCTGCTGGAGCGCCGCCTCGACGAGGTCATCGACCACCTCGAGATCGGCCTCGCCGCAAACCGGACACTTGGACAGCTGTGCGTCTTCGAACAAGCTCCCGCAGTGCCGGCATTGCGTGCCAGCAGCAGCGTAGCTGTCGTCAACGACCAAGGTGAGCACTCGTCCCTCGCTCAGGCAGTCTAAGGTCTCCTGCGTTCCCGTTGAGACCGCCACTGAATTCGCCTCGCGCAACCGATCGATCAGCTCATGCTCCTCGCAGACTTTGAGCTGATCTTGTATCGCGGCGGCCGCAGCACCGATTTCGGCGGGTGACGCGTGTACGCTGGTCTCGAACGCCGCATGGCGGGAGAGAGAGTCCTTGGACAGATGATCGCGGAAGGCCGCGCTCATGTCTGGAGGCGCGCAGAGCAGGATGTGGGACGTTTCGAACTCTCGGCCGATAATTTCGGCCATCGAAGCTAAGGCCTTTGCCTCGTCCTTCATCAGTTGCGTCGCCAGCGCATCGCGGCGGTCGCGCGGAACACGATCCGTCAGCATGCCCCGAATGCGCCGCCCCTTGACGCGGTAGATTTCTTCGATGTTGCCGAGATGGCTGACGAAAAAGCGGCTCTGCTCCCGCGACAGGAGCGCAAGTAGCGCTCGGTCGCTGCGGCCCCAGGTGCGCAATAGAGGTCGCAGGTGAGGCCGGGGTCCGATCTGGATACTGTCCGGCAGCGGAATCGGCAGGGCGATCTGCCGCCAGATCCCACGTTCGCGGCAAGCGAAGAATGCAGCGCCACGACCAAGTCCGGGCAATTGCTGATCCAGCGCGGCCTGGATATCCTGGATGTCGGCCTTAACGCTGGCTCGAGCGGCCTGATCAGCCGTCTGAGAGATCCGGTGGCTAAGGGCTGACAGGGCCGACTGCCAAGCGCGCCCGACGCGCCGTTCTGGGGTCAGCTGTAGATAGAGGCTGACGATGGGCGGGCCGGCCGTGTCGAGCGCAGCGAGAGCGCGGAAATGCTCGGGGGAGAGCAAGCGATAGGGGTGCTCTTGCATCCGCGTGCGAACGTTCTGGACGATCCGGTCCCGCAACTCGGGAGTGAGTGCATGATGCGCGTCAATGGTGAGGCTTAGAGCCTTCATTTCCGGTCCTCCTCATCAATTCAGCCAAGCGGGCTTGCCCCTCTCGCCAGAACTGCGACAGACTTTCCCGCGAAATTCGCAAGCCGACGGCGATCTCAGTAAAGCTGAGACGATGGACATGCCGCATGACCAGTACCTGGCGGGCGACCGGCGAAAGGCCGGGAACGTTCTCCTCGAATACCTCGTCAGCAGGCTGCAAATGGGCCTCCGCGGCCAATACATCCTCCCAGCGCACCACCTCGTCCGGTTGGAACCACTCATAGAAGCCCTCGTCATCATCGTAGATGGGAGGCTCGGGCGCACGCGCCTCCAACGACACGGAAATGAGGCGCCGCAGCAATTGCTCCTGCCGCACGATGCGCATCAGCACGCGAAACTGCAGTCCCAATAGCCACGCGCGAAGGCTGAGGAGCTGCGGCCGGGTTCGGCGATCGCGCCAGGCTCGCAGCAGGGTCTCGCCAACGAGTTCCTCCCCGGAGAGATCGCCCTCTCGAAGGTCACCGACAGCGACGTGGTATCTGATGTCTCGCTGACCGGCCGCAAACAGCTCGTCCAGGTGCGGGGTAACCAAGTCGTGGAAGGCCTCCCGATCGCCATCAAGGCAGCGCGCCCAGGCTGGGCTGCTCTCGGAACCATGTGTCGACGGCGCTCCCGGTGCATCGGCGTTCGAGACATCACTGGGTGTCATGGTGACCTCCCGGATCAGGCCCCATCAATTGGGTTCAGTTTGAATTGCAGTATCCGGTCGAGGATGCGCGCTGGCGATCGCATACTCCGCCAAGCTCGCGAGGTGACGCTCGGATGCGGCGCGCTTTCGCAGCATCTTCTGATAAAGCCTCAAGTAATCGCCGGCCATGCGCCTTGCGGAGAAGCGCTCCTCGAAACGCGCGCGAATGGCCCTTCGGTCCAGCGCAAGCAAATTGGGGACAGCCTGTACGGCCTCCTCCACGCTTTCGACGATACGTCCGGTGATGCCGACCTCAATGATCTCGGCGACCGATCCTCCGCGGAACGCCAAGACCGGCGTGCCGCATGCCATGGCCTCGATCATGACGAGGCCAAATGGCTCCGGCCAATCGATTGGAAACAGCAGTGCCGCAGCGTTCCCAAGAAATGCCGTCTTTTCGCTCTCATTGATTTCGCCGATGAACTCTACCCCCGGGCCGTCGAGCAGCGGCGCAATGGTATCGCGGAAGTAGGCCTCATCGGCATTGTCGACCTTCGCGGCAATCTTCAACGGCAGTCCTGCTGCTCGCGCAATTTCGATCGCGCGGTCAGGCCGCTTCTCCGGTGAAATTCGTCCGAGGAAGGCGAGATAGCCGCCGGCCGGTTGGAAAGTCGGCTTATGCAGATCGAGCGGTAGCCCGTGGTAGACGGTTGCCACGAAATTGGCCCGCGGCAGCGGCGCGCGTTGGGCATTGGAGATCGAGACCAAGGGCATCTCGGGGAAATGGGCATAGAACGGCATGTGGTCGGACAAATCCTGCCGCCCATGGAGGGTCGTTACCGTCCTTCCCGCCTGCGTCCGAAACAGTGGAAAGTGCAAATAGTCGACATGGAAGTGGAGGACGTCGAACTCCCCAGCGCGCTCCCGTACTTTGTCCAGCAGCAGCATCTGGTGCGGAATCGAATCTCTGACATCCGGATCGAGCCGGAGGGCCTGGGTCGCGCAGGGGACGAGTTCGGCGGATGTGATGGAGTCCCCGCTCGCAAACAGAGTGACCTTGTGCCCTTGCCTGACCAGTTCCTCCGTCAGGTAGTGCACCACCCGCTCGGTTCCGCCATAAAGCCGGGGCGGCACGCTTTCGAATAGCGGGGCAATTTGCGCGATCTTCATTTTGTCCTCCGTGCCTCCAGCCGGGTGTATTTTTCAAGCCTGAGATCCGGCCGGCTTTGCCACATGGCCACGCCGGTGCGCGGCAGCGCTATGAACCTGAGAAGCAGCCACTCGTTCCGATGACACTGGGCCACCGCGGCGGCCTGATCGCGCGCGCCCGACGCCAGACCTGCCTGGAGAGCCGATGCTGACGCCGAGGGCGGCAAAGCACGGCGGATCGCTCGCTGGAAAGGATCCGAGAAGCGCCGTTTCGATGACATCGTCGAGGACTGCTGCCATGGTCACTCTCCCTGGGTAGGTGCGTTTGGAGGGACCGGCCGAGGCGCAGCAGGATGATAGGAGAAAATCCTTCGTCTCAGCCACTCCTGCTAAAAACATGGGTGCGGCATCGCAGTTTTCGCAAGATGCCGACAGGACTTGAAATGACTCGGTCCCCTTCTAAGTTGATGAGCGAAAGCGCGAGCCATCGCGCGGCATCGCCGGGCGCCTGAGAGAGGGCCCGGTTGGCGGGCGCCCGGCAGGTGTCCGAAGCGCCCAGAACCATGTTGCTCAATGGAGGATATGGCTATGACCACGCTTGATCTTGCTCCCCTGTGGCGATCGACCGTTGGTTTCGATCGTCTGTTCGACCTTCTCGAGAACTCCGGCCAATGGACCGGCGGGGACAACTATCCCCCCTACGACATCGAACGCGTCGGCGAGGACCATTATCAAATCTCGCTGGCTCTTGCGGGCTTCACGCCCGACGAGGTCTCGATCACGGCTGAGCAGAACACGCTGACCGTTGAGGGTCGCAAGGCCGAGAAGGGCGGCCGCCAGTATCTCTATCACGGCATCTCTTCACGCCCGTTCCGGCGAATCTTCAGTCTGGCCGAGTACGTGCAGGTGAAGGGCGCCTCATTCGAGAACGGTATGCTCAAGATCGATCTGGTGCGGGAGATCCCGGACGCGATGAAACCGCGCCAGATTGCGATCACCACAGGTGGCGACCACCAACCAGTTGAGAACAAGCAAGCGGCCTAACGCACCGCCTGCTCGCAGTTGGAGCTCGCGGCGTGGCCCCGCCGCGTCGCGGACGTTTGCAGAAACGAAAGGAGAAACTCTATGGCTATCACTGATCTGATCCCCTGGGGCCGTGGTCGTGATCTGACCACCCGTCGCTCCGAAAACTACAATCCGGTTCTCACTCTGCATCGAGAGATGAACCGGCTGTTCGATGATGTCTTCCGTGGCTTCGATGTCGCGCCATTTGGCGGCAGCTTTTTCGAGCAGTCGATGAATTGGCCGAGCATCGAGGTCAATGAGAGCGACAAGGACGTCAAGGTCACGGCAGAGTTGCCGGGCCTCGAGGAGAAGGACGTCCAGGTCGAACTCGCCAACGGCGTTCTCTTGATCAAGGGAGAGAAGAAGACCGAGACGGAAGACAAGGATCGCAAGTTCAGCGAGCGCTACTATGGCCGGTTTGAACGGCGCATCCCGGTCGAGGACGTGGATCAGGACAAGATATCTGCCGCGTTCAAGAACGGGGTGTTAACAGTCACCATGCCGAAGCTGCCGCAAGCTGAATCGAAGGTGAAGCGGATTGCGATCAATTCCAAATGAGTGCAGATCGACGGGAGCGGGCCCCGCTCCCGTCTTGCTTCGAAACAGCAAACAGGCTCGAGGGTTTGTACGCCCGCCATGGACACAAAGCGGAAAGGCAGTTTTGCAGGCGCTGCGGATGTGGTCGCACACGCGGAGACCGCAGTCCAGCACATTAAGGACCTGAAAACCGCTTGCGCGAACGGCGACAAGAGCGCGGCCCGCAGGTCATTGCGGCAAGCGATCAGCGAACTGGAGCTGGCACGCGCAATGGTGCGGACCGGTATCGACTGAACATCGAACGTAGCCGGGCTTTTTGATCGCTGCGCCCGCCTTAAGCGGAGTGTTGGCTGCTCTTTGCGCCAAGCACCGTTTCTAGTTTCGCTGAGAGCTCTCTTGATGAGAACGGCTTGCTTAGCAACATACTGCAGTTGATGCGCTTGCCGGTCTCTTCTATGAGATCTGCATAGCCGCTGCAGTACACCACAGGAAGCCCGGGCTGCTTTCGCTGAAGTTCGAGTCCTACGTCGATCCCCGAGGCGCCTGGCATCGCGAGATCGATGATCGCCAAATCGATAGTTTGATCGGAAAGGGTTGCCAGCGCAGCATCCAAACTGTCGGCCGCGATAGCTTGGTATCCAAGATCGTCCAGCATGCTCCGCGTCGTTTCGAGCACGCCGGCATCATCGTCCACAACGAGGATGTGCTCCCTTGCTCCGGCGCCTGGAGTGTCCGGTTGGCGCTCGTCGCTTCCGACCACAATGTCGGTCGATCGTGGCAAGAGGATTCGCACCACCGTTCCCCGACCAACTTCGCTTTCGATTTTGGCTGTCCCGCCGGACTGGCGGGCAAACCCGTAGACCTGCGATAATCCAAGCCCCGTTCCCTTGCCGGGCTCTTTGGTGGTGAAGAATGGATCGAAAGCCCGCGCCAGAACATCCGGAGTCATTCCGGTGCCAGTGTCTTTCACTGCAATTGAGACATACTCACCTGGCCTGAGGTCGGTCCGCAGATCTTCCGGGACACCGTGGAGAACGCTTGTTTCGATCGTAAGGAGACCACCCTCCGGCATTGCGTCTCGCGCATTGATCGCAAGATTGAGCAACATTAGCTCAAGTTGGGTCGAATCGACCAGTGCAGGCCAAAGATCTTTTTGCGTGACAACGTCAACCCGTATGGAGACGCCAAGGGTTCTGGACAGCATCTCTGCGACCGTATCCACGAGCTGGTTGACGTCGACGGGCTCCGGCGCGAGACGCTGCTTGCGGGAGAATGAAAGCAACTGTCCTACGAGCTTGGCTCCGCGCTGCGCGCCGTGCATGGCGTTGCGGACATATCGCTGAGTGCGCTCGTCCTCGACTCGCCGAGCAATCAGCTCGAGATTGCCGATGATAGCCATCAGAAGATTGTTGAAATCGTGAGCGATGCCACCGGTGAGTTGCCCCACAGCCTCCATTTTCTGGGCCTGACGCAACGCCACTTCGGTACGCTCTCGTTCCACCATCTCCTCTCTCAGGCGCTTGTTCGCTTCGGAGAGCTGCGCGGTCCGCTCTTCCACGCGCCGCTCCAGCGTGTCAGCCATCCGCTTCAACTCCACTAGGTACTTTTCGGCCTGTCGCTGGCGCCTGCGGCCTCGCACGGCCGCCAATACCGCGCTCCTGAGAGAGGTCGCAGCCAATGGACGCTCAAGGACCGTCACATGACCAAGCAGTTCAATCTGCTCCGTAAGAGCCGCGCTATTTTGGCCAGTCCTCAGTGTCAGCAACACGAAAGGAAAATCCGACCAAGGTGGCTGATTGGCGATCCAATGGGCCAATGCGCCACGATACTCGTGGACCAGCGCTTCCTCAGCAATGACCGCCGCGGCGGCATCATTCAGGTTGGCCACCAACTCTGAAAGGCTCGATTGCTGCAACGCATGGATGCCAACGTCACGCAGCGCCGAGCAGACGACGCGGGCATCACGACCGAACGGCGCCAACACCAGCACCGGCCCATCCGGGCCTGCATCATTATTGTCCATTGCTCCTCGTCGCAAGGAGCGCGCCGTGCTGGCCTGTATAGACGGGAGAACCGGATAAGACGCCTTGGAACTCCGCCAAAGGAGGACCGACACGGATTCCGCGGCTATCGAGCCGGTACTCTCGGATTTCGTCCTCGTGGCGCCCGGTGCGCTTCTTTAGCACCGAGATCGCCCGCCGGATTCTTCCGGCGGCCTCGAAGAAGCGCAACAGCAGGACCGTATCGCTCAGGTAGGTGAGATCGACGCTTGACTGCATCGAACCGACGAGTCCGTGCTGCGCAAGAGTCAAGATCGTCACGACTCCGCGGTGATTGAGATAGGTCAGCATTTCGTGCATCAGCAGCAGCATGAACTGCTCGGCGGGCATCGCGTTCTGATAGCCGCTCAAGCTGTCCAGGACGACAACTCGTACATTGTCGGTCTCGACGTGCCGGCGCACCATTCCGGTTAGCTCCCCGGGAGAAAGCTCTGCGGGGTCGACCTGCTCTAGCAGGAGCTGTCCTGATGCGATCGCCCGATCCAAATGCCAGCCCATTCCGGCCGAGCGCTTCATCAGGATCGCCTTGGTCTCGTCAAAGGTCACGAAGAGAGCGCGTTCTCCCTGGCCAAGCGCCGCGATGACGAATTGCATGGCAATGGACGATTTGCCTGAACCGGACGGGCCGATCAGCAGAGTACTGGTGCCGCGGTCGAGCCCGCTTCCCAGCAGCTGATCGAGCTCGCCGATGCCACTCAGGAGCGGCTCCGCCGCCGGCGCGCCATCCACGTGCTCGGACGCAATCAGGCGTGGAAACAGGACCAGTCCGCCCTTGCGAATGACGAAATCATGGAAGCCGCCCCGGAAGCTGCGCCCACGCATCTTGAAAATGCGGAGCCTGCGGCGCTCAGCACCATATTGCAGCGCGTTATGTTCGAGCCGGACCACGCCGTGAGCGAGGCTGTGCAGATTGAGATCATCGGCGTCGTCAGTCAGATCGTCCAGAAGAAGCGCGGTGCATCCCTCCTGGGCAAAGAAATGCTTCAAGGCAATGACCTGCCTGCGATACCGCAGCGGATTTTGCGCCAGAAGCCGGATTTCGGAGAGACTGTCAAAAACCACGCGGGAAGGAGCCACCCGCTTAACCTCATCGAAGGTCATCTTCGTGGTTTCCCCGAGCTCAAGGTCGGACGCGTAAACCACTGTCTGCTGCTGCTTGGGGTCGAGGCTGAGCTCTGCGGGGATGAGCTCAAAGATCTCGATGCCCTCCAGATTCCAGCCGTGGGTTTCAGCCACTTGCCGTAGTTCGTCCTTGCTCTCGGAGAGCGTGATGTAGAGACAGCGCTCCCCCCTCGAGGCTCCCTCTAGAAGGAATTGGAGGGCCAGCGTGGTCTTACCGGTTCCCGGCTGGCCTTCGATCAGATGCACGCGATGCGAAGCGTATCCACCATCCAGGATGCCGTCAAAGCCGGCAATTCCCGTCGAGATCGCATGCGTCTTGGCGCTGTTTTCAGGGATGTTCATTTGTCTTCCGATCGTCCCGAGCGCGCGCGCCGACGAGCAGGCTTCGTTCGCCCGGCCGGCATGGCTGGATGTGATTGTCGTGATTTTCGCGAAGACAAAGGCCCAGGCCCTTGAGCAGGCACCTTGGCGCGGACATCTCCCGGCGTCTATTTCGTACGAATTTCTGCTGCCGAGTCAAGCTGCTGCACCGGCACGGGCCGAAACCGCGATCTCGTATCGGAGTTAGCCAATGCCTGCCTCAAGATCTCGGAAAAGGACAGGCGCTTGGCTGACAGAGAGGAAGTAAACGACCGTGGCGTGGAACCAGTTTGTCGGCACTACTATCCTCCTCTACGCCCTGACGAACCCGGTCGGAGCCATCCCCGTGTTCCTGGCCATGACCGGGCGTGCTGGCGCAGTAAAGACCCACCGGATTATCATTTTGGCCTGCGGCGCAGTCGCCGTTTTCTTCGTTGGATCTGCGATGTTCGGCAAGGAGATTCTGGCTTTCTTCAATGTGGTGCTCAATGATTTCCGGATCGCAGGCGGGCTGCTCGTGCTCGTGATCGCGTTCGAGATGTTCCAGGCGCAACATGGAAAGTTCATTCCTCGCGCCGATGAAGCGAGTTACAGCGAGGTCGACGTACATGGACTCGCCATCACGCCGTTTGCATTCCCCTTGCTCGTGGGACCGGCCGAGTTGAGCATCATGGTCACTCTTTCGAATGACAATCCGGGATGGCTTGGCAAGGCATTCTTGGCGTCGGCGGCTGTCCTCGCGACCGCGCTGATCGGCCTGACGTTGTGGATGGCTGCTGCGATTGAGCGGTTCCTGGGACGAACCGGCATCAACGTCATGACGCGCGTGATGGCGTTGATCATTGCGGCGATCACAGTAAATTTTATCATGACCGGGATCAAGAGCGAGCTACCAGGCCTGGTAAACCGAGCCGCTTAAAGGAGTAAGCTAGGCCGTCGAGTTGGACTGAGTCCGCCTGGACCGCTCCTCCGCGGCCCGCCGTGCCGCGACCGCCATCCAGTCGCGCAGCAATCCTCTGTCCTCTCTTGAAAAGGCTGCCCGGCGTTTGAGATCGTCAAGAGTCTCTCCGGGATGGCATCGCTCAAAATCCTGGCGGATCAGCGATTCAAGGTATGCCGCGTCCTCTTGATCGGCACCGCCCAGGTCGGAATAGGAACGCGTCGACATAGATGCCGCAATGCTCAGAGCCGATCCGGGCTATCAACTGCGTCCAGCTCGGCATCCACCCTTTCGAGAAGACGGTCGATCTCCTCGCGTTCCCTTGGCCCGGGATTCTCTTCCAGGCGGCTGATCAGGTGCTGCTTGCGCGTGAGGAGCATTGCTATGCTCGTCATCGCAGGCGCGAGTTCGGCATGCTGGTACATTGGTCTGAACCCCGATGTTGCTCTATCGCGGCAACAAGCAACGCGATCGTCGGACGCTCGGTCTGCGTCCGCGCCGAAGTGGGCTCTTGATACGCACTAAACTCTCGACCACAACGGCAGTTCCTCGGGCTACAGCTGCACGTGGACAAGACGTCCGGTGCGGCCTCGTAGACTGGCGCCCCAAGAGCGTCGCTCTGGAACAACGATGGTTCAGGGCAGTTTTCAGCCCGACGCGAGTTCGGCTGATAAGGCAGCCCGGCCGGCCTCGGCTCAGTGCCAAACGTCAGCTATTGCGATGCCAACCCTTCCTATGACTGCGGCCGGCCACGCCGCTCTTCAGGCCGAACTAAACGACCGCGTCAGGATCAAGCGGCCGCAGCTTGCCGAGCGCATTCAGCAAGCGATCGCCGACGATCCCAATCTCGTTGAGAACTCGGAATACCAGGCGGCGCTGACCGAGCAAGGCCATAACGAGGCCCGGATAGCCGACTTGGAAGCGAAACTCGCGCGTGCAGAAGTCATCGATGTATCCAGGCTGTCTGGCCAAACCATCAAGGTTGGCGCGACGGTCACGCTGAGCGATCAGGATACGGGCGTGAAGCGAACTTGCCAGATTGTTGGCGAACCGGAAGCCGACCCTGCTAGAGGCAAGATTTCGGTGAACTCACCGATCGCCCGAGCCTTGATTGGCAAGTCGAAGGGTGCGCTCGTGACTGTAGAGGCGCCAGGAGGAGATAAGAGCTACAGAATTGAGGACGTCAGGTGGTTGCCATAGAAGGCCATAGGACCTTCTCTTTTAGCCAATTGTCGCCGGTTGGGGAGATAGTGCTCTTGGGAATGAATGTGCTGCTCCGCCTGAGCGCATCTCGCTCAGCCGCTTTGTACTACCGTTGGGTACGAACCTCGCGGTCCTCCACCTAGCGCAAGCCAGTGGATGCACTACTCGCCTCCGCTGGCGGGGCGACTCTGACGACCACTGAGCTGGCGGCTTCGCCGCGCACGAGCGTAAGTTTGACGTCTTGGCCGACACGCGCGAGACCGATCTTGTTACGAAGTTGGGAGGCCGTGCGGATCGGACGGTCATCCGCCTTGATAACGATATCACCCTTGCGCAAACCCGCCTTCTCAGCGGGCGAATCCGGCGAGACCTCTGCGATGACCGCACCTTCGTTACGACCTTGATTGGTCGATGGCTGGACGTCGCGCAGTGAGACTCCGATGCGGCCGCGCTCGACGCGACCCTTGTCTACAATCTGGTCCATGACCAGCCGCGCCATGTTTGCAGGAATTGCAAAGCCGATCCCCACATTACCTCCACCCGGCGAAATGATAGCCGAGTTGATCCCGACCAACTCACCGTGAAGGTTGACCAATGCGCCGCCGGAATTTCCCGGATTGATCGCAGCATCGGTCTGGATGAAGTCCTCATAACCTTCTTTGCTCAATCCTGTGCGACCCAGCGCACTCACGAGGCCAGACGTGACGGTTTGGCCAAGACCAAAGGGATTGCCTATCGCAAGTACGAAGTCTCCCACTTCAAGCGCATCACTGTCGCCGAAGCGAAGCCCCTGAAGCCCGACAGGGTTCTGGATCTGCAGTACAGCAACGTCGGTAGGGGGATCGCGTCCGATTACTTTTGCAGAAAGCTGGCGACCGTCCTTGGTCGTAATCTGGACCACAGAGGCACCCTCGACAACATGGTTGTTGGTCAGAACGTACCCGCGAGTGGCATCGACGATGACTCCCGAACCCGTGGAATTGACCTCTTTCTCGACCTGCTTGGGAATGTCGAAGAATTCGCGGAAGAAGGGATCACGATAAAGCGGATTGTCTTCGCGCACACGACCATGCACGGAAATGTTGACTACGGCGGGCGTCACTTGTCGAACCAGCGGCGCCAATGTTGGCACAGTACCGCCTGTCTTCAGGTCCGGCACTTGAGCTGAGGCTGGTGGAGACGCGAAGAACGCGGCAACTAAAACCCATGCCAATATTGTTCGCTGACCAAGCATCTCGATCACTCCTGCATGCGCGTGGAGTCATCAAGCAGAGGCAGAAGCTCTCGTTGCCATGCCACGATCGGAACTGCCCATGCCGCTGCGGCGTGGCCAAGCAGAACGATGCCCAGAACGGCTTCTGTAACCATCACAGGCTCCTCTGCTGTGCGGCGGCCGCCCAAGGCCGCCGCAACCGCATGGGGACGCCGCCGCCACGGGGCGGATCGTCATCGTCGCCGCCATCGAGCTGACGCAACGCTCCAAGTATGTCGCTCAACCGTACCGAATGGCCGATGCCAGGGATCTCCCGCAAATCGGGACGGGATTCCACGGCGTACATGTCGGACGCCCATGAAGACAGGATGATTCGCTTCTCGGGGGTCGAGAGCTCCTTGTCATTCAGGACTTCCGCCGGCGAACTGTAGTGAGCGGCGGGATGGAAGAATGGATGCATGCCACCGCCATCAATGTTAACGTTGGTCATGGGTGCCTCCCTATAAGTCCACTAAAGGGATGGTGCTTACGTCATGAGCGGCGGCGCGATGTGCGTCGCCACCCGGGGTTCCGTATTAGTGAGCAATGATGCTCGCCGCGAGATCGCTCCGAGGGAGCGCGACCTAGCTCGAGGTCACAACTCAGCATCCATGTCGAGCCAGTCTATGCTGCCTTCTTCTGCTCAATTTGAGACGAAGAGGCCTCTCCACTTCCGATCTGGATCTTCCGCGGTTTCATCGCTTCCGGAATTTCTCGAACGAGATCCACGATCAAAAGACCATCCTGGAAGGATGCCTGCTTCACCTGAACATAATCGGCGAGGCTGAAGACTCTCCGGAACGGTCGCGCCGGGATACCGTGGTACAGATACTCGCGCGCGGCACCATCAGACTTCTTGCCCTCGATCGTGAGAGCATTCTGCTCGGCCGTCACTGAGATATCGTTGGCGCCGAAGCCGGCCACGGCCAGCGTGATTCGATAATGATCCTCACCGGACCGCTCGATGTTGTACGGAGGATAGTTGTCCTCTGTCGGCTGGCGCGACATGCCCTCGACAAGGTCAGCCAGATGATCGAAGCCGACGGTGGTGCGCCAGAGTGGCGTAAAATCAAGTGTCCTCATAGCCAAGTCCTCCTAAGAGCAATATGGATACGAAGCTAGGCAGGACGGGAGTTTCGGTTGGGTCGAATACCTCCGGTCCAGCGTCTTGTGCCGAGCCCGGCCTGGCGCTCGACACACCGCAGTCGCGGTCGAGAAACGAACTAGAACTGACATGCGCGAGTTCAAGAGGCCATGCGCACTTTTTCCGCGGAAGCTCGCTCAGTGACTACGCGGCGAAGCGTTCCGGGAGAGCACCCTTTCGCAGATCATCTATCACGCGCTGCTCTCGCTCAATTCGGGATTGATAGAGCTGGCGTTCTTCCTCACTCTTGGCGGTCGAAAGGAGGCGCTCGTAGTGAACGATCACCTTCTGACTGCCCCGGATGAGAAAGTCGCGAACGTCAGGCCGGAATGTTGCGCGGAAGGCCAGGTCGGAACTTCCGCGTACGGAATGCCTTGCCGAATTCGGTCCGGACATGATCGCCGCTCGCGCTTCGCACTGAAATGGGAGCGGCCTGGCGGACCGCTCCCTGAGGTTCAGCTTGTTGCAGCCGGTCCGATAGGGCGGGGCGTCGGCTGCGGAAAGATGCTGGTCGGCGCAGAGGTCGGCGGCAGCAAGATGTCGATCTTCATCTTTGCTGGCTCCGGCCATTTCATCCAGGGCATCGTATCGAGATATGGGATTGGCGGCAGTTGCAGGCCCGTGAAAGCACTCTGCGTCGTCTCGGCTCCGCGCGGGCTCTCCATACCGTAGACGCCGAAGGCGGTCATGGAAATTGCGCCGCCCATTAGCAGAGCGAGCAGCCGTTGCCGCAGATTTCGGTTAGTCTCCGTCCGGGCGGAGAACGTATGGTGATGGCTCAACATCTATACTCCTCCAATCGTTCGAAAACAGATCCAGGCGATGGTGAGAAAGCTCAGGGAGAACATGAACCAATGCATCGCGTCCTGTTTCATCCTGAGCCGACGACGGTCAGACCTGTTCATGCGAGACTCCGTCTTTGATTCTCTCCTCTCATCGGCAGAGCCCGGCCGTCCTCGGCCGGGCTCTATCGTTCAGAAGTCCATGGCGGGAGCTGCCGGAGCAGGTTCAGCCTTCTTCGGCTTCTGGGCCACGAGCGCCTCGGTGGTGATCAGCAGCGAAGCCACCGACGCGGCGTCCTGCAAAGCGGTGCGGACGACCTTGGCGGGATCGATCACACCGACTTTCACCAAATCCTCGTACTCGCCAGTCGCCGCGTTGAAGCCCCAGTTGTAGCTCTGGTGCTCCAGAAGCTTGCCGACAATCAGCGACCCATCCTCGCCGGCGTTCTCCACGATCTGGCGAGCCGGCATCTGAATGGCTCGCCGGACGATGTCGATGCCGGCCTTTTGGTCCGGGTTCGCTGTCTTGATGCCCTGAAGCGCTTTGAGGGAGCGCAGAAGAGCGACCCCGCCTCCGGGGAGAATGCCCTCTTCGACCGCTGCGCGCGTTGCGTGCACCGCATCATCGACGCGATCCTTGCGTTCCTTGACTTCGACCTCCGTCGCGCCGCCCACCCGGATCACCGCAACGCCTCCGGCAAGCTTCGCCAGCCGCTCCTGCAGTTTTTCGCGATCATAGTCGGAGGTGGTTTCCTCGATCTGCAGTCTGATTTGCTGGGCGCGAGCCTCGATATCCTTCTTGGCGCCCGCGCCACCGACAATGGTGGTGTTGTCCTTGTCGATGACCACCTTCTTGGCGCGGCCAAGCATCTTCACCGTGACCTTTTCCAGCTTGATGCCGAGGTCTTCGCTGATGACATTGCCGCCGGTCAGGATCGCGATATCCTCCAGCATTGCCTTGCGGCGGTCGCCAAAACCGGGCGCCTTCACCGCCGCGACCTTCAGTCCGCCGCGCAGTCTGTTGACGACCAATGTCGCAAGCGCTTCGCCTTCGATGTCTTCCGCGATGATCAGGAGCGGCTTACCGGACTGAACCACCTGCTCCAACAGCGGCAGCATGGTCTGCAAGCCCGACAGCTTCTTCTCGTGAATCAGAACGTAGGGTTCCTCGAGCTCGACGCGCATCTTCTCGGGGTTCGTGACGAAATATGGCGAGATGTAGCCGCGATCGAACTGCATACCCTCAACCACTTCGAGTTCGGTGTGCAGGCTCTTGGCCTCCTCGACCGTAATCACGCCCTCATTGCCGACCTTGTTCATGGCGTCGGCCAGGAAGCGACCGATCTCGGTGTCGCCATTGGCCGAGATTGTACCCACCTGCGCGATTTCGTCATTCGAGGTGATTTTCTTGGCGTGTGACTTCAGGTCGGACACGATGGCGTCGACGGCCAAGTCGATGCCGCGCTTCAGGTCCATCGGGTTCATGCCGGCGGCGACGGACTTGCTGCCTTCCTTGAAGATGGCCTGCGCGAGGACGGTGGCCGTTGTGGTGCCGTCACCGGCGGCATCGCTCGTCTTTGAGGCGACCTCGCGCACCATGTGCGCGCCCATGTTCTCGAACTTGTCCTCCAGTTCGATTTCCTTGGCGACGGTCACGCCATCCTTGGTGATGCGCGGCGCACCGAACGATTTCTCGATCACGACGTTGCGCCCCTTGGGACCGAGCGTGACCTTTACGGCATTCGCCAACGTGTCGACGCCCCGCAGCATGCGCTCTCGGGCCTCCGTCGCAAATTTGACGTCCTTAGCAGCCATTTTGAACCCTCCTTCCCTCTATGACTGTCAGCGCGCTACGCTGCCTTCTTGGCGGTGTCTGCTTTGTCGATGACACCCAGAAGGTCGCTTTCCTTCATGATCAGGAATTCCTCGCCGGCGAGCTTGACCTCGGTGCCAGACCACTTTCCGAACAGGACAAGGTCGCCTGGCTTGACGTCGAGTTGAACGAGTTGGCCCCTTTCGTTGCGTGCGCCGGGCCCGGTGGCGACAACCTCGCCCTGCTGCGGCTTCTCCTTCGCGGTGTCCGGAATGATGATGCCGCCGGTAGGGCCCCCGGGCGAAAATCCACCTAGGAGCCAAGGCTCTACTTTCAAGAGGAAGTGACCAAATTTTCTGCCCCAACTCTGCTCACCGATAGCGCCCGCGGCGCGAAGCCTCATCAGCGTCGGAATAGCTCGCTGCACAGTTGAAAAGTTAGATCATCAAACCGAGATGTTGCTCGGCCGCGGAGCAACGCAGCACATTGGAGCATCGTTGAAGGAGGGTGATCAGGGATGCGGACCTTGATGGTATTCGCTGCTTTACTCGGCATGATGGCTTCTCTGCACGCGAAAGAAGCGGATTTGTCGCGAGCTGTGCAAAGCACTGAAGCCGCCGGAAAGCAGTTTGTCGGCAACCAAGGCTCACAGCCGCGGGCTAAGCCTGCAAGAACAAGATCAGATGGCCGGAAGGAGCGCGAGTTTTCGGCTGAAGTAATCGTACCTGATATCTGCACCGGCTGCTGATCCATGCGATCAGCAGCCGGTGCAGCCCTTTTCGCGGTCCGCTTTATTGTGCGTTCGCTGAAGCCGCCCGAAGATCGGGCAGGCGTGCGCACATCATCGTCTTTATGCGCTTCAAGGCACGCTGCTCGATCTGGCGAACTCGCTCACGAGAGATCCCAAACGTTATAGCAAGATCGTCCAGTGTTCTTTGTTCCTCTGCCATATAGCGAGCTTCGACGATGGTGCGTTCTCGCGCTGAAAGCGCGCTCAAGGCTTCGGACAGTGCGGCCTTCCGCCGTTCACGCTCTCCGGTCTCCACCAGCAGGGTTTCAGGATCAGGAGAGGAGTCGGCGAGTCTGTCCTGCCATTGTTCACCTTCTTCGTCGCTAAGCTGAACGTTCAGCGTCATGTCGCCGCGGATCCGCCCGTTCATCTCGACGACATCGGCTTCCTTGACCTGAAGTTGCTCAGAGATCTGTTTGACCTGTTCAGCCGAAAGCTCCCCTTCGTCCGGCGCACCCAGGCGCGCCTTCAACTTTCGAAGATTGAAGAACAGCTTTTTTTGTGCGGCCGTCGTGCCGAGCTTCACAAGTGACCAGGACCGCAGGACGAATTCCTGTACGGACGCTTTGATCCACCACGTGGCGTAAGTGGCGAGGCGGAATCCCTTTTCAGGATCAAACCGCTTGACGGCCAGCATCAATCCGACATTGGCTTCCGAGATCAGGTCGGCAATCGGCAAACCGTAGCGCCGATATTTCAGCGCGATCTTGGCGGCGAGCCGTAGATGGCTCGTTACCAAGCGGTAGGCAGCTTCGCGATCGCCACAATGTCGAAGACGTCTCGCGTACATTGCTTCTTCGGACGCCTCGAGCATCGGGAAGCTACGGATCTGTTGCAGATACCGGGATAACCCGGCTTCCGAATGGATGGCCGGGAGGGCTGAGGCAATTGACATGACTTGCCCTCCTTCAAACGCCAGAGCCGTTCTGAAGTTGGAACGGGCTGCCCGAGAGACGATGCGACCGCGCGAGCCCACCAAGGTGAGTCAGACTGGTGGACGGCAAAGTGAAGAGACGGGTGGCTTTCATATCCAAATCCTCCATAGAGCAAAATGGTACGAACCGCCGCGTTGCTTGGCTTAGCTGGGCCCAGAAGGCGCCCAGCGACACTCAGGCCGGCGGCGCCGAAAGAACCGCGAAACCAAGGGGTTGTTCCTCCCTTTCGCGCCTATTAGTCGAAAAAACCGCTTTCACTCGGAAGGCGGTACTGCCCCGCTGGCACGACGCGCGCCCGACGTGCGAGGCCGCCAGGTATGACCTCCTCGATCGAGGTGAAGGGTCAATTCCGCTTGCCCCCCGGTCCCTTGCGGATTCCGCTCGATGTCGCCCAGCATTCCGAGATGATCTCGCCCACCATTCC
>NZ_LSIC01000157.1 GCF_001556045.1 Bradyrhizobium sp. CCH5-F6
GTGCCTGGTCGGTTGAGCCGGCCGCGACCAGACGTTCGCAGAATTCGGTGATCATCTCGGCCGGCTCAACCGACCAGGCACCGTCGATCAGCCAGTTGCAGACGCGCTGGAGCTCGGAACTGTTCATGGCCCATTTGCGGATGAAGTGGTGGGCCCGTCAAGCTGCGGTGGGCTAGTCTAGTACCGCGACATCAACGTCCAACCTGCCCGCGATCGCGCAGAAAGTGATCGGCCAGCACGCAGGCCATCATGGCCTCGCCGACCGGAACGGCGCGAATGCCGACGCATGGATCGTGACGGCCCTTGGTGAATATCTCGGTGTCACTGCCCTGCCGATCGACGGTACGGCGCGGCTGAAGGATCGACGAGGTCGGCTTCACGGCAAAGCGCACCACAACCGGCTGTCCGGTGGAGATGCCGCCCAGCACGCCGCCGGCGTGGTTGGACAGAAAGCGCGTGCCGTCATTGCCGGTACGCATCTCGTCGGCGTTCTCCTCGCCGGTGAGCTCGGCTGCGCCGAACCCGGCGCCGATCTCGACGCCCTTCACCGCGTTGATGGTCATCATCGCGGCAGCGAGATCGGAGTCGAGCTTGGCGTAGATCGGCGCACCGAGGCCCGCCGGCACCCCCTCGGCGACGATTTCGATCACCGCACCGATCGAGGAGCCGCTCTTGCGGATGCCGTCGAGATAGGTCTCGAAGAACGCGGCCTTGTCCTTGTCCGGACAGAAGAACGGATTCCTGGCGATCTCGTCCCAATCCCATTTGGCGCGGTCGATCTTGTGCGGGCCCATCTGCACCAGCGCGCCCCGCACCCTGACGTCGGGCAGCACCTTTCGCGCAATGGCGCCGGCGGCCACCCGCGTCGCGGTCTCGCGCGCCGAGGAGCGGCCGCCGCCGCGATAATCGCGCAGGCCGTACTTCGCCTCATAGGTGAAGTCGGCATGACCGGGCCGAAACTTGTCCTTGATCTCTGAATAGTCCTTCGAGCGCTGGTCGGTGTTCTCGATCAGGAGCCCGATAGGCGTACCCGTCGTCACCTGCACCCCCGTTTCCGGATGCGCCATCACGCCGGACAGGATCTTGACCTGGTCCGGCTCCTGGCGCTGCGTGGTGAAGCGCGACTGGCCGGGCCGGCGGCGGTCGAGATCCCGCTGGATGTCGGCCTCGGTGAGCGGGATCATGGGCGGACAGCCGTCGACCACGCAGCCGATCGCCACCCCGTGGCTTTCGCCAAAGGTGGTGACGCGGAACATATGGCCGAAGGTGTTGAACGACATCGCTGCTCGCTGGCTCGGTTCCGGCGTGTGGTAACGCGCGGGGGGCCGGGGGTCAAACCCCGCAGCCGCCCAAGGACGGCGCCCCCTCTAGCTATGCTTTTCCAGCCGTCCGTCGCGGAACACATAGACGGCGCCCTGCTCGATAAAGAGTTCGGCGGCGCTGGCGGGCGTCTCGATGCCCAGGGCTACCATCAAGGCCCGGCAGGTGCCGCCATGGGCGACCGCGACGGTATCGACCAGAAGCGACTCGTACCAGTCGAGCATGCGCAGTTGCACCGCCGCGTAGGTCTCGCCGCCCGCGGGCGCGATCGTCCATTTGTCGGCAAGGCGCCTTGCATAGACATCCGGATCGGAGGCCTCGCTTTCGGCCAGCGTCAGCCCCTCCCAGGTGCCGTAACCGATCTCGCGCAGGCGATCGTCGAGCGCATAATCGGGAACCGGCAATGCGAGCTTGCCGCGGACGAGTTCCATGGTCTGCCGCGCGCGCCCGAGCGGACTGGACACATAGGGCAGCGCCGCCTTGTCCTTGCGGTCGCCCCTCAGCAGATCGGAGAGAACATCAGCCGCGTGCACGGCCTGGCCGCGGCCACGTGCGTTCAGCGGGACGTCCTTGGTGCCCTGGAGCCGCCCGAGCGCATTCCATTCGGTCTCGCCGTGGCGAAGGAAGTAGATCGTGGGCACGGGCATTCCAGCTTGGGGCTAATCCTTTCCGCCCAGCGAGATGTCCGGCGCATCCGGCCGCTTCATGCCGAGCACGTGATAGCCGGAATCGACATGGTGCACTTCGCCGGTAACGCCGCGCGAGAGGTCGGAGAGGAAATACAATGCGCTGCCGCCGACGTCCTCGGTCGAGACGTTGCGCCGCAGCGGCGCATTGTTCTCGTTCCACTTCAGGATGTAGCGGAAGTCGCCGATGCCGGATGCTGCGAGCGTCTTGATCGGGCCGGCCGAGATCGCGTTGACGCGGATGTTCTTCTCGCCGAGGTCGGCGGCGAGATAGCGCACGCTCGCTTCGAGCGCCGCCTTGGCCACGCCCATCACGTTGTAGTGCGGCATCCACTTCTCGGCACCATAATAGCTGAGCGTGATGAGCGAGCCGCCATCGGTCATCAGCTTCTCGGCGCGCTGCGCCACTGCTGTGAACGAATAACAGGAGATCAGCATCGACTTGGAGAAGTTCTCCTGCGTGGTGTCGACGTAGCGGCCGTCGAGCTGCTCGCCATAGGCGATCGCGTGCACCAGGAAGTCGATCTTGCCCCATTTCTCCTTCAGCACCGCGAAGGCCGCGTCGATGGTTGCGGCGTCAGTGACGTCGCAATGGCCGAGCACGAGGCCGCCGACCTCCGCGGCCAGCGGCTCGACGCGCTTCTTCAGAGCGTCGCCCTGGTAGGTGAAGGCGAGCTCGGCGCCGGCGGCGTGACATGCCTTGGCAATGCCCCAGGCAATCGAGCGGTTGTTGGCTACGCCGAGGATCACCCCGCGCTTGCCTTGCATCAGACCTGAATTCTGCGCCATTTGTGAACGTCCCGTCGAGCTCGTTGAGGTCTGGAGGTACACCAGCCCTCCCCTGCGGTACAGTCCTAATACGCGGCATTAACGCTGTTTCGAGCGCCGGAATAGCCGTTCCGATCGGGTGTTATGATCATTGAGGCGCTCGCGCCGAACGTTGGACGTCAAGACCGCAATGAATGCGTTTCGCCAGAGTGTGGAAGCCATGATCCCGGCGTTGCGGCGCTACGCCCGCGCGCTCACGCGCGATGCGGATTCGGCCGACGATCTGGTCCAGGACACATTGGTACGCGCGCTACGCTCGGAGCGGCTGTTTCTCGGAGGCGACGTCAGGAGCTGGCTCTATACTATCCTGACCAACCTCAACAAGAACCGGCGGCGCTCGCTGGCAAGGCGACCGCAATTCATGCCGCTGACCGAGAACAACCCGGATGCCAGCGGGACCGAAGCCGAGGGACGCGACATCGAGAAGGCGCTGGCCACTCTGGTGGAGGAACAACGTTCGGTGCTGCTGCTGGTGATGCTGGAAGGCATGAGCTATCGCGAGGTCGCCGATATCCAGGGCGTGCCGATCGGCACCGTGATGTCGCGCCTCGCACGCGCCCGCGCCCACGTCAAAGCCTCGCTGGAGGGTGAGCGCCCGGCGCTCAGGCGGGTGAAATGAGGACAGCGTGATGCATCGCATATCGTGCGCCCGCAGCCTGCCGAGGGCGCGAGCGAAGTTGAACCACGAACGATTTTTTGGGCCGCAGAGCCAGAGACGACGGATATGAACGACCGCAACATCCCAGTGACCGAGGACGAATTGCACGCCTATGTCGACGGCGAGTTGCCGGTCGAGCGCCGCGCCGACGTCGAGGCCTGGCTTGCCGCCCATCCCGACGAGGCCGAGCGCGTGCAGTCCTGGCGCGCCATGGCCGAGATGCTGCACGCCCGCTACGACGCCGTCGCCCAGGAGCCGGTGCCGGCACGGCTGGAGTTGGAGCGGCTCGAGCGCCGCCCGCGGCAATGGCTGTATCGCGCCGCCGCCGCCGTGCTGGTTGCTTTCGTCGCCGGCGGCGCGGCCGGCTGGGTCGCGCATGGCACCGCCAACGCGCCCTCGACCTTCCAGAACTTTACCGCGGACGCGCTCGATGCCCACCGCCTCTATGTCGTCGAGGTCCGCCACCCCGTCGAAGTCGGCGGCAATGAGCGTGACCATCTCCAGGCCTGGCTGACGCGGCGCTGCGGCTGGACCGTGTTCGCGCCGAACCTGGAAGCCAGCGGGCTCAAGCTCGTCGGCGGCCGGCTTCTGCCGGGGCCGAACGGTCCCGCGTCGTTCCTGATGTATGAGGGCGCCTCGGGCGAGCGTTACACGATCTACAGCGCCAAGACCGAGAGCGGCGCAACACAGATGCGCTACGCCAAGACGGACAAAGATGGTGCGCTGTTCTGGGCCGAGCGCGGCGTCGGCTACGTCGTCAGCGGCAGCAGTGACCGCGAGCGGCTGACCAAAGTTGCGCAAGCCGTTTACGACCAGGCCGAGAAGACCGGCGGCTAGCAACCGGTCCGGACACGGTGCCTAGATTCCGTCATTGAAAATTTGGAATCAGGACATCGGCGCGTCTCATTATCGCACCGGATGATCACGCGAAAATGAGCAGCGTTCGATCCGCCGATCGACGCGGGCGGCCTCGATTGGGGTTTTTGGTACCGCGCTGGTCCCCCTCTCGAGGCCGCACCTTTTCGTCGGCTGCCCCGCCGGACGGCCGACGCGTCTTACACGCCGACATCGAAGCGCAATGCGCGCTTCACGCGCGTATCCTGAGCATCATCCGTTCGGGAAGAGAATGCTCCGATCGTAGAGCGGGCCTCGGATAGCGCCCTAGCCGAGTCCGCTGCGCGGATTATAGGGATGTTGGTCCCGCCATTTCTCCATCAATGCCTCAAGCTCGGCGTCGTTCCCGTCCGGTAGCATAATCCTGACGGTGACGAAGAGATCCCCGGTTCCACCCGTTTTCGGCAGGCCCTTGCCCTTGAGGCGGAAGGTCCGGCCGCTGGAGGTGTTCTTCGGGATTGAAAGCTCCACGGCATTGCCGAGAGTAGGCACGCGGACCTTGCCGCCGAGCACCGCCTCGTAGAGCGTGACCGGCAGGTCGATTCTGAGGTCGGCGCCCTCGACCTTGAAGAACGGATGCGGCGCGATGTTGATGGTGATCAGGAGATCGCCGGGCGGATGGCCCTGCGCGCTTTCGCCCTGCCCGCGGAGCCGAATCTGCTGGCCCTCCGTGACGCCAGCCGGAATCTTGACGTTGAGCTCCTTGCCCGTCGGCAGCCGGACGCGCTTCTCGCCGCCCTTGACCGATTCCTCCAGCGAGATCGACATGGCAACATTCACATCGAGATCCAGCCCGATGCCGCCGGTATCGAATTCGAACTGGGCTCCGCCGCCGGCCCCAGGCCGCGCGCCGCGCGTCCCGCCGCCGAACATGCTGTTGAGGATATCCTCGAACGCGCCACCGCCCGGACCGCCGCCTGCACCGCCGCTACGGAACGTATAACTTTCGAACCCGCCGGGACCCGCGCGGCCGCGCGGCCCCCCGCCGCCCGGAAAACCCTGGAAGCGCGGCTTGCCCTCGGCATCGATCTCGCCGCGGTCAAACTGCTTCCGCTTGTCCTCGTCGCCAAGGATCTCGTTCGCCGAGTTGATCTCGGCGAAGCGCTCGGCCGCCTTCGGGTCATCCTTGTTGCTGTCGGGATGGTGCTTCTTGGCCAGCTTGCGATAGGCGCTTTTGATCGCGGCAGCGCTGGCGCTCCGCGGCACCCCCAAGACCTCATAGGGGTCGCGCATTCGTCACGTCTCCTTCAAAAAATCGAATTGTTCAAAGGGCTCCCCGCCCCACCTGCGTGTCATGTGGGAAGAGAGTGGCATTTTTGCAACTAGGAGCGCGCGCTAACCTAGTTCCGCCACGGCTTTAGCGTATGAATCTCCCAACGGCCACGGCTGCTTTGGCAGCCGGCGCCCTGGAGCCAGCTTTCGGTGCTGCCATTGACGTAGCTCGCCAGGAAGTCGCGGCATTTGCGTCCGTCCTCGGCGGCATAGGACTGGGCGATCGGCGTCACCGAGCCGCGCGCCCCGGTCTCCGGATTCTCCCAATGCTGGCTGGAATCCTTGTCACCCTTGCTGAGGACATCGGTGGCGGCGTTGCGGGTGAAGGCAAGATCGGTCTCGGTCGGCGGGGCGTCCTTCGCCGGGCGCGCGATCGAGCCGGTGAGGTCGCTGTCGTCCGCCTTGGCGTAGGCCTTCTGGTCGTTGCGGGAAAAGCTGCATCCCCCGGCACCGAGCCCGAAGAGAATGACCGTCATGACAAAGCCGGACGGCCGGATCGCCGATAGGCCAACGCGTCCCCATGCCCTATATAGAGCGGTAGCGGACAACAACGCGTTTTGGGCCGCGGGACGCAACTCGGACTCCGGACATGACCGACACGACCTCGATGAAACACCAGACACCCTTAACATCCGGTGATTTCACCGCTGCCGATGAGCCATTTGCGCTGTTCGAGACCTGGCTGAACGAGGCGACCAAGAGCGAGCCGAACGATCCGAACGCCATGGCGCTCGCAACCGTCGACCCCGACGGGCTGCCTGACGTGCGCATGGTGCTCATGAAGGGCTTCGATACCGAGGGTTTCGTCTTCTACAGCCACATCGCCAGCCAGAAGGGCCGCGAACTCGCCGCAAATCCTAAGGCGGCTTTACTTTTTCACTGGAAGTCGCTGCGCCGTCAGGTCCGCATCCGCGGCAACGTGACGCCGGTGACCGGCGCCGAGGCCGACGCCTATTTCGCCACCCGTCCCAAGCAGGCCCAGATCGGTGCCTGGGCGAGCAAGCAGTCGCAAGAGCTGGAGAGCCGCTTCGCTTTCGAACAAGCCCTCGCCAAGGTTGCGGCGAAATACGTCATCGGCGACGTGCCGCGGCCGCCGGGCTGGAGCGGCTGGCGCATCACGCCCTTGCGTATCGAGTTCTGGCACGACCGCCCATTCCGCCTGCACGACCGCATCGAATTTCGCCGTGACGCCGCCGGCCAGAAGTGGTCCAAGACGCGGATGTATCCTTGAGCCTCGATCTCTAGCCTTGATCATTAGCCTTGGGCCGACCTGAAAGATGTCAATGCCGCATTCGTCCAATGCGCCGCGCCGCACGCTGCTCCTGACCGGAGCAAGCCGCGGCATCGGCCACGCCACCGTGATCCGCTTTTCCTCGGCGGGATGGCGCGTCATCACCTGCTCGCGGCATCCTTTCCCGGAGGATTGTCCGTGGGACGCGGGCCCTGAGGACCACATCCAGGTCGACCTCGGCAATCCCAAGGACACTGCGCGCGCGATCTCCGATATCCGCGACCGGTTGGAGGGCGGCACGCTGCATGCGCTGGTCAACAACGCCGCGATCTCGCCGAAGGGCCCGGGCGGCTCCCGGCTCGGCTCGGTCGACACCGACCTCGACACCTGGACTCACGTCTTCCATGTCAACTTCTTTGCGCCGATCATGATCGCACGCGGGCTGATCGAGGAATTGAAGGCGGCCAAGGGCTCGGTCGTGAACGTCACCTCGATCGCGGGCTCGCGCGTGCACCCCTTCGCGGGCGCCGCCTACGCGACTTCGAAGGCCGCCCTTGCCGCGCTGACGCGCGAGATGGCCTCCGACTTCGGGCGCGTCGGCGTGCGCGTCAACGCGATCGCCCCCGGCGAGATCGACACCTCGATCCTGTCGCCGGGCACCGAGAAGATCGTCGAGCAGCAGATCCCGATGCATCGCCTCGGCACGCCCGACGAGGTGGCCAAGATCATCTACGTGCTGTGCACGGAGACCTCATCCTACGTCAACGGCGCCGAGATCCACATCAACGGCGGCCAGCACGTTTGATCCGATGCTTCGCCTGAGGCGCTGCGTCCGGGGCACGAAAGCGGAGTGTGAAGCGCGCGGCTTCCACTCGTCATTGCGAGCGAAGCGACGCAATCCAGAATCCCTCCGCGGAGAGATTCTGGATTGCTTCGTCGCAAGGGCTCCTCGCAATGACGGCGTACTGCGCAACATCGCCATCCCCCAGCACACATCTCGACTCGCGGACACGGCTTCTCGTCCTCGCGGCTCAACTCGCCCGAGTTTTACCTGATCTCTCCACCCTCGAAGCCAAGAGGGTGCAGGGAAGGCCGAGTGCCGGCGGCACCCGCGGTCCGCTGCGCGAAATGCACACGCAGGAAGAACCGCACAGCAGCATACAGGTGAAGCCCAACACACG
>NZ_LSIC01000158.1 GCF_001556045.1 Bradyrhizobium sp. CCH5-F6
GGTGCGAAGTCTCCGATCGTCGGCGCGGTCGAGGAGGCCGGGCATGGCGTCCGCGCAACGGTGGACGGCGTCGAGCTTCGTCTCGGCCGTCCGTCCTTCTGCGATGCCGAGACGCTGGTCGGCGGCACCACGCTCGATCCCGAGGCCTCCGTCGTGGCCTTCAGCAAGGGCAACGAGAAGTTCCTTCTTTCCGTCCGCCAGGGCCTTCGCCCGGATGCGCAGGCCGTGATTGCTGCGCTGAAGGCGCGCGACATCGGTATCGAGATTCTCTCCGGCGACCGCGAGCAGGCGGTGAAGGCGACAGCGCATGCGCTCGGCATTCCCGAATGGCGCGCCGGTGTCACACCGGCCGACAAGATCGCGCGGATCGAGGAATTGAAGCGGCGCGGCGCCAGGGTGCTGATGGTGGGTGACGGCATGAACGACGCGCCTTCGCTGGCGGCAGCCCATGTCTCGATGTCGCCGATCTCGGCCGCGCATCTCAGCCAGGCCACTGCCGATCTCGTCTTCCTGGGCCGGCCGCTGGCGCCCGTCGTCGCCGCCATCGACGCTTCGCGCAAGGCGCTGCGCTTGATGCGGCAGAACCTCTGGCTTGCGATCGGTTACAACGTCCTGGCAGTGCCGGTTGCCATCAGCGGCATCGTGACGCCCCTGATTGCGGCGGCCGCCATGAGCGGATCGTCGATCCTGGTCATGCTGAACTCGCTGCGCGCCCGCAGCGCCTCGCGGGAGATCGTGTGATGGAGATCCTGGTCATCCTGGTCCCGCTGGCTTTGATGCTCGGAGGTGCCGGTCTCGTGGCTTTCCTCTGGTCGCTCAGGAGCGGCCAATACGACGATCTCGACGGCGCCGCCTGGCGCGCCATCGCCGACGATGAGCCGCCGCAGGAAGCGCCGGTCAAGCACTAAGGCCTCAGGCGGCACGCAAGCAAGGCCGCTAACACGAGCGCTGCGCCCACCCCGGCGACGCAAGTCTGCCAGCCGAAGGCATCGAACAGACGGCCGAGCACGGCCGTGCCAATGAGCCCGCCGCAGAAATAGCAGGCGAGATAGGTGCCGCTGGCGACGCCGCGGTTGTCGGCTGCCGCCTGTCCGACAAAGCCGGTCGCCGCCGCCTGTGCGAAGAAGGTCCCGACTGCGACCAGCACCATTCCGATGAGCACTTCGGCGAGCTGCGTCGTCAGCATCAGCGGCAGGCCGATGCCTGCAACGACGAGCGAACCCCAGATCGTTGGACGTGTTCCGAAGCGCGAGGCGACCCGCCCCGCCAGCAGCGTCGTCGCGATCGAGGGCAGGAACACGAGATAGACGAGGCCGAGGTCCATCATGCCGAGCGACAGCGGCGGCCGCACCAGGACGAAATTGACGAAGGTGAAGGTGCCGATGAAGGCAAACAGAATGCAGAAGCCGATGCCATAGGCGGCGCGCAGCGGCGGATTGCGCCAATGCGCGATGCTGGCGGCCAGCGGAGATGCCGCGGGCCTCATCTCGTGCATCGGCGGCATGCGTCCGATGGTGAAATAGACCAACACCGCGCCGGCCAGGTTCAGCGCTGCGAACAGATAGAAATTCCAGGCAAGGCCGAAGCCATCGGCGACAGCCGCCGAGATCAGCCGGCCGACGAGATTGCTGGCGACATTGCCGGTGATGTAGGCGGCAAAGGCACCGCCGGCGTCCATGGCGCTGCATTGCTCGCCGAGATGCGCGAGGGTGAGCGCAAAGGCGGAAGCCATGCAGAGGCCCTGGATGACCCGCAAGGCAGTGAAGACGGCAAGATTTGGCGCGGACGCCAGCAGGCTGGTGGGGATCGCCAGCAGAGCCAGGCTGAGCAGGATGCCGGTTCGCCGGTTGATGTGCGGGCTGAAGAAGCCGACGACCAGCCCGGCGACTGCCATGCCGAAGGTGCTGGCGTTGACCGCAAAGCCCATCGCAGCCGGCGTGACGCCGTAGTGCCGCGTCAGCGAGGGCAGGATCGCCTGCGTCGCGAAGAGGTCGACGACGGTCAGGAATGCGGTGAGGCCGATCACGAGCGAGCGAAGCACGGGACCAGGGGAATGCGCCTCCATCGTCACCGAGCCCGGTTTGATGGCGGAAAGATCGGTCATGGTGTGGCGCTCCTTCATGCCTGAAGTCATTCCGGGTGCGGCTTCGCGACTCGGAATGACGCAGTGCCATCGCATCTCGCGTCTTGTCCGTCCCGAGCGCGCGCCTCGTCCTTCGAGACGACCGCTTCGCGGTCTCCTCAGGATGAGGCTAAGCGAGATTAGCGCCCGCTGAGGCTGCTGCCGCGCACTCCGTCCTCATCCTGAGGAGCCCGCTCAAAGCGGGCGTCTCGAAGGATGGCCGCAGCGAGTTACATGTGATGGTCGTTCGGGTCCTTGCGGACGTCGCCGACATAGAGAATGACGGTCTCCTTGCCGAGGTTCTTCCACCAATGCGAGGTGCCGAACACTTCGGGGCGGATGTCGCCGGCCTTGTGCACGATCGGTTCGGCGCAGTTGGAGGCGTATTCGACTATCTCGCCCTGCTGCACGAAGATCAGGGCGGGGCGATCGTCGTGGCTGTGCCGGGGCACGATGCCGCCGGGCGCGATGGTCAGCTTGCGGAAGCGAAGCTCGCGACCCTCGATATGCGCCGGCTGCTTGCCGAGGTCGATCGCCCCGAGCGTGACGTCGGTGACGCCGACGGCTTTGTGGTCGACCATCTGCTGTGCATTCGGCTTGATCTTGCCGGCCGGGCATTCGCCGGCGACGACCTGCTGCGCCGGAAGCGTCAGTGCGCCGAGGACCGCAAGGCCGGGCCAGACCGCCCGGGATAACGTGCGATGCTTGAACATTGAATTCTCCTGTGTTGGCCGCAACCGCGGTGGTCGCCGGCTGTGGCCGAAGTGTCTTCGAGGCGCTGCTTGTCCTCAAATGCCCTTTCGCTCTCGGTGCGATAGCCCGGGACTATGCCGATAGGCGGCGGCTATCGAACCGATCGTGGATCGGCATTTCCGATCGCGTCGCTTCCATCGTTCGATGGCAAGGCGCCCATTGGCGGGCGTTCACGTCAATCCGGAGGAGCATCCCATGACATCACTGTCCAAGACCCTGATCGCCACCGCCGCGTTTGCGGTCATCGCCACTTCGGCCCTCTCGGAGGCCGCCTGGGATTTCAAGGCCGGCATGGCCTACGTCTATGGCGGACCTGGCAAGATGTCGGCGATGGCGATGGCGCCGGCCGAGAAGAACCACGAGGCCATGATGAAGAACGCGAAGAAGGTGCCGGAGAACACGGTGTTCTTCATGGACAAGGGTACGCTGTACTCCGCCTCGGGGCGGCTGGACCCGACCGGCAATTTCTACGTGAACTGATGACGTGCGCACGACGGCCGCCCCCTTGCGGGCGGCCCGACCGGGCAACTACTATTCGTTCCTCGAACGCCGGAGCAGAAGATGACGTCTCTTGCGGAAGCCGACGCCGAACAGCTCAGGCTTGCCTTTCAGCGCTGCCGCGACATGGACGGAACGCTGAGCGAACAGCTCCGCGCCTATGCCGATGCCAGCCGCAAGGTCTTCCCCGCCTATGGCGAGGCCGTCGATCGCCTGGTCGCGCGATTGAACGGAAACGGCGGTGGCGAGACGGCGCCGCGTCCGGGCGATCCGATGCCGCCGTTCATGCTGCCCGACGAAAGCGGGCGTCTCGTCGCGCTGAACGCGCTGCTGGAGAACGGCCCGGCCGCGGTGATGTTCTTCCGCGGCCATTGGTGTCCCTATTGCCGGCTGAATGTCCGCGCGGTGGTCCAGGCGCTGGATCGCATCAAGGCGATGGGGGCGCAGGTCGTGGCCATCATGCCGGAGATGCAGGAATATACGCGGCAGCTCAAGTCAGATGCCGGCGCGGCGTTTCCGATCCTGACCGATCTCGACAATGGCTATGCGCTGTCGCTCAATCTCGCGATCTGGCTCGGCGCCGAGATTCAGCAATTGTTGTCCCATCAGGATATGGCGAAATTCCACGGCAATGACGGCTGGATGCTGCCGATCCCCGCCGTGTTCGTGGTCGGCCGCGACGGCATCGTCAAAGCCCGCTTCGTCGATCCGGACTTTCGTAAACGCATGGAGATCGACGACCTGATCGCAGCGCTGGCGAGCGCCAGCCGGGAACGCTAGGTCTGCGCGCGGGCTGCTCGTCTTTCTCCCCTTGTTGTCGAACAGATAAATGATGCTCTTGCAAGCAGCGAGATGCATATTGAAGTGCCCTCGCCCCTTGTGGGAGAGGGCGCCGACGCCGGCTGACACGAACTCATTTGGGTGAGGGGTATGCCTCCAAGCTTTCCGTGTGGAGAGATACCCCTCATCCGGCACTTCGCGCCACCTTCTCCCGCAAGGGGAGAAGGAAGGCGCCGTCCGCGCTATCCCGCGATCTCCCGCCAGTCGGCGCCGCGCAGCATGCGCATCACGGCATTGCCGACGGCCGTGCGTTGCCGGCCGGCGACTCCATAAAGGTTGACGGTACGGCGGGCGTCCAGCCCCGTGACTGCGGCGCGCGTCAGCCGCTCCGGCACGGGCGAAGTGTGCGGCACCATGGCGACGCCCATGTCGGCTTCGACCAGCTCGATCAAATCGCGCTCGTTCGAGACCTCGTGGCCGTGCTCGATATCGATGCCGTGTTCGCGCAGGCTGGCGGCGATGCGGCGCGCGTGCTCGCAGAAGGTCCGGCTCAACAGCTGCTCCGATCGCAAATCGTCCAGTTCGATCGAACTGCGGCCGGCCAGCCGGTGTCCGTCGCCGACCACGAGCTCGAAGCTTTCGGTGAACAGCGGCCAGACGTCGAGACGGTCCCAGGCCTCGTCGATCTCGGCCGCGATGCCGAGCTCGGCTTCGCCCTTCTTCAGGAAATCGCCGACCTCCCGGCTGGTGCCGCGCAGGAAGCGAAACTCGAGCCGGTTGAACTGCCGCTTGATCTCGTTGAGGTGCGGAATGAGCAAGGCGAGGTCGATCGAATGTGTCAGCGCAATGCGGAGCGCACCGATCTCGCCGCTCTTGAACGAGGAGGCGAGCGAGCGTGCGCCGACGGCGGCGTCATAGCATTGCTTCAGAAGCGGATGCATGCGCTGACCGAGCTCGGTCAGTTGCGCTGCCGGCCGTTCGCGGCGGAACAGGTCGCCGCCGAGCTCGGCCTCAAGCTGCTTGATCGCGCGCGTCAGCGACGGCTGCGTGACGTTGCATTCCTCGGCCGCGCGCGTGAAATTCAAGAGCTGCGCCACCGCGAGGAAATAGCGGACCTGGTGCATTTCCATGGATCGGCTCCCAGCAAGATCCGCTCAAATCTAGCCGATCGGGGCGGGAAATGACATGTTAGGCACGATAGCGCGGACGTATGGACTCGGAAGCCAAACGGCATTCCAAAAGGCCCCGCGATCTCCTAGAACGATCGGGCGTAACGATACCGCCGCGTCCGACGAAAGCTCGACCGGTGCAGGCTCACCAGGAGCGAACCATGAACGGCATCAAGGGCACAGGTGCGGAAATCCCGGGGCAGGTCGTGCTCGTTCTCCAGGGCGGCGGCGCGCTCGGATCGTACCAGGCAGGCGTCTACCAGGCGCTGCACGAGGCCGGCATAGAGCCGGACTGGGTCATCGGCACCTCGATCGGCGCGATCAATGCGAGCCTGATCGCGGGCAACGCGCCGGCGCAACGGCTCGCGCGCTTGAGGGAGTTCTGGAAGCGGATGGAGCAGCAGCCGGTCTGGGACTGGCGCGCCGCGTTCCCCGGCTTCAACGAGAAGCTGGCCTATTGGTCGACCGTCACCCACGGCATTCCAGGTTTCTTCCGGCCCAATCCGCTGGCGCATGCCGGAGATTCCTTTCCGCTGGGTGCCGATCACGCCGGCTATTATTCGACCGCTCCGCTGGAGAAGACGCTGAGCGAGCTCGTCGATTTCGATCTGGCCAATCGCTGCGCGCCGCGCCTGACCGTTGGTGCGGCTCATGTCGGCACCAGCGAAATGCGCTATTTCGACAGCCGCGACGGTGAGCTGACGGTGAAGCACGTGATGGCTTCGGGCGCACTGCCACCGGCTTTCCCCGCCGTGCGCATCGACGGTGAGCTCTATTGGGACGGAGGCATCCTGTCGAACACGCCGACGGAAGCGGTGTTCGACGACAATCCACGCAGGGATTCGCTGATCTTCTCCGTGCATCTGTGGAATCCCGTCGGGCCCGAACCGACCACGATGGCGGAGGTGCTGAACCGGCACAAGGACGTGCAATATTCCAGCCGTATCGCGAGCCAGATCGTGCGGCAGCAGCAGGCCCATCGCCTGCGCCATGTGATCAACCAGCTCGCGGCGCGGCTACCCGAGAGCGAGCGCAACGATCCCGCCGTGCGTGAGCTGACGAGCTACGGTTGCCCGACCCGTATGCATGTGGTGCGGCTGCTGACACCGCAGCTCGAGCGCGAGACCCACACCAAGGATATCGATTTCAGTCCGTCCGGGATCACGCGGCGGTGGCATGCTGGCTATGCCCATACGAAGGCGGTGCTGGCGCGCAAGCCGTGGATCGGCGAATTCGATCCGCTCGCCGGCGTGGTGCTGCACGAGCATATGGACGAGATGCCGATGGCGGCGGAGTAGGGACCGCGTCCCTCTTCATCGAATTGCCACAGGCCTCCCGGATCGTTCATCGTCCGCCACAGTCCAGGGCCGTACAATGGTGTCCGGGAATGATCTCGAAGCCGCTCTCGATCAGGTCCGTGCTCATGCGGCAGGACCGGTTGCCGGCGTGTTCGGCCCGGGCTCGGTGACGTGGCGGATCGACCGTGAGGCCGTGATATTTCTTGGCGCCGGTCGCGCGCTATTGCTGCAATTGGCTCACCCCTGGGTCGCCGCGGCGATCGCCGAGCATTCCAGGACCTTGGCCGATCCGATCGGGCGCTTCCATCGCACCTTCGGCATCGTCTTCGCCATGGTGTTCGGCTCGCTCGATGGGGCGCTGTCGTCGTCGCGGCAATTGCACCGGCGGCATGACATGATCGTCGGCGAGATGCCCGAGACCGTCGGCCCGTTCGCGGCAGGCTCACGCTATTGCGCCAATGACATCCCGTCGCTGCGCTGGGTCCACGCCACGCTGGTCGAGACCGCGTTGATGGCGCACGACCTCGTTCTGGCACCGCTCTCGGCGGAAGAGCGCGAGCGCTACTGGGCCGAGAGCCGGATGTACGGTGCGCTGTTCGGGCTGACGGCGGATGATCTGCCCGCGGACTGGACCGGCTTTGCCGCCTACACCGCGGAGATGACGCAGTCGGAGACGCTGACGGTCAGCACGGCGGCACGCGAGATCGCCACGCAGATTTTCACGGGGGCGCGTCCCTGGTTGCGGCCACCGCGATGGTATCGCGCGCTCACGGCGAGGATGCTGCCCGAGCGCTTGCGCGCAGGCTTTGGTTTCGAGCTTGACGCGCGGGATATCCGGTCCGCGGACAATGCACTGCGATGGATCAGGCGCGTCTATCCGAAATTGCCGGATCGTCTGCGCTATGTCGGCCCCTACCAGGAAGCGCAGGCGCGGCTGCGGGGCGAACCGCAGCCCGACTGGATGACCCGCTGCCTCAACAGGGCCTGGATCGGACGGCCGCAGATGGAGGGGCGCGGGAAGTAGAGTCTTGGAAGTCGGTTGTCCGTGCAGTTGACGGCCCGCCGTCATTCCTCGGTCATTCCGGGGCGCGCGCAGCGCGAGCCCGGAATCCATTTCTCGGAGCATTCCGGCGGCACGATGGATTCCGGGCTCGCGCCAAGCGGCGCGCCCCGGAATGACAGCAGCGCCTCACACCGACGCCAGCTTGCGGTACAGTGCGCTGTAGCTGCCGGCCGAGATGTTTTCCAGGAGAACGATCGTCCCATGGCGCTGCGGCGCATGGTGTCGAGCTGGTCGTGCGCCATGAAGGCCGAGAAGGCCCGGCGGACGCCGCCGAGGAAAGATTCGCGCGAAGGTTTGGAGAACAGGAAGCCGGTCTCCCCGTCGGTGATCGTCTCGGCGAGGCCGCCGGTCTGGTGCCCGATCGGCAGCATGATCCTAAGTCGATGCCCGTTGTATTCAATCTCTTCAGCGCCGCTCATCCCGCTCTTTCTATCGAGGAGGACGTGAGGCTTCGGCCCTTTGGCAGCCTCTGCGCCAACATCGTACCGAACTGGTGACAAGCAAATGCAATGTCGTCGAAGTCGATCGCACTTATCGTGAGCCTCTCGCCTAACCTGAAGATGCGCTCGCGAACATCCAGTCGAAAAGAGAGTTCCGTTCGCGCTTCCACATAGAAGTTCTCGTACAGTTCGACTTCTTCACCATCCTTCATCACGAAGAATTTCATGCGTGGAAAGCGAAGTTTCAACACCCCATCGGCATCGACATCTCGAGTTCCGACTTGTCCATCGGCGTGCTCAAGGCAGTTTCGGGCATTCTGCATCGATTGATAAGCCTCGGCGAACGCTAGAGGTTCGTCTAAGCGCTTGTTCACCGAAGCAAGAAGATCTGGAAATTTCATCTTTCGAGCCCGCCGAAAAGGCTCCAGTACAGCGGCGATCGTTGAATCCGTCTCGGCTCGCAAACGTTCTGTGGACAATAGCTCAATGAAGAAATGCGCCTCCCGGAGTGAGGTCATGACTCCTCTCATTAAATCCTGGAAGCACCTGGCCAGCAGCCAGTTTTCGTGAAGGGCGCGCCTCTGCTCGGCAGTAATTTCGGGCCGGCCCGTAATCCGAAATCGTAAGAATGCAGTCCGAGCTTCTGGTGGAGGCCTGGAGAGGTCAGTCTTCGATAGTGCGTCGAAATACAAGTCGACGATCTCTTTGCAGACGAGTGCAGCTCTTTGCGCGGGAGCAGCGACGCCGTCCGGGTGAAGCGCGAGAGTGATTGTGGGTGGTTCAGCCTCGGTCATATCGATTTCATGAGTAATTAGGCAAACGATGGGTCCTGCGACCAAATGGACAGGTCGGCCCAAATCCCATTGATATAGTGAATGGCCTTCCCCTCACAGGCATTGAACCGCAACCTTAGAGAGAGCGCAAGTCAGGACGCATCAATAGAGCTTTCTCCTCCAACTATGCTGCGCTATGCTTCGCAGGCAAATTGGCAAGGATATTGGCCGGGCAGAATGAAAGCTCAAGATCGCGGACCTTACTCGGAAAAGGAAGCGGAGATCGCGCGCTTAAAGCGCCTGCACCGGAGGTTGGGGGGCGAGACCATCGATGTTAAAGGGTATCGCTTTCGGAAGGCGGCCGATCGTGAAGGCGCTGCCGGCAATCCGTCCTGCCTCGTCTGCTTACAGAAAGACCGCTTACTCTTTGAGACGACCGATACGCAATTGTCCGGTAGGCCCCTGCGGCGTCCAAGCTGTTCTGCTTTTTACTCCAACGTTCCTAATTTTACAGATTAGCAAACAGCACGGATCCTCTTTGAGTGCATGACGGAATCGAGCCACTCTCATAACGACAGGCCAATTGCCGATCCGGCACAGGACAGGTTCGGTATTGATCCATTTGCGCAAGCATTGGCCAAGAGTATCCGCGGGATTAAGTCCCCGGAAGGGACTGTGATCGCACTGAATGGCCCGTGGGGATCCGGTAAGAGTAGCGCAGTGAACCTGGTGCTCCATCATCTCAAGGACGCCACTGACAAAGAGGAATTAACGGTTGTCAATTTTGCGTGCTGGTGGTTTCGAGGTGAAGAAGCCCTCGCTCTTGCGTTCTTCCGTGAACTCTACGCCGGGATAGGCCCGACCCTCGGAGACAAATTCAAGAAGGCGCTCCCAAAGATCGGAGCGCGCCTCTTGAAGGCTGGGTCGGTTGTCAGCGCCGGATCAGACCTTGCCGGAGTTACGGCTGGTGTTGGCAACCTAGCGTCGAGCGCGATGTCATGGGTCGCCGACTTTATCAAGACGGATGACACGGTCGAGAAGCTACAAGGGGAGCTTACCAGGGCACTTGCTGAGCAAGATAAGCGATTTCTGATCGTGATCGACGATATCGACCGACTCGCGCCTGACGAAGCGTTGCTCATCTTTCGCCTCGTCAAGTCGGTTGGGCGGCTTCCAAACGTCGTTTATCTTTTGGTGTTCGACCGCGAGTTAGCAGAGGCGATTGTTTCTGAGCGTTATCCGTCGGAAGGGCCGCACTATTTGGAGAAGATCATTCAGGCAGGCTTCGACATTCCTCGTCCTCGTCAAGTTGACCTCAATAACGAGTTGCTGCGACAGATTTGGGCTATCTGCGGCTCGCCTCCTGAAGAGGCAATTGTGCGTTTTATGAACATCTTCTATGAGGTTATTGCGCCTGAGATTACCACGCCCCGTGACCTCATTAGGATCACCAACGCTCTTTCCGTTACATGGCCCGCTGTAGGCGGCGAGGTTGATCGCGCCGATTTTGTCGGCATGGAAATACTCCGTCTGTTTCGGCCATCGTTGTATCGAAATCTGCGCTCCAGCAAGGATCATCTATGCGGGACGGGCGACAGGTATGGCCGCTCTGGTCGCGACAGTGAAGGCGAGATGAACATGCGGTTCCTCGACGCCGTGCCAGAAAAGGATAAAGAGCGTGTGAAGCGGTCGTTGATGCGACTGTTTCCGAGACTTGAATCAACCTGGAGTAACCTGAGCTATGGAGGAGACTCTGCTACGAAGTGGAGCCGCGACCGCTTGGTTTGCGCCGAAGATCACTTTGACTCGTATTTCCGCTTCTCGATCGGCGATGAGGTTCTATCGCGGGCGGAGCTAGACGAACTCATTTCCAAGGCCTCAAACGAGACTTTCGTGAAATCGTCAATGCGCGCCGCGCTTGGCGTCATAAGGCGTGATGGCAGCACCAAGGCTAAGTTGATCTTGGATGAATTGAACCTGCATGCCACGAGAGTTGCAGAAAGCGATGTCGGTCCGCTGTTGAAAGTTCTCTTTGAGATCGCCAACGAGCTAGACGTTGAATCTGATAAGGAGCACGGATTTTCGTTCGGCGACAACGAGATACGCATTCACTGGCTTCTGCGAAGCCTCACGCGAGGCCGATTCGACCTTACAGCACGCTCGAAGTTGTTCGTGGCGGCCAGCAGGACGGCAGACTTGACGTGGTTTGTCGATTTCGCGAGGTCAGCATACAACGATTATCACCCACGAGAGGGCAAACAGCCGTCCGCGGAAGCGGATTGCCTGACCACAAGGTCAGATGCTGAGACTTTGAATGCTCTCGCATTGAAACGCATCCGCGCCGCAAGCAAGTCAACTGAATTGGCATCGTCAAAGCGCCTTGCGTATCTCATGTTTCGCTGGCGCGATCTCGCCGCTGATGAGGGGCTAGAGGTCAAGAAGTGGGCGAACACGCAAATGAAACTCGACGCCATGATTGCCGTCTTTGCCAAGGCTTTTACGTCTGACTCGTGGTCGCAAAGCTTCGGCGATATAGTGGCCAAGCGAAATATCAACGCGAACGTGGACTCGCTGGACAAGGTGCTCAATCGCGAACAACTTCGCAAGCGCGTCGAGGAGGTGGCGGCCAAAGGGGGCGCAGACGAAGCCGCAAGAGCAGTGTCCGAATTTCTGATTGCTTGGAAGAAGAGGGATGCGGGTGACAATGACTGAAGTGGCGACCTCGGCTTCCCTGGGTGCGAACGGGAAGATCGAAGATGGGCGTGATGTCCGTGGGGTGCCTAGGTAAGCATAAGTCTGTGCCTGCGCGCTTGACCCACAGCGTAGTGCGTCGGCCAGTGGCTCTGTTGCGCAGTCCGTCGCTCTAGACCGACGCCAGCTTGCGGTACAGTGCGCTGTAGCTGCCGGCCGAGATGTTCCAGGAGAACGATCGTCCCATGGCGCTGCGGCGCATGGTGTCGAGCTGGTCGTGCGCCATGAAGGCCGAGAAGGCCCGGCGGACGCCGCCGAGGAAAGATTCGCGCGAGGGTTTGGAGAACAGGAAGCCGGTCTCGCCGTCGGTAATCGTCTCGGCGAGGCCGCCGGTCTGGTGCCCGATCGGCAGCGAGCCGAAGCGCTGGGCATACATCTGGCTGAGGCCGCACGGCTCGAAGCGCGACGGCATCAGCGTGAAGTCGCTGCCGGCGAAGATGCGGCGAGCCTGGGCCTCGTTGAAGCCGATCGCGACGCCGATGGCGTCGGGGCGGCGGCGATGCGCCTCGATCAGGGCCTGCTCGAGTGCCGGCTCGCCAGAGCCGGTGACCACGATCTGCCCGCCGGCGTCGACGATCTCGTCCGCCGCCGAAAGCACGAGGTCGATGCCCTTCTGGTGCACGAGTCGCGCGACGATGCCGAACATGGGGCCGCGCGAGACCGCAAGCCCGAACTGCTTGCGCACATAATCCGCATTGGCCCGCTTGCCGGCCCAGTCGCCGGCGCCGAACTGCTGGGCGAGCTGGGCGCAGGAGCGCGGGTCCCAGCTCTCGTCGATGCCGTTGAGGATGCCGGTGAGCTCGGCCGCATCCGAGCGCAGGCGGAGCAGGCCTTCCAGGCCACAGCCGAATTCGGCCGTGGTGATCTCGCGCGCATAGGTGCCGCTGACGGTGGTGAGGTGCGAGGCGTAGACGAGGCCCGCCTTGAGGAAGGAGACCTGGTCGTAGAATTCGACGCCGTCGATGTGGAAGGAGCTCTCGGGGGCGCCGATCCGCCGCAGCGCGTCCTTCGGGAAGAGGCCCTGATAGGCGAGGTTGTGAATGGTCAGGATCGACGGCAGCTTGGCGCCGCGCCAAGCGAGATAGGCCGGTACGAGCGAGGCCGGCCAGTCATTGGCATGGATCAGGTCCGCTGCCCAATTCGTGTCCAACGTGCCCATTGCGAGCTCAGCCGCCGCCGAGGCAAAGCGCGCGAAGCGGATGTCGTTGTCCGGCCAGTCGCGCCCGGACTCGTCGCCATAGGGGTTGCCTGGCCGGTCGTAGAGCTGTGAGCACAACAGCACATAGACGGGCAGGCCGTCCTTGGTCGCAGCCCGGCCGAGCGAGCAGGCCGGCATTTCCGCGAATGCAGGACAGCGGCCGACGATCTGGATATGCGTGAGTTGCTCGATGATGTCGCGATAGCCGGGCAGCATGATCCGGATATCGGCGAAGGATCGAAGTGCACGGGGAAGGGCGGCGGAAACGGCGCCCAGTCCACCGACGCGGACGAAGTCGTCCATCTCTGTAGTGACGAACAAGACCCTCAAGAACAGCCGCCCTCTTCCGATCCCGTTCACTGCTATGCAAGAACGGGTCCAGTTTCCTGGAATTCCCAAGCCCGCCCATGCGGTGCGCCTGTTCGGTAAATACTTTCCTACTCAGCCGCCGCCCTCTAGGGTCGCCGCTTCAACAAGAAAGAACATTGAAGGTTCCAAAGGGTGGGGCTTCAAGCATGCAGCTAGCAGATGAGCATCACGACACGACGACAAAGGCCTTCGCGGGCCTGCGGGTCCTGGATTTTTCGACCACGATCGCCGGTCCCCATTGCACGCGGATACTCGCCGACATGGGCGCCGAGGTCATCAAGATCGAGACCGACGGCGGGGAGACGATGCGGACCCGGCCTCCCTTGCGCAAGGGATGCAGCACCGTGTTCGGCCAGCTCAATGTCGGCAAGAAGAGCGTGGTCCTCGACCTCAAGTCCGAGCATGGCCAGGAGGCGGTGCGCCGGCTGGCCGCGACGGCCGACATCCTCGTGGAGAACTTCCGCCCTGGCGTGATGCACCGGCTGCGGCTCGACTATGACAGGCTGCGCCCGGTCAACCCGAGGCTGATCTACTGCTCGATCTCCGGCTACGGCCAGACCGGCCCCTCGGCCGAGTTGCCGGCCTACGCCCCGGTGATCCATGCGGCTTCCGGCTACGACATGGCGCATCTCGCCTACCAGCCGGGCCGCAACCGTCCCGACTATTGCGGCATCTACCAGGCCGACGTCGTCACCGGCACCTACGGCTTCGGGGCCATCGCTTCCGCCCTCTATCAACGGACGGTCACCGGGCTCGGTCAGCACATCGACGTCTCCATGCTGGAATCCATGCTGACCTTGACCGTCATCGAACTTCAGAACTCACAATTCGCCGTGAAGCCGCCGCCACGTCCGATGTTCGGCCCGACGGAGACGGGAAACGGCTATGTCATGATCACGATCGCCAGCGAGAAGACGTTTCAGGGCTTGATGGGGGTGATCGGCCGGCCCGAATGGATCTCCGATCCACGCTTTTCCACCTACGCGGCGCGCCGCGAGAACTGGGCGGACCTGATGGACGACGTCGAAGTCTGGTCGCGTCAGCTCACGACCGATGCATGCCTCCTCGCGCTTGGTGCCGCCGGGGTGCCGGCCTCGGCCTATCGCACCGTGTCCGAGGCGCTGGCCGATCCGCAACTGGCGCATCGGCAGGCGCTCTCCGAGGTGCGGGACGAGGGTGGCTCCTTCCGGGTGCTCAACGTGCCGTTCCGGATGTCCGGCGCCGATACGGCGCCGGGCAAGACGATAGCCGTACTTGGCGAGCATACGGATGCGCTCCGCGACGAGATCGGCCTCGCCAGCGATGCGGCAATTCCGACAGGCAAAACAGCTGCGACAGGCTGAGCAGCATTGCGCCGCCGCATGCGGAGGTTGAAACTTCCCCTGCGTGCCTCTTGCCGCGGCCCGCTTTTGTGGTCAATCTCGCCCGGTCATTCAACGATCCGAAACATCGGACGAGGGATCCGGGAGGGACCATGACGAACGCGGCTGCAGCGGCGCGCAAGCGCGCACCGATTTTCCTTGTCGCGGCATTTGCTCTGGCTGCGCCGGCGCAGGCGCAGAAGCCGGGCGGGAGCATCACCGTCGGCCAGGAGCTGGAGATTTCAGGCTTTGACCCGCTCAAGGTCGGCGTCTACGACACCTCCACCTTCACCGCCGCGGCCGCGATCTTCGACACGCTGACGACGCTCGACGACAAGGGCGAGGCCGCGCCAAAGCTCGCGGTGTCCTGGACCCATTCCGACGATTACAAGAGCTGGACCTTCAAGCTGCGCCAGGGCGTGAAGTTTCACGACGGCACGCCCTTCAATGCGCAGGCCTTCAAGGAGAATTTCGACCGGCAGAAGGACCCTGCCAACAAGTGCCGCTGCGCCTTCTACATCACCAACGTCAAGGAAGTGCTGGCCCCCGACGAATACACCCTCGTCTACAACCTCACCGACCCCGCGGTGAACCTGCCGGCGGTGATCAGCATCCAGAGCCAGAACAATGTGGTGCATTCTCCGACGGCCTGGAAGACCAAGGGCGACGACTACAACCGCAATCCCGTCGGCACCGGTCCCTACGTTCTGAAATCCTGGACCGCCGGCGACCGCATGGTGCTGGAGAAGAATCCCAATTACTGGGACAAGGGCCGTCCCTATCTCGATCGCATCATCCTGAAGCCGCTCCCGGACGCGCAGTCGCGCTTCGCCTCGCTGCAATCCGGCGAGGCCGACATCATCTGGGACGACGAGAACGACGCCGACAACATCATGAAGGCGCAGAAGGACCCCAAGCTCACCGTGCACACCTACAAGGGCTCGGGCGCGGCGGTCTACGCCTTCAACACCAAGGTCGCTCCATTCGACGACGTCCGCGTGCGACAGGCGCTGGTAATGGCGATCGACCGTCCGAAAATGTCGCAGGCCATCAGCAACGGTCTGAGCCGGCCGGCGACCAATCCCTATGGCGACGGCTCCTGGGTCAAGTGCAAGGACGACGGTGCGCTGCCCTTCGACGTCGAGAAGGCCAAGGCGCTGATCAAGGATTACGGCAAGCCGGTCGAGTTCAAGATGCTGGTGACCGCGACGCCGCGCGGCCGCATGGTCGGCCAAGTGCTGCAGCAATTCTGGAAGCGCGTCGGTGCCAACATGGAGATCGAGCAGGTTGACCAGGCCACCATTCCGTCGCGCGCCTTCACCCGCCAATTCCAGCTGACGCCGTGGCGCATCGTCGATCTGGCCGATCCCGATCCGCAGATGTACGCGAACTTCCGCAGCGGCAGCCCGCTGGCGCTCGCCGGATTCTCGAATCCCGAGCTCGACAGGCTTCTCGACCACGCTCGCGTCACCGCCGATCCGCGCCAGCGCATCGAAGACTATTGCGCGATCAGCCGGCTGATCAACAAGGAGGCGATCTGGTTCTGGACGTTCCAGAACACCTATTACGCGCTGTCGAGCGCCAGGCTGAAGGGCTTTCCGAAAATCTACAACGGCGTGATCGACGTCTCGAGCACCTGGCTGGAATGACCGCGCGATGCTGAACTTCGTCGTTCGGCGGCTCCTTGCCATCCTGCCGGTTCTGCTTGCCGTCTCCCTGCTGACCTTCCTGATCGCTTCGCTGCTGCCGGGCGATCTCGCTTTGGTCATCCTCGGCGATCAGGCGACGCCGGAGAATGTTGCGGCGCTGCGACGCGACATGGGGCTCGATCAGCCGCTGTGGTGGCGTTACCTGAGCTGGCTCGGTCATGTGCTGCAGGGCGATCTCGGCCGCTCGTTTCGCACCGGTCAGACGGTGCTCCAGGCGGTCGCCGAGCGCATTCCGGTTTCGCTCCAGCTGATGCTGATGGCGGAGTTGATCGGGCTCTTGATCGGCGTGCCGCTCGCGATCGCCTGTGCCGCGCGCGCCGGCGGCGCGTTCGACCGCTTCATGACCGGCGGCGCCTTCGCCATGTTGTCGATGCCGTCTTTCCTGACCGCGATCCTCTTGATCTACCTGTTCGCGGTCGAGCTGCGCTGGCTGCCGGCGACCGGCTATGTGCCGTTCACCGAGGCGCCGCTGGCGAATTTGCGCTTCTTCGTCCTGCCGGCGCTGACATTGGCGCTGGCGGAATGGCCGGGCATCATGCGGGTCCTGCGCTCCGACATGATCGCGACCTTGCAGGAGGACTATATCGCGCTGGCCAAGGCCAAAGGCCTCAAGCCATCGCGCATCCTGTTCGTGCATGCGCTCAAGCCTTCGTCGCTGACGCTGGTGACGGTGACAGGCATCAATATCGGGCGCCTGCTCGGCGGCACGCTGATCGTGGAATCGATCTTCGCACTGCCCGGTATCGGCCGGCTGCTGGTCGGCGCGATCTACACCCGCGACCTCGTCATCCTCCAGGGCGTGGTGCTGCTGGTCGCCTGCGGCTTCGTCATCGTGAACTTCATCGTCGACATGCTCTACGCCGTGCTCGATCCGAGGATCCGCCATGGCCACGCTTGAGCTGTCAATTCAGGACGAGGCAGCGTCCGCGCCCGTTCGCGGCAAGCGCAAGCTCGGCTTCCTGTTCTGGCTCGCGAGCGGCTGGGTCGCGATCATCCTGGCGCTCGCAATCCTCGCTCCGCTGCTGCCGCTCCAGAACCCTGTAGACATGGACATGCTGGAGCGCCGCGCCGCGTTCTCTTGGGAGCACTGGCTCGGCACCGATAGCCTGGGCCGCGATGAGCTCGCCCGCCTGATTTTTGGCGCCCGCGTATCGCTGACCGTCGGTCTGATCGCGCCGATGATCGGCCTCATCGTCGGCGGCGCGCTCGGGCTGCTCGCCGGCTATTTCCGCGGCCGGTTCGAGACGCTGGTGGTCGGCAGCATGGACGTTCTGCTCGCCTTTCCGCCGCTGATCTTCGCGCTCGCCGTGACGGCCTATCTCGGCCAATCGGTCCCCAATCTCACCTTGATCCTCGGCGTGCTCGGCATCCCTGCCTTCATGCGCGTGGCGCGGGCGGCGACGTTGACGCTGGCGCGGCGCGAGTTCGTGATCGCGGCGGAGGCGTTGGGTGCCAGCCATGCGCGCATCCTCTTGCGCGAGCTGCTGCCGAACGTGACCCTGCCGCTGCTCGCCTTCTTCCTGCTCGGCGTTGCCGTCACCATCGTGGTCGAGGGGGCACTGTCCTTTCTCGGCCTCGGTGTGCCGCCACCGATGGCGAGCTGGGGCAGCATGATCGGGGAGGGACGCGACAGCCTCGACGTCGCGCCGCGGCTCGCCTTCCTGCCGGCGGCCGCGCTGTTCCTGACCGTGCTGGCCTTCAACCTCGTCGGCGACACCTTGCGGGCGCTGACGGATCCGCGTCAGGGGGCGCTGTGAGCGCACCGCTGTTGACCATCGAGGATGTCGCGGTCGAGCTGCCGACCCCGCGAGGCAATTTGCGCGCCGTCGATCATGTCGACCTGACGCTGGACGCCGGCCGCACGCTCGGCATCGTCGGCGAATCCGGTTGCGGCAAGACCATGCTGTCGCGCGCGGTGCTTCAGCTGCTGCCGAAAAAGGCAAGGCTCACCGGCCGCGTGATGTTCGACGGCGAGGATCTGGTGCGGCTCGATGCGGAACGCTTGCGGCGCTTGCGCGGGCGCGATCTCGCGGTCGTGTTCCAGGATCCCATGACGTCGCTCAATCCGGTGCTGACCATCGGCACCCAATTGATGGAGACGATCCAGGAGCATCTCGAGCTCGACGCGCCGGCGGCGCGAAAGCGCAGCATTGAGCTGCTCGCTGCCGTCGGCATCCCGGCGCCGGAGCAGCGGCTCGCGCAATATCCGCATCAATGTTCCGGCGGCATGCGCCAGCGCATAGCAATTGCGATCGCGCTGTCTTGCGAGCCGAAACTGCTGATCGCGGACGAGCCGACGACGGCGCTCGACGTCACCATCCAGGCGCAGATTCTCGATCTGCTGGCGCGAGAGCAGCGCCGCCGCCACATGGCGATGATCATCATCACCCACGACCTCGGCGTCGTCGCCGGCCGTGCCGACGAGGTCGCCGTGATGTATGCGGGCCGTGTGGTGGAGCGCGCACCGACGCATGCGTTGTTCAAGCGTATGCACATGCCCTACACCGAGGCTCTGCTGGCGGCGATCCCGAAGCTGGAGACGGCACCGCATACTCCGCTGCCCGCCATCTCCGGCCGCCCACCCGATCCGACGCGACCGATGAAGGGCTGCTCCTTTGCGCCGCGCTGCCGCTATGTCGGGGAGCGCTGCCATGAGGGCAAGCCCGAGCTGAAGAGCGCCGAGATGCCCGGGCATCTCTATGCCTGCTTCCATCCGATCCGGATGGCCGAGGGAATCGGCGCATGATGCAGCTTGCCGTGCGGCCCGAGCCGCTTCTGAATGTCGAGGATCTCGTCGTCGAATATGGTCTCGGCAACAAAACGGTGCACGCCGTCTCCGGCGTCAGCCTTCAGGTCGCGCGCGGCGAGACATTGGGGCTGGTCGGCGAGTCCGGGTGCGGCAAGTCGACGCTGGGACGTGCGATCCTGCAATTGCGTCGCGCCAAATCCGGCCGTGTGCTGTTCGATGGCGAGGATCTCACGGCCATGAAGGGCGAGTTGCTGCGGAGAATGCGGCGCCGCGTCCAGCTGATCTTCCAGGACCCGATTGCGTCCCTCAATCCGCGCCGCCGCATCGGCGACATCGTGGCCGAGCCGCTGATCATCGCCGGCGTCAAGGATATCGCCGAGCGGAAGCGGCGCGTGCGCGAGGTGCTCTCTGCGGTCGGGCTCGACCCTGATATCGTGGCGGGTCGCCTGCCGCATGAATTCTCCGGCGGGCAGTGCCAGCGCATCTGCATTGCACGTGCGCTCGTGCTCGATCCGGAGTTCATCGTCTGCGACGAGCCGGTCTCGGCGCTTGACGTCTCCATTCGTGCGCAGATCCTCAATCTGCTGGAGGAGATGAAGGCGCGCTTCGGCCTGACCCTTCTGTTCATCGCGCATGATCTCGCAGTGGTCAAAGCGGTCAGCGACCGCGTCGCGGTGATGTATCTCGGCCGGCTCTGCGAGGTCGGGCCGTCCGAGCAATTGTTCGCGAGGCCAGCGCACCCTTATACCGGGCTGTTGTTGCAGGCGATCCCGGTGCCCGATCCGGACGTTCGTCCCGCCGAAAGCGTGGCGCCCGGCGAGCCGCCATCGCCGATTGCACCGCCGTCCGGTTGCCGCTTCCGCACCCGCTGCCCGCGCGCGGATCAGCGATGCAGCGCGGAGATACCGGAGTTGCGCGAGGTCACAATCGGCCGGTTCGCGGCTTGCCACCATCCGCTGGCCTGAACTAAGACCCTTCCCGGGTTTGTCTCGCCTCGCCGGCCATGGCATGGTGCGGGACAACGAGAAACATGCCGGAGGACGCCGATGAAGAGTTTCAAAGTCGCCGATTTCAAGGCGCCGCTGCAGGAGGTCGACGAAGCGACGCCGCAGCCGTCGGGCACGCAGGTGCTGATCAAGGTAAAGGCGGCCGGCGTCTGCCACAGCGACCTGCATATCTGGGAAGGCGGCTACGATCTCGGCCACGGCCGCAAGCCGCTGTCGCTGAAGGACCGCGGCATCAACCTGCCGTTGACCATGGGCCACGAGACGGTCGGCGAGATCCTGGCCTTCGGTCCCGACGTGAAGCCGACCGATCAGGGCGATCTCAAGCTCGGCGACGTCGGTCTCGTCTATCCCTGGATCGGCTGCGGCAAATGCGCCACGTGCCTGGCCGGCGACGAGAACATGTGCCTGACGCCGCGCTCGCTCGGCGTCTATTGCGACGGCGGCTATTCCGATCACATGCTGGTGCCGCATCCGCGCTATCTGCTCAATCTGAAGGGGCTCGATCCCGCGACGACCGCGCCTTATGCCTGCTCCGGCGTCACGACCTACAGCGCGCTGAAGAAGGTCGAGCAGTATTTCGACACACCGATCGTGATGTTCGGCGCCGGCGGGCTCGGCCTGATGGCGCTGTCGCTGTTGAAGGCGATGGGCGGCAAGGGCGCCATCATGGTCGACATCGACGCGAAGAAGCGCGAGGCGGCGGAGAAGGCCGGCGCGCTCGCGACCGTCGATCCCAAGGCGCCGGATGCGCTGGAGCAGCTTGCCAAGAAGGCAGGCGGCCCGATCCGCGCCGTGATCGACCTCGTCGGCAATGCCGCCACGACGCAGCTCGGCTTCGACTGCCTGACCAAGGGTGGCAAGCTCGTCATCGTCGGCCTGTTCGGCGGCGGCGCGACCTGGGCGCTGCCGCTGATTCCGATCAAGGCGGTGACGATCCAGGGCAGCTATGTCGGCAATCTGCGTGAGACGCAGGAATTGCTCGAGCTCGTGCGAAGCAAGAAGGTGCCGCCGATCCCGGTGACGCGGCAACCGCTCGCCAAGGCCAACGAGGCGCTGCTGCAGCTGCAGCAGGGCGCGGTGGTCGGACGCACGGTGCTGACGCCGTAAGCAGGTCTCTCTCCACCGTCATTGCGAGCGTAGCGAAGCAATCCAGTCTGTCTCCGCAGATGCAAGTTTGGATTGCTTCGTCGCAAGGGCTCCTCGCAATGATGAGGCAATACTTCCCTTCACGCAGGAAACCCATGTCCGCAAACAACGCCTTCCACATTGCCGTGCTCGCCGGTGACGGCATCGGCCCCGAAGTTATGGCGCCGGCCATCGAGGTGCTGCGCAAGGTCGAGCAGAAGTCCGGCCTGAGTTTCCGCTTCACCGAGGCGCCGGCCGGCGCCAACAATTATCTCGCCACCGGCAAATCGATGCCGGACAGCACGATCAAGCTGTGCGAGGAGGCGGATGCGATTCTGCTGGGCGCCTGCGGCCTGCCGTCGGTGCGCTATCCCGACAATACCGAGATCGCGCCGCAGATCGAGCTGCGCTTCATCTTCGATCTCTATGCCGGCGTGCGTCCGGCGCGCCTCATTCCCGGCGTGCCGAGCCCGATCGTCGGTGCCGACCAGCGGGGCATCGATCTCGTCGTGATCCGGGAATCCACCGAGGGCCTGTTCGCCTCGATGGGCAAGGGCGTCGTCACCCATGAGGATGCGCGCGAGACCATGGTGATCACGCGCAAGACGTCCGAGCGCCTGTTCGAGTTCTCGTTCCGCCTCGCCGAGCGGCGCAAGGCGCGTGGCAAGCCGGGCGCACTCACCTGTGTCGACAAGGCGAACGTGTTCAAGGCGTTCGCGTTCTTCCGTGGCATCTTCGACGAGATCGCCAAGAAGCATCCCGAGGTGAAGACCGACCGGCTCTATGTCGATGCCTGCTCGGCGATGCTGGTGAAGCGTCCCTGGGATTTCGACGTGATGGTGATGGAGAACATGTTCGGCGACATCGTCTCCGACATCACCGCGAGCCTGATCGGCGGCCTCGGCATGGCACCGTCGGCCGATATCGGCGACAAGTACGCGGTGTTCCAGCCGTGCCACGGCACCGCGCCGGACATCATGGGGCAGGGCAAGGCCAATCCGACCGGCATGATCCTGTCCGCGGCGATGATGCTGGACTGGCTCGCCGACAAGCACGGCGTGGAGAGCGCGGCCGAGGCGGGCGAAACCATAGAGCGCGCTGTGGACAAGATCTACGCTGCCGGCATCAAGCCGATGGAATTCGGCGGCAGCAACGGCACCGCCGACATCGCGAAAGCGGTGCTTGGGGCGCTCTGAGAGTAATCGCACGGCTCCCTCGCCCCGTCAGAACGGGCGAGGGATGGCCCCGATCCAGACGGAGCTTGGGCGCCCGCCAAGTGCGGTTATCGGGCATCAGAGAGTGCGCGACACTGATATTTAAGCTCCGAACGCTATATGGTCGAGGCAGCCGGCAGGGGCTGTTTCTATTTGTGTAGATTGTTTCTAGGAGAAACAAATGTCGGTCTCTGGAGCGAGTTCTTCGACCACAGCGAGCGCGCTGATCTCGCTGCTAAAAACGAGCGCGACGGCAAGCGACACATCGGCCGCGCAAAGCGCAAGCGATGCATCCTCGGGAATGGCAGCCAGCGCGAAAACGGAAGCCAGCGCAAGCTCATCTGGAGCCAGCTCGTCGGGTCAGGTCAGCAGCGGTGTGATGAGTGTGTTGATCGACGCTCAGGCGTCCAGCACGGGAGGCGGCGCATCCTCGGATAGCTCTACTGCATCAACTACCGACAGCGGTGCGGTATCCAGCGGCTCAACATCCGGCGGGTCTTCGTCGTCTAGCAGTGGCAGTAAGACCTATGACAGTGCCGATGCCAACGAGGACGGCAAGGTTTCAGCGGCGGAGCAAGATGCGTATGACGCCAAACGCAAGGTTCACGTCGACAAGACGTCCGCTGGCGGGGTTGCTGCCTAGTCGCAGCCTGGAAGCTATTTCCCCGTAAACTGCGGCTTGCGCTTCTCCATGAAGGCCTGCCGGCCCTCGCGGAAATCCTCCGAGTCCATGCAGGCATTGCCGATCGCCTTGATCGCCTCCATGTCGCGCGCGCCTTCGTCCCTCAGCACCTGAGCGATGGTGATCTTTGCGGCCTTGATCGCGAGTGGGGCGTTCTGCGAGATCGTCTCGGCGATCGTCATGGTCTCGCCCCAGAGCTCGTCGACCGGGAACAGGCGCTCGACGAGGCCAATGCGCAGCGCTTCCGTCGCATCGATGCGCATGCCGGTGTACATCAGAAGCCGGGCCCAGGACGGGCCGACCAGCGACACCAGATGCCGCAGGCCGTCATAGCCATAGGCAATGCCGAGCTTGGCTGCGGGGATGCCGAACTGGCTACCATGCGAGGCAAGGCGGATGTCAGCGAGCATCGCGACCTGCATGCCGCCGCCGAGGCAGTAGCCGTCGATGCAGGCGATGGTCGGCTTGGGATAGTCGGCGAGCAACGCGCGCTGGGCAGCGCTGCGCCTCCCGTACTCCTCGGACGCCGCTGCATTGTGCCGCGTCTTTTCGAACTGGCTGATGTCGGCGCCCGACACGAACGCCTTGCCGCCGGCGCCGCGCAGGATGACGACGCGCACGGTGTCGTCGTCGCGCAAGGCCGTCAGCGCTTCGCCAAATCCCTCCCACATCTCCAGCGACATCGCGTTGCGCTTGTCGGGATTGTTGAAGGTGACCACGCCGACGCCGCCGGCCGCGTGCTTGAGGATCTTGCCGTCGGCGTAAGGTGTTCCGGTCGTGCTGAGAATGTCGGGCATCGCGCGCTCGCTGGTCGTTGGCGAGGCGCAATGTGCGGCGTCGCCGCCGCCGCGGTCAACCGGCGCAGGGGAGGCGAGCTTGCATCCGCCCGTGCTGCGATTGCATGGCGCGGGGGCTCAACGGATTGCGGCAAGCTGCCAAGACGAAGGGGCGGCCAGGCCGCCTCCGGGACAGACCGCGCGCAAGCGCGCGGGCACAGATACAACTCATCCGATTCGTTCAATCCGGCTGCGCCCCCGTGACGCAGCGGATTGAACATCGGCCGTAAAGGCCAGGCCGTCGATCGGCCTCAGCTCTCGTTCGCCGCGATCGATTCCATCAGCGAGACGAGCTGACGCTGCACCGTCTGGTCCTTGATCTTGCTGTAGGCGCGCAGCAGGCGCAGGCTGAACGCCGAGTCCAGGAAGAGCAGGCTCTCGACCTCGCGGGCCTTGTTGTCGCCGTCGTAGAAGAAGGTCACGGGCACATCGAGGGCGGAGGCAATCTGCTGAAGCCGTGCAGCGCCGACGCGATTGACGCCCTTCTCGTATTTCTGAACCTGCTGGAAGCTGACGCCGAGCTTCTCACCGAGTTCGGCCTGCGAGATCTTCATCTCGACGCGCCGCAGACGGATTCGCTTGCCAAGCTCGATGTCCGGCTTCCCGGCGCTGCGCTGCTTCATTCTTTTCGCCGCTGCTTTCATCTCTGTCTTCACCTTTGTTCTTCGGTTGAAAATCCCCCGAAGAGCTGGGTCAGGGGTTCGCCCATGTACGAGTCCTTGAATTCATGCGGGTGCACGAACTCTTCCTTAAACCACGGGAAGCGGGCCGGATTGAAAGCCTCGATCAGCCAGTCAATCATGTGCCGCACGCGCGGAATTCGGCCGCTACCGGGGTGGTAGGACAACCAGATATCCAGCGGCCGGTTGAGCTCGACCTCCAGTGGAATCAGTTTCCCGCCAAGCGCAATGGCGTAGCTCGGGAATACGCCGATGCCGGCGCCATTCGCGACGGCCCAATAGTTGGCGCTCGAGACGTTCGTCTTCATGACCAGAAGGTCACGTTCCGAAACGCCCGGGAAGAAGCTCTCGAAGGATTCCTTGGCGGCGATCTGGTCGGCGAATTGCAGCACCAGGCGATGCTTGATCAATTCCGCGGCCGAGCGCGACGCGCCATGCTTCGCGATGTATTTCTCGGAGGCCCAGAACATCAGGTGCATGCGGCCGAGCCGCACCAATTTGATGTCCAGCGCGGAGGGACGCGACAGATGGATGGCGACGTCGGCTTCGTGGCGCGAGACGTCGGCCGAGCGCATCGCGCAATGCAGGTCGACCAGGATCTTCGGATAGGCCTGCTGGAATTCGACGAGGCGCGGAGCCAGCCAGAACGTGCCGAGCCCCTCGGTGACGGCGACGCGGACCTCGCCGGACAGGGCGTTGGCCATCGAATCGCTGGCGCGCAGCACGTCGAAGGTGGCCGCTTCCATGCGCTCGACGGCGGAGACCACCAGGGCGCCCTCATCGGTCAGATGGGTGCCGTGAACGTCGCGGGTGAACAGCGTGGTGCCGGTCTGGCGCTCGAAATCGTCGATCCGCCGGCGCACGGCGTTGATCGACAGCGACAAGCGCTCGGCCGCCGAGCGGAAACTACCGCATCGGACGACTTCCAGAAATATGCGGGCCGCATCCCAATCCGAGAGGCCGCTGAGATTTGTCTTTGGGCGTTCCGCCAGAGGAACGCCCCTTTCCGCCAAGGAGTGCATACAAGTCCCTTCGGATTGCTAAACTGGCAGAATCTGGCGCAAACCACAACCTCGACGGGTTGGGGAATGACGAGTTTTGAACGTCATCCTTACTGCTTGTGGGGCGGTATTGGGATGCTGTCGCGGGTTGGGAATCGGGCAGACTATCGGCTCGGCTAAGGGGGGTGTGGCGTGAGTTCCGTTGCGAGCCGTGGAATTACTGCGGAGTTGCCGGCGCTGGCCGCATTGAAAGTTTCTCGACGAGAGCGGATGCCATCGCTCTTGATGGATCAATCGCACCGCGTGGGGCGTTTGCTCCCGGACCATTTCGGCAACCCCCATGGTCGCTGCGCGGCAGCGGCCGGAGCTGCGATTTCACGGCAGAAGCACACTGAAATCAGGTTCGGAGGCGAAGTACCCTCATGCTATCTTTGGCCCTTCATGGGGACCGAAGAGGGCGTCAACCATACGTCTCGCAGGCCGAATTAACGGAAAGAACGCCGGTGTCGCATTCAGACGAACAGTTGCAGTCCGTGCTGGAAACGCTCGAGGAGTGCCGCAGGGTTCTCAACGAGTGCAACAGCCGTGAGTCGGCCGAGATGCTGTCCATCGTCATCCTGGACGTGCGGATGAAACTCAAAGGAATTGACAGTGCCGATCTGAAGGCGCTGTGCGACGAAATGCTGCGGAGCGCTGCGAGCGTTCCGCCGACCCCTTCCAAGCAGACGCAGGACCAGCCCCGGCGTCCGCTGCTCCGCGTGGTGAAGTAGCCGCGCCGCCGAATCTCGCTTTTTGGCGAGGTTTGTGCGCGTCCCGATGCCGCATCTGTGATCACGGATGGCATCGGGAGGAGCCTTGGTTTTGTGCGCCTCTGTTGCGCATTCCCAGCCATCGGCTACACCAGAGCCGGTTCGGCTCCGGGCCGCGGGCGCATTCCAGCGCGCCGCACCGGTGCCTGAGATGGCTCCGACTGCATCATGCAAAACGTTTCGATCCCGGCGGCGCTGATTGCCGGACTCGTCAGCTTCCTCTCGCCTTGCGTCCTGCCTCTGGTTCCGCCCTATCTGATTTACCTGACGGGCGCCACGATCGAGCATGTCGAAAGCGACGAGCCGGTCGCTGCCTCCAAGCGCGCGATCCTGATGTCGGCGCTCCTGTTCGTGCTCGGGTTTTCGACGATCTTCGTGGCGCTCGGCGCCAGTGCCTCGCTGATCGGCGGGCTGATCCGGGCCTGGTCGGCGGAACTGTCGATCCTCGCCGGCATCGTCATCATCATCATGGGCCTGCATTTCCTCGGCCTGACGCGCGTCGGCCTGCTGATGCGCGAGGGACGGCTGCCGATCCCGAAGCCGGTCGGCCTCTGGGGCGCCTATATCATGGGCCTCGCTTTTGCCTTCGGCTGGACACCTTGCATCGGCCCGATCCTCGCCGCGATCCTCTCGATCGCCGCGGCGGAAGCCACGGTGGCGAAGGGCGCCGGCCTGCTCGCGGTCTATTCCGCGGGCCTCGGCATCCCGTTCCTGATTGCCGCGCTGATGATCGAACAGTTCTCCGCGCTGTTCGCGCGCATGAAGGGCCACCTCGTCAATGTCGAGCGCGCGATGGGCGTCCTGATGGTGATCACGGGCATCGGCTTTCTCACCGGCGCCGTGACCAATGTGAGCATCTGGCTGCTCGAGACCTTTCCGGCGCTGCAGACGATCGGTTAGACCGGCGCGCTGAGCGCGCCGGTCCCCGTTTGCAGCCGGCTCAAGGCTTGAACACGTAGCCCGGCGTTATAGCCGCCGTCTCCGGGATCGGCGGCAGATCGGCGAACAGTTCGGGACGGTCCTTCATGACCTTGAGAATGTGCTTCGGCTCGATATGCGCATTGACGTCGAAGGTGGACTTGAGGATGCCGAGCCGCGAGAGCCGTTCCTCGGCGCTCCAGAGCGCGCGGTAGTTGTTAGCCGACAGGCGGCGGTCCGCCTGCTGGATGTTGAACTGCATCGCAGCCTCGGCGACCTCCTGCTTGAGTCCCGGAATCCAGCGCGTGGCAACCTGCGCCGCCTGTTTCGGGTTCTTGCGCATCCATTGGTCGGCCTCGGAGACGGCCGCGAGGAATTTCTCGATCGTCTCGCCATTGGCCTGCACCCAGGGCCGGAGCGCGACGTTGAAGCCGATATAGGAGATCACGTCTCCGCCACGGATGATCTCGACGGCGCCCGGCACGTCCTTGCCCGCGACGATCGGCCAGGGATCCCAGCCCGAGAACGCATCGATGCCCTTGGCGAGCAGGGCCACGGTCATGTCCGGCGGCGGCGTATTGACCAGCGTCACGTCGTCGGGCTTCAGCCCGGCTTTCTCCAGCGTCGCCAGGATGTAGAGATGGTTGATCGTGCCGAAGGAGGCCGCGATCTTCTTGCCCTTCAGCGTCGACAGGTCGCCCTTGACGATGCCTGAACCTTCGCGCGCGATGATCGCCATCGTCGCGTCGGAGCCGGCCTTGGTGGCATTGCCGCTGTAATTGCCGAGCGCGACGAGGTCCATGCCGCGCAGGACGGCGCCGATCATGGGCACGCCGACCTGCACGATTTCGCTCTCGCCGGCCTGCAATGCGTTCAGCGCGTCGACGCCGGTGGCGTAGGGGCGCGCGATCGTGACATCGAGCCCGTACTTTTCGAAGAAGCCGCGCTCGAGTGCGATCGGCAGGCCGATCTGGTCGATGCCGGTGACCATGCCGGCCTTGAGTTTCGTCGGGGTCTGGGCGCTTGCCGGCACCATGCCGGCCAGAAGCGCTAATCCAAGCAACATGAGTCGTTTCATATCTCAGCCTCCCTCTTTTATCGGCCCCACCGCCGTCACCCAGTAGGGGCGGGCCACGGCGTTGAGGTCCGTTCTTTTGACACCGCGTAGTTCGATCGAATGCTCGTCCGTTCCCGAGACGCGTCCATATTGCTGGAACGCAAGCACGTGGAAGCGCTCCGGCGTGAACGGCAGCTCGATCTGCACGTTCACCTTTTCCGACGTGCCGGTGAGCTCCGGCGAAATCTTTCCCGGCGCCGCGATCGTCAGCCAGAGCTGAAACAGCGCCCATGCGGCAATGACGCCGAGCACGACGCGGCCCTTGGACGAGCGCAAGACGTCGGAAGCGATGCTCATGCTGCGCGCACCATCTGCAGCACGCGCGCGGAGAGCTGTTTGAAGTGGTCGTCCTTGACGAGGTCGTCCCAGACGCGGGGGCGCGGAAGATCAACCGCGATCTGGTCGAGAACGCGTCCTTTCGACAGCACGACGACGCGGTTGGCGAGAAACACCGCTTCCGGCACGTCATGGGTGATGAAGATCACCGTCGGCTTGCGCTCCTGCCAGATGCGCGTCAGTTCCTCCTGGAGAGTCATGCGCGTCTGCGCGTCGACGCTGGCGAAGGGCTCGTCCATCAGCAGGACGTCGGGGTTGTTGGCGAGCGCGCGCACCACGCCGACGCGCTGCTGCATGCCGCCGGAGAGCTCGTTCGGATAGCGGTGCGCCGCGTGCGAGAGTCCGGCGAGCGCCAGATATTCGCGTGCGATGCGGTCGCGCTCGGCCTTCGGCACGCCGCGCATCTTCGGGCCGAAGCCGACATTGTCGAGCACCGTCTTCCATGGAAACAGCGCGAACGACTGGAACACGACGCCGCGCTCGGGGCCGGGCCCGTGCACCGGCTTGCCGTCGAGCAGGATGTCCCCCTTCGAATAGGGGATGAAGCCGGCGATCATGTTCAGAATCGTCGTCTTGCCGCAGCCGGAGGGACCGACCACCGAAATGAATTCGCCGGGCTCGACGTCGAGCGAGACGTCGTGGACGGCAGTGACATGCGCGCCCGCATAGGGATCGAAATAGGTCTTGCCGAGATTGCGCAGCGAAAGCGTCTTCATGATGTCACCAATCCCCAACGCTGGCCGGTCGCACGCTCGAGAGGTGCGAGGATCCAGGCGTCCACGATGTACCAGAGCAATCCGAGAATGATCATGCCGAGCAGGATCTCGACGGTCGAGCCGGCGCGGCGGGCATCGAACATCATGAAGCCGATGCCCGAGGTGCCGACGATCATCTCGACCGCAATCAGCGCGCGCCAGCCATAGCCGAGCCCGTTGCGCAGGCCCGTGATGATGTTGGGCAGTGCGCCAGGCAGCGTCACCTCCCACAAGACGCGAGCGCGCGAGGCGCCGAGGCTCAAGGCGGCGCGCGCCATGTCGCGCGGCACGGATTCGACGCCGAGCACGGTGTTGAGCACGACCGGGAACAGCACGGTGTAGACGATGACGAAGGTCATCGTCGTCAGTCCGAAGCCGAACCAGATCAGAAGGATCGGCAGCCAGGCGATGTCGCCGATGGCCTGGAAGAACAGCAGCACCGGCCAGCAGATGCGGTGCGCCCAGCGGCTGGTGCCGATCAGGATCCCTAAGGGAATGCCGAGCGCCATGCCGACCGCGGCGCCGGTCGCGAGCCGGATCAGGCTGTCCTGGAGATAGTCGGGCAGGATACCCTTGTAGGTGAGCGTGAAGAACGCGCGTACGACGTCGGCCGGGCCCGGGAAGAACGCGCGTGGAAACAATCCGGCTTCGCTGACCGCCGTCCACAGCGCCAGCACCGGGATGAAGGGAATGATCGCGGCGATCCCCGGCCAGCGCCGGGTCAGGCGGGTATAGCCGGCCCAGATTTGCAGCATCAGATTCATGCGCGCCTCACCATGCCCCAACGCTCGATGGTCGCGCGTTCCAGCGGGACCAGCAGCAGGCGGTCGATCAGAAGCCAGAGCACGCCGATCACGATCATGCCGAACACGATCACCTCGGTGCGATAGAAGTCGCGTGCGACGAACAGCATGTAGCCGAGCCCGACATTGGTCGCGATCATCTCGGCGGCGATCAGCCCGCGCCAGGCGAAGCCCAGGCCGGTCCGAATGCCGGTGACGATATTGGGGAGCGCGCCCGGCAGCAGCACTTCGGTCAGCAGTGCCCAGCGGCCGGCGCCGAGCGAGGCGGCAGCATTGCGCAGCGTGTGTGGAATGGTCCTGACGCCGAGCAGGGTGTTGTAGGCGACGACGAAGAACACGGCGTTGAAGATCACGAAGACGATCGCGCCAAAACCGTACCCGAACCACAGCGTCGCGATCGGGATCCAGGCAATGCCGGCGAGCACCGAGAAGAAGCGGAACAGCGGCGTCAGGAAGGCCGCGACCGTCGGGCTGACCCCCATGGCGATGCCAAGCGGCACGGCGGTGGCGATGCCGATCAGCGTGCCCAGGCCGACGCGCAAGAGGCTTGCGCCGACATGGGCGAACAACGTGCCGTCGCGGATCGAATCCAGCGCGGCGGCGCCGACCGAACCGACCGAGGGAAACACGCGTGGATTGACGTTGAACAGCGGGACGACGATCGCCCAGATCGCGACCAGCGCAAGCAGCGGCGCGACGAACATCGCAGCTCCCGCCAGCGTATTGACGCTGCGGATCAGCCGCGAGGACCGCCCCTTCAGACTGCCCGTCACCTGCATTTGACCTCCCTGACGCTCAGCTATGCCTGTGCCGGCATTTCACGCTGATCATTCCCGACATGGTAACCACGTCTCGCGCGATCGCATATCTCCGTCGGTGTGCGATCCTCGCGGTTCCGGCGGAGCTAGTATCTGGGCCGAGCCCTGCGTGTCACGGTCCATGGCGTCTTCTCTTGCTCTTGGGACTCGCTTTCCTGGGTGAGCGCAGGGCCGATCCGTCCGCTTTGCGGGTCGCCGCGGCGATGGGCGTCTTCCGGTTCGAAAGCTTCAATCGGGTGTAGCCCAGCAGCCGTTCCATCGCGGCGCGCGCCTTCTCCGGGTTGCCGCTCTCGATGGCGCGCGCCGCCGCCACGTGGTTCGGCAGATTATCCCTGAACCAGCCGCCGGGGCTGACGACGGCGACGGTGAAGACGGTGCTCAGGATGGTATCGATTGCACCGCGAAAGCCCTGAAGGACAGGGTTGTGGGTCGCGTCCAGGATGGCGAGATGGAATGCCTTGTCAGCTGCGAGGGCGCTGGCCTGGTCCTTTGCAGTCTGCATCGCGGCCAAGGCGGTGTCGATCCGCCAGCGGTCGTTCCTGGTGGCGCGTTCGGCGGCGAGAGCTGCGGCTGCAGGTTCAATGATCGAGCGCACCTCCTGGATCGCCAGCAGAAGGCCGCGGTCCGGCTCGTCCTGGCCGACGAGCCAGCTCAGCACGTCGCGGTCGAGCAGGCTCCATTCGTGGCGAGGCAGCACCTGCGTGCCGTGGCGCGGCCGCACGCTGACGAGGCCTTTGGCGGCAAGCGTCTTGATGGCCTCGCGCACCACGCCGCGCCCGACGCCGAAGCGGGCTTCGAGCTCAGGCTCCGGCGGCAGGGTCGTCCCGACGGGGATGAGATCCTGGGCGATCTCGCGGCCGAGCGTGGTCAGCACGGCGCGAATGCGGCCGGGCTTGATCAGTTTGTCGACGGGGCTCGGGCGCGCTCTTGCCACTCGTACGTTTCTCCCGTCCGGCCTGTCGCGGCCGGTTCATTTGTCTTGGCTGCCACGCCCGGCAGCTGCAATCATCCGATGTTTAACATCGGATGATTGGCGAAGGGCAAGCGCAATTGTCGCAGGATGCTCGTGCTGCGTTGCGATATATGTTTTTGAAGGCTCGGATCAGGGCGCTTCGTCCAGCGTGCAGATCACCGTGCAGACCACGCCGCGCGGCAGGAAGTCGACGGTTGCCTCACCGTCGAGCTGGTCGCGCGCGCTGCGCTCGATCAGGCGCGAGCCGAAGCCGCGTTGTACCGGTGCCGTCACCGGCGGCCCGCCGGTCTCGGTCCAGATCAGCCGCAGTCGCGGCTTCGGCGCATCCGCGATGACCTCCCAGTCCAGCGTCACCCGGCCGGTCTCGTTGGACAGCGCACCGTATTTTGCGGCGTTGGTGGCAATCTCGTGCACGATCATCGACAGCACCACGGCGAGCCGCGGCGACAGCGGCACGGCCGGTCCGGCCATGCGGATGCGGTCGGGATTGCTCAGCAGGAACGGCCGAAGCGCGCGGGCGATCACGTCCCGGAGCTCCGAGCCGGCCCATTTTTCCTGACTCAGCAGATTATGCGCTTCGGCCAGCGCGCCGAGCCGGCCCTCGAACTTGATCCGCTCGTCCCGGCTGGCGCTGCGGAAGGTCTGCACCGCGATCGCCTGCATCAGGGCCAGCGTGTTCTTGACGCGATGGTTGAGCTCCTCGATCAGGAGATCGTGCAGCATCTCGCCGCGCGCGATCGTGGTCGCCATCCTGACTGCAAAGGTGAGGCCGACCAGCAGCAGGATGCCGCCGATCAGGCTCGTGATCGCGATGTCGCGCCAGAGCGGCGCGATCAGCGAGCTCTCGCTGACGCCGGCCACGACCGTCCATCCGGTCAGCTGCGATCTGGTAAAAGCGGACGAGAGCGCGACGCCGTCGAGCGAAACGGTCGAAAGCGCGGCCTCCGGCGTGCGGGACATCGCATCGTAGAGTGCGCCGGAAGCCTGCTTGCCGAACGTTTCGGCAGGGTTGGGTGTGCGTGCGAACACGCGAGCCTTGGTATCCAGCAGCGACACCGTCCATTGATCGTTTGGCCGCTGCTGCTCGACCAATTTCTGGAATATCGCGATCGGCGGACTGAAGGAGAGCGCATAGGCGACGTCGCCATTCCGAAGCACGGGAACTTCCACGGTCACGATCGGCCGTTTCTCGGTCGAACCGACGAACAGGTCGGAATATTGCGGCGCCCTGCTTGTAAATACCCGCTCGACGATCTCTCGATTGTTGCGCGGCGGCAGACTCGCTGTTGCCGTCGTAACGGTCGAAAACAGCTGCTTGCCTGATCTGTCGGCCAGCAGAAGAACGCTGTCCTCGCCATACTGGCTGATGAATCCCGCCGCCAGCCGGCGGAAGCCGTCGAAATCACCGCTTTGCAGGGATTCGCTGAGCGCGAGCACCTGCAAGCCACCCGTCACCCGCTGCACTTCGGAATCGAGCACGACGCGGACACTTCGCACCGTCTCCAGCACCCGGCGCGTTGCCTCGCTGCGATCGTGGCGATAGTTGGAATAGGCGAGGCCAACGGCAAAGACGATCAGCGGCAACATCGTTCCCGCCACGAGGAGAGCGAGCCGGACGGGCAAAGTGAGCTTGGGCAAACGTGGGCGTCCCGGTTCCAGCGCAACGGCGCCGGACAGTGATTTTGCAGGACCATAAGGGCAGTAGTTGTCCGGCGCCACGATTTTCGCGGCCAAAGCGATCCGGCGAAAATTCTGCGACGCAGTCTGGAGTGGCGTCAGATCATCGAGATCGCGGCAGTGCAGCAGGCGGCTCGGGCGGATCTCTGCGACGAAGAGGACGTCCAGCCCAAGCGAAATGACTTCCGTCCCGCCGCAGTTTTTCATACGCTCCATGAATGCTGGCCGTAGACCGGCTGCGCTCACGCCCCGGCGACAGGGGCGGAGCATCAAAGGGAGGGGAGACGATGAAGCGAAGGACATTTCTCGCTGGTATCGGTGCGGCCAGCGCGGCGGCTACGATCGGAATGCCGTCGATCCTCAGGGCGCAAGCCCCGATCACGCTGAACGGCGCTGTCCAGTTCAATGACGACCATGCCTTCAACCGCGCACTGATCCGGTTCGAGGAACTGGTGAAGAAGTACTACGGCAAGCCCGTCAATTTCACCCTGCACAAGAATTCGTCGCTCGGCCTCGAGAAGCAGTATTTCGAGTACATGTCGCAGGGCAAGGCGGTCGACTACGGCATCGTCTCGCCGGCTCACATGTCGACCTTCGCCAAGGCCGCTCCGTTCATCGATGCGCCCTTTGTGTTCAAGGGCATCGAGCACATGAACAAGGTCGTCGAAGCCAACATCCTGGCGCCGGTCGCCGACGAGGTCGCGGCCAAGGCTGAGGTCGTTCTGATCGGTTATGCCGGCGGTGGCATCCGCAACATCTTCGCCAACAAGCCGCTCAAGAACCTCGCCGACCTCAAGGGGCTCAAGGTTCGCGTGCAGGGCGCGCCGATCTGGTCGAAGACCTTTGCGGCCGTCGGCATGAGCCCGACCGTGATCGCCTACAACGAAATCTACAACGCGATCCAGAACGGCGTGATCTCGGCCGGCGAGAACGAGGCGGCTGGCGTCGAGGCGATGAAGTTCTACGAAGTCGCCCCGCATCTCAACCTGACCCAGCATGCCGTCTCGATCCGGCCGATCTGCTTCTCGGTGAAGACGCTGAAGACCTTGCCGAAGGATTTGCAGGACGCGATCATGAAGGCCGGCAAGGAGGCCGGCGATTACGGCCGTCAGCTCGAGTCGAGCGAAGAGGTCGTCAAGCTCGACACGCTCGAGAAGGCCGGCAAGCTCAAGCGCGTTCCCGTCGAGGAACGGGACGCCATGAAGAAGCTCGCCGACCCCGTGATAGCCACCTACGCCAAGGAAATTGGCGCGGAAGGCATCTTCGAGAAGATCAACGTCGCCTGAGGTCGCTCTGTCCGTCGACAGCATGCCGGGCAGGCCCCGCTTCCTGCCCGGGCGTCGCGGATGCCGCACGGAGTCCCAATGTCTGACATGCCCGTCCCGTCCACACTCTCGCTGTGGCGTCGCGTCACGGCGGCCTACGCGAAACTGCTGGAATTCCTGCTGGCCGCCTGTGTCGGCATCCTCATAGTCCCGGTCACGCTGCAGATCATCTCGCGCTATACGCCGTTCATTCCGTCCTACATCTGGACCGAGGAAATGGCACGCTTCCTGTTCATCTGGACGATCATGATCGGGGCCATGGTCGGCATCCGGGAGGCGCAGCATTTCGAGGTCGACGTGTGGCCCGACCTGTCGCGACGGTCGGAGGCCGCGGTGCGGATCCTCGCCCGACTCGGCGTGCTGGCGCTGGCGCTGGTATTCGTGCTCGCCGGCATCGAGTTCACCCGTTTTGCCTGGAACAGGACGTCGGAATTGGCCGATCTGCCGCTCTGGCTGATTCACGTCGCCTGGCCGGTTGCCGGTCTGACGTGGATCGTCTTTGCCGGTGAACAGATCGTCGATGAAATGCGCGTTCTGGTCGGGGCACAGAGATGAGCGGCAGCGTACTTTCCGCCGGACAGGCCGCAATGGTGCTGTTCGGCGGCTTCATCGGTCTGCTCATCGTGCGCGTGCCGGTCGCTTTTGCGCTCGGCCTTGCCTGTGTGCCGATCCTGCTGATCGAGCCGCGCCTGTCGCTGATGATGCTCGCGCAGGAGACATTCAATGCGTACAATTCGTTCATCCTGCTCGCGGTGCCGTTCTTCCTGCTGACAGCGAACCTGATGAGCATCGGCGGCATCACCGATCGCCTCGTGACGCTGTCGCGCTCGATGGTCGGGCACTGGCCGGGATCCCTGGCGCAGATCAACGTCGTGCTGTCGGTGTTCTTTGCCGGCATCTCAGGCTCCTCCACCGCCGATGCGGCGAGCCAATCCAAGATCTTCATCGATGCGCAGAACAAGGAGGGCTACGACCTTTCGTTCTCCATCGCGATCACCGCGGTGTCGGCGGTGCTTGCAGTCATCATTCCGCCGTCGATCCTGATGATTGTGTGGGGCGGGCTGATCTCGACCTCGATTGCGGCGATGTATCTGGCCGGCATCGTGCCGGGCCTGCTGATCGCGGGCGCTCAGATGGCGACGGTGCACATCTATGCCGTGCGCCGGGGCTACCCCACCTATCCGAAATCAAGCTGGGCCGAGATGCGATGCGCTATCTGGCGCTCGATACCGGCGCTGATGACGCCCTTCATCGTCGTAGGCGGCATTCTGCTCGGCTGGTTCACCGCGACCGAGTCCGCCTGCGTCGCGGTGCTCTATTCCGTCGCGCTCTCGACATTCTTCTACCGCGAGACGGGGCCACGCGAATTGTACAAGGCCTTGCTCGACACCGGGCGTCTCGCCGGCGTGGCGCTGTTCTGCGTCGGCACCGCAAGTGCGTTCGGCTGGCTGCTCGCCTATTACAAGATCCCGCAAGAGCTGCTGGCCAACGTCTCGACTTGGGGCATGGGCGCCGTTGCGGCCGGCTTCTTCATCGCCTTCTGCTTTCTGGTGGTGGGATGCTTCCTCGACGCCATACCGGCGATCATCATCGTCGGCACCGTGCTGGAGCCGCTCGCCAAGTCGGTCGATCTCCATCCGGTCCAGTTCGCGATCATTTCCATCGTATCGCTGGCCTTCGGACTGGTGACGCCACCCTACGGCCTCTGTCTGATGATCGCCTGCTCGATCGCCGGCGTGCGGCTGCGCTATGCGCTGAAGGACACGGTGATCATGCTGATCCCGATGCTGCTCGTGCTGGCGGCGGTCATCGTCTGGCCAAGCGTGTCGCTGTTCCTGCCGCGTCTGATCGTGCCGGAAATGCTGAAATGAACTGCTGACGTCGCGATCCCGCGGCGGACGGCCGCGGGATCGATCCCACCGCTTACAGATTGCTCTCGGTGATGGCCGCGTAGACCATGCTGCGCAGCTCGCGGCGGATCGGATAGGCGCTCGACGGCAGCACCTGAGTCATGAAGATCGTGATCAGCTCCTCGGCCGGATCGATCCAGAACGAGGTCGTGGCCGCGCCGCCCCAATTGTATTCGCCGGGGCTGCCGGCGATCAGCGTCTCGGCCGGACGCATGGTCACGGCGAAGCCGAGGCCGAAGCCGATGCCGTTATAGGTGGCTTCGGAGAACAGCGAGCGCGACACCTCCGGCAGCGCGCGGCCGCCCGGGATGTGGTTCGTCGTCATCAGCGCCAGCGTCTTCGGCCCGATCAGCCTGACACCGCCGAGCTCACCACCATTGAGCAGGCCGCGGCAGAAGGTGAGATAGTCGGCGACCGTCGAGCACAGCCCGCCGCCGCCGGAGATGAAGGAGGGTGGTGACAGGAACGAGCTCGTCGTCGGATCGTCCTGCAGTGTGAGGCCCTCGCGACGCTGGCCGGCATGGAAAGTCATGCCGCCGCCGGGGTCCGCCGAGTAGCAGGCGGCGAAGCGATGCGCCTTCGAGGCCGGCACGTGGAAATCGGTGTCGGTCATGCCGAGCGGTTCGAGAATTCGCTGCTTGAGAAACTGCTCGAACGGCATCCCCGAGATCTTGCCGACGAGGTAGCCGATCACGTCGGTTGAGACGGAGTAGTTCCAGGATTCGCCCGGCGAGAATTCCAGCGGGATCTTTGCCAGGCCTTCGATCATGGTCTGGAGCGTGCCTGATTTCTCGACCTCGCCGATCTTCTCACTGCGATAGGCGGCATCGACGTTGGAGCGCTGCTGGAAGCCGTAGGTCAGGCCGGAAGTGTGGCGCAGCAGGTCGACGATCAACATCGGCCGGGATGGCGGCCGGGTCAGGAAGGCCGGGTAGGTGCCGGCGACGAATACGCCGAGATCCTTCCATTCCGGAATGTATTTGGCGACGGGCTCGTCGATCGCGACGAGGCCTTCCTCGACCAGCATCATGAAGGCGACGCTGGTGAGCGGCTTGGTCATGGAGTAGATTCGGTAGATGGTGTCGTCCTTCACCGGCACCTTGCGCTCGATGTCGGCAAAGCCATGCACCGAGTTGTGAACGATCTTGCCGCGGCGGTAGACGAGAAGCTGCGTCCCCGGAAAGCGGCCGGCATCGATGTACCGGTTCTTCAGATGCGCATCGACGCGGTCGAGCGCGGCCTTGGACATGCCGACGGATTCGGGCGAGGCGGGGGTGGGGGCGAGCATCAGTTCCTCCGGGGCGTTTTGTCGGAAAGTTGATACCGAAATGGCAGCCCCATTCCAAGTCGGTTGCGCTTAACGCGGCCGGGCCGACTGGTGTAGGCTCGGCCGCGGAACGCCTCCAGGAAGCCCGCCCGGGCCGACGAGAAAAACGCGAGGGCAACGCATCATGACCCAGTTCAACGAGACCGAACTCACCGAAGCCGTCATCAGGAGCTTCGACCAGACGCCGAACCCGCGGGCAAAATTCCTGCTGCAGGAACTGGTGAAGTCGCTGCACGATTACGTGAGCAAGACCGGCCTGACCTTCGAGGAATGGGAATACGCCATCGATTTCCTGACCCGGACGGGGCAGAAATGCACCGACACCCGCCAGGAGTTCATCCTGTTGTCCGACGTGCTCGGCGTCTCCATGCTGGTCGACGCCGTCAACCACCGCGACCGCGAGGGTGCCACACAGACCACCGTGCTCGGCCCGTTCTATGTCGGCGAGCACAAGGTGACCGCGCACGGCACCGACATTTCGCCGCACAATCTCACCGGCGAGAAGATGTTCGTGCAGAGCCGCGTGACCGACCTCCACGGCAAGCCGCTTGCCGGCGTGCCTGTCGACGTCTGGCATGCCGACGATGACGGCTTCTACGATTCCCAGAAGCCGAACTATGACGAGGTCGGCGCCTCGGCGCGGGCGCGCTTCATCACCGATGACGACGGCCGCTTCTTCTTCCGCACCATTCTGCCGTGCAGTTACCCGATCCCGACCGACGGTCCGGTCGGCGAGATGATCGTGCAGACGGGGCGTCACCCGATGCGCCCGGCGCATGTGCATTTTCTGGTCAATGCCAAGGGCTACGAGCCGCTGATCACGCACGTCTTCATCGGTGGCGACAAATATCTGGATTCCGACGTGGTGTTCGGCGTCAAGGACGACCTCATCGCCAGGGTCGAGCCGCGCAACGATCTCGAAATGCCCGACGGCACCAAGGCGAACGGGCAGTGGCACCTGATGACCTACGAATTCCACCTCAAGCCGGGTGGCGGCATGGCGCCGAAACCGCTGGGGGTGAAGGCGGCGGAGCCGGCGTGAGGGCTCCCCGCCGGCGCGCGTGATAACAAGCTGGCAGCCAAGAGCGGCGATCGCCGCTCGCGTGAACCGGCGCGGAGTGCTTAGTCGGCCTGTGCTGGATGATGCACGGCTTCCTCCCGTCTCTGGGCAACCGAGGTCCGTTGGTCGGCGCTCCATTTGCGGCCCCATCCGATGAGCGGCGCCTCAATGATGATGTGCAAGACCCAGGCGAGACCGATGGAGAGCAGAATGCTGGCGACGATTGTCGCGGCCGTAGACAACAGCCACACTTCGGTAAAGTTGATCATCCATTTTATCACCAGGTAATGGACGATATACAGCGAGTACGAAATCTTGCCGAACCATTGCAGGATCGACGAAAAGGACCGCCCTTCGATCTCCGCAGACACCACGGCATGGATGAGCAATCCCGCAGCGAGGCCATAGGTTGGCACGCGCGCGAATTGCGGATCGGCCGATCCGGACACGAATATCCAGTACCAGCCGACAGCGAACAGGCCGGCTGAAGTTGCCAGAACATGGCGCGAAAAGAGCAATCGACCGTTCCTGTGGAGATAGGCGATGCCGACGCCGGCGCCGAATTCCAGGACCAGAGGATGGGAATAGATGCCAAGCTGCAGGCGGAGTACGAGGGCAATAACGACCATGCCGAGCCCCGCGAACAGCAGTTCGAACAACCGGTTCGGCGCGATGGCGAGGATGGCCGCAACTGCGGCATAGAAATGCAATTCGAAGGCAATCGACCAGGCCGGGCCAAGGTACCAGTTCGGATATGTCCACGCGAAGATGAGGCCAAGGTCGAGCGGCGGACGTTTCTCCGGCGACAGATCGATCCAGGACGAGCTGGCGAGCGCCGCGAGCAACACAAGCCAGTAGACCGGATAAATTCGAAGCGCTCGTCTGAAGATGAAGCTCAACGGGTCGCGGTGCGCCGCCGCCGTGGTTGCGATGATGAAGCCGGAAATGACAAAGAAGATGTCGACGCCGCTTGCAAGAATCGTGAGGACGCCTTCGGCAATGCCCGGGCCGACCATGTCGGGTCGCGCGCTGACTGCGTGTCCGCAGACCACCGACAGCGCAGCGACGCCGCGCATTGCCTCTACACCCGCGAAGACGCGCAAAACGCCCCTGCACAATCAATTACAAGTTGAATGCTATCTGCACGCAAGGATACTAATAAATGGTTGCGTATGGCCGACGAACTCTACGCTAGGATGTATTAAGTGGGCTGGGGCGGGACGGCACCTTGCCATGACCGCTCGGAGGTAAGGAGCGACTGTGCGCCGACCCAGCCGCAGATGTCCGTTTAGCCGCCAGACGCTTACGTGTGCGCCTCATGAGCGCACACTAGCGCGCATGCAGCATAGCCAGCAGCACGATGACCGCGCAGGCGAGCGCCGCCGACGTCACCTTCCAGAACATCAGCGGGTTGCGCTCCAGGAGCGGCGTCATTCGCGTGTCGAGATAGGCCGGGTTGGGCGTGCGAAGCTCGAAGACGAATTCGGACAGGTCCTCGTGTCGCTTGTAGGGATCGGGATGCAGCGCGCGCCTGAGCGCGCCGTCGACCCAGGCCGGCACGCTACGGTTCTCGTCCGCCGGGCGATACTGGAGCCTTCGCACGTCCGCCTTGCGCCGGATCCTGGCGATCTGTGTGCCGTAGGGCAGCTTTCCCGTCAGCATCTGGTAGCAGATCACGGCCAGCGAAAACATGTCGGAGCGCGGCGAGCCGCCCTGTCCAAGAAAATACTCCGGCGCCGTGTACTGCATCGTTCCCAGGATTTCGTCGACCTCGTCCGGCGGCGCCGCTTCGGCGACCCCTGCCACCCTGACCGATCCGAAGTCGATGATCTTGGCGGTGCCGGTCTTGTCGATCAGGATGTTGTCGGGCCTGAGGTCCTGGTGCAGCATCTCCATGCGATGGAAGGCGCGCAGGCCCGCCGCGATCTGCTCGACCAACCCGCGGACGGTTTCGAGATCGGGGCGCGGATTGTCGACCATCCACTGCTTCAGGGTCTGCCCCTCGACGAATTCGGTCGCGACGTAGAGATAGCCGCGCCGCCTCGACTGTGACAGCGGCTTCAGCACGTGCGGACTGTCGATGCGGCGCGCGATCCACTCCTCCATCAAAAAGCGCTTCAGGTACGCGGCATTGTCGCGCAGGTCGACCGACGGCAGCTTGAGCGCGACCGGCTCTCCCGTCTCCACATCGACGGCAAGATAGATGTGGCTGCGGCTGCTGCCGTGAATTTCGCGAACGATCCGGTAGCCGTCGAAGATCGCACGCGGCTCAGGTAGCGGCGGAAGCGGCAATTGTGCGGTTTGATTGAAGATGCCAGCCGGCTCGCGCTGCGGCACCGCATCGATGCGCAGGACCTGGACGGTGATGTTGTCGTCGCTGCCGCGCCGGTAGGCTTCCTCGACGATGGCCTTCGCCGCCGCGTCGAGATCGCCCGCATGCTCATTCAGCGCGCTCGTGACGAAGCGTGCGTCGACGAATTCGTACGCGCCGTCGGTTGCCAGCAGAAAGATGTCGCCGGCCTCGACCTCGAACGCCTGGTAGTCGATCTCGAGCTGCGGATTGATGCCGAGCGCGCGGCCGAGATAGGTCTGCTCGGACGACACGATGATGCGGTGATCGTCGGTCAGCTGCTCGAGCGCCTTGCCCGCGACGCGGTAGATGCGGCAATCGCCGACATGGAAGATGTGCGCGGTGGTCGCCTTGATGACCATGGCGCTGAGGGTGCAGACATAGCCCTTGTCGCGGTCATAGGCATATTGGCTCTTGCGCGTCTGCGCGTGCAGCCAGGAATTGGTCGCGTCCAGCACGCGGCGGGCGGAGGTCTTCACCGTCCAGGATTCCGACGTGCAGTAATAGTCCATCAGGAAGCTCTTGACCGCCGACTCGCTGGCGATCTGGCTCACCGTGCTGGAGGAGATGCCGTCGGCGAGGACGGCGGCGACGCCCTTCAGGCTGAGCAGCGGCTCCTGCGGAATCAGGACGCCGTGAAAATCCTGGTTGATGGGCTTGCGACCCTTGTCGGAATGCTGGCCGACCGAGATCTGGAGACCGGGGCTCATCGTCATAACCAGGAGACGGGAGCCTCACCCTGGCCGGGCGAGGCTCCCCTGTCGAGACGGGTTTGATCAGGCCGCAACGCGCGGCCGCGTCGTCTTGCCGGCCTGGCGCTTCGGCAGGGTCATCACGTGCGTGGCATAGAGCGTCATGCCGGTGAAGGCGAGGCCGCCGACGAGATTGCCGAGCACGGTCGGGATCTCGTTCCAGATCAGATAATCCATGATCGAGAACTTCGCGCCGAGCAGCAGCCCGGAGGGGAACAGGAACATGTTCACGACGGAATGCTCGAACACCATGTAGAAGAAAACCAGGATCGGCATCCACATCGCGATGACCTTGCCGGGGACCGAGGTCGAGATCATGGCGCCGACGACGCCGGTCGAGACCATCCAGTTGCAGAGCATGCCGCGCATGAACAACGTCGCCATGCCGGCCGCGCCGTGCGCGGCATAGCCGAGCGTCCGGCCTTCACCGATGTTGCCGATCGCCGCTCCGACCTTGTCGGGGGCCTGGGTGAAGCCGAAGGTTGTGACGAAGGCCATCATGAAGGCCACGGTGAAGGCGCCGGCGAAGTTGCCGACGAAGACGAGGCCCCAGTTGCGCAGCACGCCGCCGACCGTGACGCCCGGACGCTTGTCGATCAGGGCGAGCGGCGAGAGCACGAACACGCCGGTCAGGAGGTCGAAGCCCAGCAGATAGAGCATACAGAAGCCGACCGGGAACAGCAGCGCGCCGACCAGCGGCTGGCCCGTGTTCACCGTGATGGTGACGGCGAACCAGGCCGCCAGGGCCAGGATGGCACCCGCCATGTAGGCTCGGATGATGGTATCCCGGGTGGACATGAAAATCTTGGACTCGCCCGCATCCACCATCTTGGTGACGAATTCCGAAGGCGCGAGATACGACATCGATGCTTCCTTTTGCTTCATAGGTGAGAGTTTCGACACGCTCCGGAGAGCGCGGCGAACGTCATCGGCTGTGCGGGCAGCCCTGCCGCGCACGGGTTATGGAAAGTCTGGAAGCCTTGGGAATCGCGTCACGAGGACTTTAAAGCCGGGAAGGCCGCGAAGCATTTGAGCTTCCGGGGTGCAGCCGCCAGAGGCTGCAACAATGCGGCAAGCCGCAGTCTTCGTTGACGGTGAGTACGATGCAAATTGCGTGCCGATGCGACTCGTCAAAAATATGAATAAGTTCAATATGATGGCATTTCATCAGATGCGATTTGAGCGCCATCGCGGCCTGTTGCTTGAGCTTCTGCACAAGCTTTGTGCGCCGCACAAGCAATGTGCAAGTCGCAAATTTTGCATGCGGAACTCGCCTGCGACAATCTGGTGCGCCTCGCTTAATCGATTGATTCATTGAGCCTTTTTTTAGCGCCTGGCTTGGCATGAAGCTTGAATGGTTCCAAGCCGACGCCATTGAAGCCGTCCCGCGAGAATTCTCATCCGATTTGCTGACGCCGCCAGACGGGGGTCCCCCCGTCGCGCGTTCGCATGCGCCAAAACGGCGCCACGGACGGACGGGCCGCTCGCGCGCACAGCCGCAAATCATTCCGCACAGACGCAAAGGACGACACAGCCTATGACCAAGCGCACCCGCCGGCCCTCGGAAACGACTGGCCTCAGCCGCCGTCAACTGTTGAAAGCCACCGGCTCCACCGCCGCGCTTCTCGCCGCAGCAAAACTGAACTTCCCCGCCGGCGCCTTCGCGCAGGACGCAGGTCCCGAAGTCAAGGGCGCCAAGCTCGGCTTCATTGCGCTGAGCGATGCTGGCCCGCTGTTCGTCGCCAAGGACAAGGGCCTGTTCGCCAAATACGGCATGCCCGACACCGACGTGCAGAAGCAGGCCTCCTGGGGCACCACGCGCGACAACCTCGTGCTCGGCTCCGAAGGCAACGGCATCGACGGCGCGCATATCCTCACCCCGATGCCTTATCTGATCTCGGCCGGCAAGGTGACGCAGAACAACCAGCCGACCCCGATGTACATCCTGGCGCGGCTCAATCTCGATGCTCAATGCATCTCGGTCGCCAAGGAATATGCCGACCTCAAGGTCGGCGCGGATGCCTCGGCGCTCAAGGCCGCCTTCGAGAAGAAGAAGGCCGACGGCAAGTCAGTGAAAGTCGCGATGACCTTTCCTGGCGGCACGCATGACCTCTGGATCCGCTATTGGCTCGCCGCCGGCGGAATCGATCCCGACAAGGACGTCGAGACCATCACGGTGCCGCCGCCTCAGATGGTGGCCAACATGAAGGTCGGCACCATGGACGCCTTCTGCGTCGGCGAACCATGGCCCGGGCAGCTTGTCCATCAGGGCATCGGCTACACCGCCGTCAACACCGGCGAAATCTGGAGCAAGCACCCAGAGAAGTCGCTCGGCATGCGCGCGGCCTGGGTCGACAAGAATCCCAAGGCCGCGAAAGCGATCCTCATGGCCGTGATGGAGGCCCAACAATGGGCCGACAAGATGGAGAACAAGGCAGAGCTCGCCACCATCATGGCGAAGCGCCAGTGGATCAACTGTCCGGTCGAAGACATCGCCGACCGCGCCAAAGGCAAGTTCGACTACGGCATTCCCGGCAAGATCGTCGAGAACTCGCCGCACATCATGAAGTACTGGCGCGATCATGCTTCCTATCCGTTCCGGAGTCATGACCTCTGGTTCATGACCGAGGACATCCGTTGGGGCAAATATGAAGCCGGCTTCGACAGCAAGGCACTGATCGGGAAGGTCAATCGCGAGGACATGTGGCGCGACGCGGCCAAGACCCTCGGTGTTGCGGCTGCCGACATCCCGGCCTCCACCTCGCGCGGCAAGGAGACCTTCTTCGACGGCAAGGTGTTCGATCCGGAAAATCCGGCTGCCTATCTCAAGTCGCTCGCGATCAAGCGCGTCGAAGTCTGATGGAGCCAGCGGCCGCCTGTGGGCGGCCGCATCGTCCCTTGAAGCCGGAGAGAGATTGCGATGAACATGACTGCCGCCAAGATCGAGATTGAAACCGCGAAGCCCGCGGCCAGCTCCGCGCCGGTCGTCGCGATGACGCCAAGGCGTCCCCCACGCGCCGAAGCCTATGCGCGCATGGCACGGGAGACGGCCGTGCGCGTGATCCCGCCGCTGGTCGTGATCGCGCTGCTCACGCTGGTGTGGGAGTTGGTCTGCCGCCGCGCCGGCTCGGCGCTGCCGCCGCCGTCGAAGGTGTTCACGGACACCAGGGAGCTGATCCTCGATCCGTTCTTCGACAATGGCGGCATCGACAAGGGCCTGTTCTGGCACCTTTCCGCCAGTCTCCAGCGCGTCGCCTTCGGCTATTCCCTCTCGGCCATCGCGGGCATCGCGCTCGGCGTGCTGGTCGGGCAGTCGGTCTGGGCGATGCGCGGGCTCGATCCGTTGTTCCAGGTGCTGCGCACCATTCCGCCGCTCGCCTGGCTGCCGCTGTCGCTCGCGGCGTTCCGCGACGGCCAGCCCTCGGCGATCTTCGTCATCTTCATCACCTCGATCTGGCCGATCATCATCAACACCGCTGTCGGCATCCGCAACATTCCGCAGGATTACCGCAACGTCGCGGCCGTCGTGCAACTCAATCCGCTCGAATTCTTCGCAAAGATCATGATCCCGGCGGCGGCGCCCTACATCTTCACGGGCCTTCGCATCGGCATCGGTCTGTCGTGGCTTGCGATCGTCGCGGCGGAAATGCTGATCGGCGGCGTCGGCATCGGCTTCTTCATCTGGGACGCCTGGAACTCCTCGCATATCAGCGAGATCGTCCTGGCGCTGTTCTATGTCGGCATCGTCGGCTTCGTGCTGGACCGCATGATCGCGGGCCTCGGCAAGATCGTCACCCGCGGCACCGCGCAGAATTGAGGGAGCAGATCACATGACCGCCTATCTGAAGCTCGACCACATCGACAAGGTCTTCACCCGCGGCGCCGCCACCACGGAGGTGCTGAAGGACATCAACCTCACGATCGAGAAGGGCGAATACGTCTCCATCATCGGTCATTCCGGCTGCGGCAAGTCGACCCTGCTCAACATCATCGCAGGGCTGACGGGCGCCACCACCGGGGGCGTGCTGCTGGAGAACCGGGAGGTGAACTCGCCGGGGCCCGACCGTGCCGTGGTGTTCCAGAACCACAGCCTGCTGCCGTGGCTGACCGTCTACGAGAACGTCAAGCTCGGCGTCGACAAGGTTTTCGCCAGGACCAAGTCCCGCGCCGAACGCGACGCCTGGGTGATGCACAATCTCAACCTCGTGCAGATGGCCCATGCCAGGGACAAGCGTCCTTCCGAGATCTCCGGCGGCATGAAGCAGCGCGTCGGCATCGCGCGGGCGCTCGCCATGGAGCCGAAAGTGCTGCTGCTCGATGAGCCGTTCGGTGCGCTCGACGCGCTGACCCGCGCCCACTTGCAGGACTCCGTGATGGCGCTGCACCAGAAGCTCGGCAACACCATTCTGATGATCACCCACGACGTCGACGAGGCCGTGTTGCTGTCCGACCGCATCGTGATGATGACGAACGGGCCGAGCGCGCGCATCGGCGAGGTGCTGGAGGTGCCGCTGGCGCGGCCGCGCAAGCGGCTCGAGCTCGCGACCAACGGCACCTATCTGAAGTGCCGCCAGCGCGTGCTCGAATTCCTCTACGAGCGTCACCGCTTCGTCGAGGCCGCGTAAACGAAGCTTTCGACGCAAACAACATGCACGTGCCCCGATGATCGACGGCGTGAAGTCGCGCCAAGCCTCACCGAGGCGCGTGTGTGAACGTGACCACTTGGCACGAATGTCGCTTTTCCCCGTACGCGGGGAGAAGTCTCTCTGATGACGTTTGACTCATGAACTTTTTCCGCAATGGCGCGGACAAAGGCAGACCGAAACAGACAGGAGAACATCATGACGCCAGAACAGGTCACCCTCATCCAGCAGAGCTTTTCCAAGGTTGCGCCGATATCGGAGCAGGCTGCGGTGATGTTCTACGATCGCCTTTTCGAGGTGGCGCCGTCGGTACGCGCGATGTTTCCCGAGGACATGACCGAGCAGCGCAAGAAGCTGATGGGGATGCTCGCTGCCGTCGTCGGCGGTCTCTCGAACCTGAACTCGGTTCTTCCCGCAGCCTCCGCGCTCGCCAAGCGCCACGTCGCCTACGGCGCCAAGGCCGAGCACTACCCCGTCGTCGGCGCCGCCTTGCTCTGGACCCTGGAGAAGGGTCTTGGCGATGCCTGGACGCCCGAACTCGCCAAGGCCTGGACCGACGCATACGGCGTGCTGTCCGGCTACATGATTTCCGAGGCCTATGGCGCACAGTCGCAGGCCGCCGAATAGGAGATGCCTTGTGAGTGAACCGCTCGTCATCGTCGGTAACGGTATGGCGGCCGCGCGTCTGGTCGACGAGCTCGCGAAGACCGCGCTCGGCCGCTACGCCGTCGCCGTGATCGGCGAAGAGCCGCGGCTCGCTTACAACCGCGTGCTGCTCTCCTCCGTGCTGGCCGGCGAGACCGGCTCGCACGAGATCGAGCTCCGGCCCGCCGAGTGGTGGCGCCACCGCGGCGTCACGGTCCGCTACGGCTATCGCGTCACCGAGATCGACACCGGTCGCCGCGAGCTGAAGATCGAAGGCGAGGAGAGCATGGAGTATTCCAAGCTCATCCTCGCCACCGGCTCGACGCCGCTGCGGCTCAACGTGCCGGGCGCCGATCTTGCCGGCGTGCACACCTTCCGCGATACCCGCGACGTCGACCTGCTGCTGACGCTCGCGGCGGCGAAGAAGCGCGTCGTCGTGGTCGGGGGCGGCCTGCTTGGCCTTGAAGCGGCCTACGGTCTCGCCAAGGCCGGCGCGACGGTGACGCTGCTGCATCTCATGGACCGGCTGATGGAGCGCCAGCTCGATGCACCCGCCGCCGATCTGCTGAAGACGCTGGTCGAACGCAAGGGCATCCGCATCCTGCTCAACGCCTCGACTGCCCGCATCCATGGCGATGGTCACGTCGAGGCCGTCGAGCTCGCCGACGGCAGCCGGATCGAGGCCGACGCCGTGATCTTCGCTGCCGGCATCAAGCCGAACGTCTCGCTGGCGAAAGAAGCGGGAATTGCGGTCAATCGCGGCGTCGTGGTCAACGACGTCATGCAGACCTCCTCGTCCGACATCTTCGCTCTCGGCGAATGCGCCGAACATCGCGGTACCTGCTATGGCCTGGTCGAGCCGGCCTATGAGCAGGCGCGCGTGCTGGCGCGGCATCTCGCCGGCCGTTCTGCCGCCTATCAAGGAAGCGTGGTCTCGACCAACCTGAAGGTTTCGGGCGTCAGCGTGTTCTCCGCCGGCGACTTCATGGGCGGGGAGGGCAGCGAGAGTCTCGTGCTGTCGGACCGCAGGCGCGGCACTTACAAGAAGCTCGTGATCGCCGACGGCCGGCTCACAGGTGCCGTGCTGATCGGCGATACCGTCGATGCGCTCTGGTACCTCGAACTGATCCGCAATCGCGACAAGGTCGCGGCGATCCGCACCGACATGATGTTCGGCCGCGCGCTCGTGCAGTCTTCGAAAGCTGCTTGATATGACGGCGATCGATCCAAACCTCCGCACCACCAAGACGACGTGCCCCTATTGCGGCGTCGGCTGCGGCGTGCTGGCGACGCCCGACGGCAAGGGCGGCGCGGCGATCGCGGGCGATCCCGATCATCCCGCCAATTTTGGCCGGCTCTGCTCCAAGGGTTCGGCGCTCGGCGAGACCGTCGGGCTCGAAGGCCGGCTGCTTTATCCGATGATACGCTGCAAGGGCGTGCTCGAACGCGTCGCCTGGAGCGACGCGCTCGATCATGTCGCCCATCGCATGCAGCACATCGTGGCGCGCGATGGCGCCGACGCGGTGGCGTTCTATCTCTCGGGCCAGCTCCTGACCGAGGACTATTACGTCGCCAACAAGCTGCTGAAGGGGTTTGTCGGCACGGCCAATGTCGATACCAATTCGCGGCTCTGCATGTCCTCCTCGGTCGCGGGCCATCGGCGCGCTTTCGGCGCCGACACCGTGCCCGGCTGCTACGAGGATCTCGACCAGGCTGACTTGCTCGTCTTCGTCGGCTCGAATGCGGCTTGGTGCCATCCCGTGCTGTTCCAGCGCATGCTGAAGAACCGGCAGGAGCGCGGCGCCCGCATGATCGTGGTCGACCCGCGCCGTACCGACACGGCCAGCGACGTCGATCTCTTCCTCGGCCTCAAGCCCGGCACCGATACGGCGCTGTTCTGCGGCCTGTTCGTTCATCTCGCCGATAATGGCGCGCTGGATCGGGACTACGTCGCCTCCAACACGTCGGGATTCGACGACGCGCTGGTCCGTGCGCGCAACATCGCCGGCAGCGTCGGCGCGACCGCGCTTGCCACGGGCCTGTCCGAGCAGGACGTCGCCACCTTCTTCAGGATGTTCCGTGACACCGAGAAGGTCGTCACGCTCTATTCGCAAGGGGTCAACCAGTCGGCGCAGGGGACCGACAAGGTCAACGCCATCCTGAACTGCCATCTTGCGACGGGGCGCATCGGCAAGCCCGGTGCCTCGCCGTTCTCGCTCACCGGCCAGCCCAATGCGATGGGCGGTCGCGAGGTCGGCGGCCTCGCCAATATGCTCGCGGCTCATATGGGTTTCACGCCACCCGACATCGATCGCGTCAGGCGGTTCTGGAGGGCGCCGCGCATCGCCACCCATGAGGGGCTGAAGGCGGTGCAATTGTTCGAGGCCATCAACCGCGGCGAGGTCAAGGCGCTGTGGGTGATGGGCACCAACCCGGCGGTGTCGCTGCCGGACGCCGACATGGTCCGAGAAGCCCTCAAGAAGCTCGAACTGTTCGTGGTCTCCGAGAACGTGCTCTCCAACGACACGGTCGAGGCTGGTCCGCATGTGCTGCTGCCGGCGCTGGCCTGGGGCGAGAAGTCAGGCACGGTGACCAATTCCGAGCGGCGTATCTCGCGCCAGCGGGCGTTCCTGCCTGCGCCGGGCGAGGCGCGCCCCGATTGGTGGATTTTGAGCGAGACCGCAAAGCGCCTCGGCTTCGGCGGAAGCTTCAACTACAAATCCGCCGCCGATATCTTTCGCGAGCATGCGGCGCTCTCGGCGTTCGAGAACGGCGGCAGCCGCGATTTCGACATCGGCGCGCTGATGTCGCTGACCGACGACGCGTTCGACGCCTTGGAGCCGGTGCAGTGGCCCGCGCGCGAGGGGCAGACGCCCGACGAGCGCTTCTTTGCGCAAGGCGGCTTCTTCACCAATGATGGCAAGGGCCGCTTCGTCGCGCCGGAAGTGCCGGCGCTGCGCGGCGAGACCGGTCCGTCGCGTCCCTTGCGGCTCAACACCGGGCGCATCCGCGACCAGTGGCACACCATGACACGCACGGGGATGAGCCAGCGGCTGGGCGCGCATCTGCCCGAGCCGTTCGTCGAGATCCATCCTGATGATGCCAGCAAATACGGGATCGTGCACGACGGCTATGCCCGCATCACCACCGATTACGGCCGGTGCATCCTGAAGGCCGTCGTGAGCGAACGGCAGCAGCGCGGCGTGTTGTTCGCGCCGATCCACTGGAGCGCGATGAATGCCTCACACGGCCGCGTCGGCGCGCTGGTGCAGTCCTTCACCGATCCGTTCTCGGGCCAGCCGGAGGCGAAAGCGACGCCGGCCGCGATCGCTCCTTACGAATTCGTCTTCCGCGGCTTCGCGCTGTCGCGAAAGCAGGTCGATCTGCCGCAGAGCCTGTTGTGGACCCGCGTCACGGTCGCCGGCGGCTTCGGTTATCTCTTCGCGGACAACGGCGATCTTGCGCGCTGGCCCGCCTGGCTCGAGAACGTCGCGGGCGAAGACGTCGCCGAATATCGCGATTTCGGCGGTGGGGTCTATCGCGCCGCCTCGTTCGCAGGCGACCGGATCGAGACCTGCCTGTTCGTCGGACCCGCGCACGATGCCGGCGATTGGGAGGTGGTGAAGAGTGCATTCGCCGCCGACCAGGTCACCGACGAGCAGCGCCGCATGCTGCTGTCAGGCAAGTCCAGCGAAGGCGCGGGTTCGACCGGCCCGGTCGTCTGCGCCTGCTTCGGTGTCGGCCGTGGCACCATCTGCGACGCGATTGAAACTGGCGCGCGCACGGCCGCCGAGATCGGCGAGAAGCTCAAGGCCGGCACCAATTGCGGCTCCTGCATCCCGGAGCTGAAGCGGCTGATCGCGACGACGGGGGCGGTGTCGATCCAGCAGGTGAAGGTCGCTGGCGCAGCGGGGTAGGCCGGCTCTCTCCAAAGCCATTGCCAGCGTACCGATGCAGTTCAGAGCCTTGCCATTGAGAGATTCTGGATTGCTTCGCTACGCTCGCAACCAATCGACGCGCCTTCAATTGTCCCCTATGGTGCCGCGCGCTCCTCCTCAGCGATCTCTAAAGTGGAGCATCTGAGGGATAAACATGAACACGCACCCCTTCGGCAAGACCGACGCCAACGTTTCCGTCATCGGGCAGGGCACGTGGTACCTCGACCATGGCGACCGCAAGCGCGCGATCGCGGCGCTTCAGCGCGGGCTCGATCTCGGCATGACCCATATCGACACCGCCGAGATGTATGGCGATGCCGAGCTCGTCATTGCTGATGCGATCGCGGGCCGGCGCGACGAGGTGTTCCTCGTCTCGAAAGTGCTGCCCAGCAACGCCTCGCGGAACGGAACCATCACCGCTTGCGAGCGCTCGCTGAAGCGGCTCAAGACCGACCGGCTCGACTGCTATCTCTTGCACTGGCGCGGCTCCTATCCACTGGAGGACACCGTCGCTGCGTTCGAGGAACTGGTGAAATCAGGCAAGATCAAATCCTGGGGCGTCTCCAACTTCGACGCGGACGATCTCGACGAAATTCTCGACGTTGCGGGCGAGGGTCGGATCGCGTGCAACCAGGTGCTCTATCATCTCAAGGAACGCGCGATCGAGCATGCCGTGATCCCGTGGTGCGAGCGGCACGGCGTCGCCGTCGTTGCCTACTCGCCGTTCGGTCATGATGATTTCCCCGCAAGCAGCAGCAAGGGCGGCGCCGTGCTGGCCCGTATCGCGGAGGCGCGTCGTGTGACGCCGCGTCAGGTCGCGCTGAGCTTCCTCACCCGTGCGACTACGGTGTTCGCGATCCCGAAGGCCTCGTCTGCGGAGCATGCCGCCGAGAATGCGGCAGCCGGCGATCTCGTGCTGACGAAGGACGAGATTGCTGCGCTGGATGCCGCGTTCCCCCGCGGGCCGAAGCCGCGCGGCCTGCCCATGCTGTAGTGCACAACGGGCAACATTAACGGAGCATTGACGCGCGCGGCGGCCCGCGCATATCGGCCTCCTGTTTTCTGAAGTTGTGAACGCGGCGCATTTGTCGTTTGTTGCCGGCGTTCTCGATTCGCATTTGCCCGGGTTCCAGCCGTGACACCGCCGCCCGCCGCAGCCGCAAGGCTCGACAGTATTCCCATGCCCATTCCGGAGAAGAAGCAGGAGGCTCGCCGCGCGCCTGCGCGCGTCGATCATCCCTTCAGAGGGATTGCACTGGTCCTGCTGTCGACGATATTCCTCGGCTGTTCCGACGTCACCGCGAAGTATCTGTCGACCAGCCTGCCGTCGATCGAGATCACCTGGATCCGCTTCCTCACCTTCACGCTGCTGTTCACGCCGGTGATGCTGCCCGCCTCGCCGCTCTATGCGATGCGCACGAAGCGTCCCGGCCTTCACGTGATGCGCGGCGCGGCGCTGCTTGGCTCCTCGCTGTTCTTCATCACGGGTCTCGGCTTCCTGCCGATCGCGGAGGCATCCGCCACCGGCTTCGTTGCGCCGCTGTTCGTCACGGCGCTTTCGATCGTCTTCCTCGGCGAGAAGGTCGGCATGCGCCGCTGGCTCGCGACCGCGCTCGGCCTCATCGGCGTGCTGATCATCCTGCGTCCGGGCACCAGCGCGTTTCACCCCGCCGCATTCTTTCCGTTGGTCTCGGCGGCATGCTGGGCCGGCACCCTGATCCTCACGCGCATGATGAGCGGGCGGGAAGCCGTCGTCACCACCATGGCCTACTCCTCGCTGACGGGGCTCGCGATCCTGACCGCGCTGGTGCCGTTCGTCTGGGTCACGCCATCCTGGACCGCGGTCGCGCTCGGCATCTTCATCGGCGTCGCCTCGACCGCAGGCCAGTGGATCGTCGTTCTCGCCTATCGCTATGGCGATGCCTCGGTGCTGGCACCTTTCTCCTACACGCAGTTGCTCTGGGTCAGCATCCTCGGCTTCTTCATCTTCGGTGAAGTGCCCGACGTCTTCACCATCACCGGCGCGGCCTTCATTGTCGCCAGCGGCCTCTACATCGCCCATCGCGAGCGTGTTCGTCGCGCCCAACTCCTGGTGCTGGAAGAGCGCTCCCCGAACGCCTGACGCAAGTTCGCCCCTCGGGCGTCGTGGTATCAGCGCTCCAAACAAGACGGGAGGAGCCGGATGCGAGCCGCGATTTTCAGGAACGGAGAGATCGTCGTCGACCGGATCGCGGAGCCGAAGCCGGGCCCCGGCCAGGTGCTGGTCAGGACGCTCGCCTGCGGCATCTGCGGCTCCGACCTGCACGCGCGCCAGCACGCCCATCGCATGGTGGAAATGACGCGGAAGACCGGGCGTAAGCCGATGGACCTCAGCCGCGACGTCGTGTTCGGCCACGAGTTCTGCTGCGAAATCGTCGACTACGGCGCCGGCACCGAGCGCAAGCTCAAGCCCAGCACCCGCGTCTGCTCGCTGCCGGCGCTGCTGACGCCGCAGGGCATCGAAGGCATCGGCTATTCCAACGACAATATCGGCGGCTATGCCGAGGCGATGCTGCTGAGCGAAGCGCTGCTGCTCGAAGTGCCCAACGGTCTTGCGCCGGAGCATGCCGCGCTCACCGAGCCGCTGGCGGTCGGCGTCCACGCCGTCGCGAAAGCCAATATCAGCGGCGGCGAGGTGCCGCTCGTGATCGGCTGCGGTCCGGTCGGCCTCGCGGTGATCGCTGCGCTGAAGCTCAGGAGCCTGCACCCGATCGTCGCCGCGGACTATTCGCCGGCCCGGCGCGCGCTCGCGGCGAAGCTGGGCGCGGACGTCGTGGTGGATCCCCGGGTCTCGCAGCCCTATGCGACCTGGGCCGAGCACGCGCAGATGTCGGAGGCGGAGAAGGCGGCGCGACCGCCGTTCCGGGCCATGCTGCCGGCGCTGAAGCCGGCGATCATCTTCGAATGCGTTGGCGTGCCCGGCCTGCTGCAGCAGGTGTTCGAAGGCGCGCCGCGGGACGCGCGCATCGTCGTGGTCGGCGTCTGCATGGAGACCGACAGAACCGAGCCCATGCTCGGCATCATGAAGGAGCTCAATGTCCAGTACGTGCTAGGCTACACGCCGGACGAGTTTGCGGCGTCACTGCGGCTGATCGCGGAAGGGCAGGTGGATGCCGCGGCGATGGTGACGGCCGAGATTGGCCTCGACGGCGTCGCCAAGGCCTTCGCCGATCTCGCCAATCCGGAGATGCACACCAAGATCATCGTGCAGCCATGGCGTTGACGGCCGCGTAGGGTGGGCAAAGCGCAGCGTGCCCACCATTCTCACCGCAAACACGGACGCATGGTGGGCACGGCGCCACGCGCCTTTGCCCGACCTGCGAGACCGCCGTCAATATTTCGCCGGCACGTACATCTCCGGCGGCACCGGGCCTCGCTGATAGTCGGGGTTGCGCACGCGCGGCGGCAGCGTCACCGGAGCCCGCGCGACCTCCTGGTACGGGATCTGAGTCAATAGATGCGCGATGCAGTTGAGCCGGGCGCGCTTCTTGTCCACGGCATCGACGATCCACCATGGGCTATCCGGCAGATGCGTGTGCTCCAGCATCGTCTCCTTGGCCTTGGTGTACGCCTCCCAGCGACTGCGGGACTCGACGTCCATCGGGCTCAGCTTCCACTGCTTCAGGGGATCCTTGATGCGCATGGTGAAGCGGAACTGCTGCTCGTCGTCGGTGATCGAGAACCAGTACTTGACCATGATGATGCCGGAGCGGATCAGCATGCGCTCGAATTCCGGCACTGACTTGAAGAACTCCTGATATTCGTCCTCCAAGCAGAACCCCATCACGCGCTCGACGCCGGCGCGGTTGTACCAGCTGCGGTCGAACAGCACGATCTCGCCGCCGGCCGGCAGGTGCGCGACGTAGCGCTGGAAATACCATTGCGTGCGCTCGCGTTCGTTCGGCGCCGGAAGCGCCGCGACGCGGCAGATGCGGGGATTGAGTCGCTGGGTGATGCGCTTGATCACGCCGCCCTTGCCGGCGGAGTCGCGGCCCTCGAACAGCACCACGACCTTCTTCTTCTCGCTCTGCACCCAGTCCTGGAGCTTGACGAGCTCACCCTGGAGGCGAAGCAGTTCCCGGAAATAGAGCCTGCGATCAACCGTCGCTTTCAGCGTTCCGGCCTCGTCGAGGAGCTCGTCGAGACGGGTATCATCCAGCTCCATCTCCAGTTCCTCGTCGAGATCGTCTGCCATTTCCCGGATGATGCGCTCGCGCTTGGAGGCCTGGGATTTTCGATCGGATGCGGTCATGGGTCCTTCTCTCGGCTCGGATACCAGTCACAACGACCATCGGCGGGGTTTGTTGCGTCCATGTGACATGCGATCCCGTTGACGCAGGTCACACCGGCAGCGCGATCGAATACTTCACCTGGCTCAGCGCAAAGCTCGACTCGATCGAGGCGATGCCGTCGAGCCGGGTCAGCTTGGTCTTGAGGAACGTCTCGTAGGAGGCGAGGTCGGCGGCGACGACGCGGAGCAGGTAGTCGCGATTGCCGGTCATCAGATAGCATTCCAGCACCTCGTCCCATTTCGAGATCGCGCGGGCGAAGCGGTTGAGGTCCTCCTCCTTCTGCCGCGCCAGCTTGATCGAGATGAACACGCTGACATGCAGGCCGAGTGCCTTCTGGTCCACGGTCGCGATATAGCGCGAGATCACGCCGCGCTCTTCCAGCAGCTTGACCCGGCGATGGCAGGGTGAGACGGAGAGTCCGACCTTGTCGGCAAGCTCCTGCATGGTCATCCGGCTGTCGTTCTGGAGGTGGCTGAGGATTTTGCGGTCGATGGCGTCGAGCTCTGGCATTGGGATGGAACCTGGGTCAGGAAGGGTCTGATTGGTAAAATATCCCAATCCTGGCCGGTATGGCGCGAAAAATTGAGAAGTTTGGCGCGGCCCGCAGGGGTATGATCGGGGCTTGTTTCCCGGAGCATCGCCATGCCCGTTGACCCCGCTCGCCTCGACACCCTGACTGCGCTCGCCCGCAAGGCGCTGTGGCTGTCGTCCTGGACCATCCACCACGCCAACCACATTCGCGCCAATGCGGACGGCCTCAAGGTCGGCGGCCACCAGGCCTCCTCCGCCTCGCTCGCGACCATCATGTCCGCGCTGTACTTCCACGTGCTGCGCCCCGAGGATCGCGTTGCGGTGAAGCCGCATGCGAGCCCGGTCTTCCACGCCATCCAGTATCTGTTCGGCCGGCAGAGTCGCGAGAAGCTGGAGAACTTTCGCGGCTTCAAGGGCGCGCAGTCCTATCCCTCGCGCACCAAGGACGTCGACGACGTCGATTTCTCCACCGGCTCGGTCGGCCTCGGCGTCGCGCAGACGCTGTTCTCTTCGCTTGTGCAGGACTACGTCAAGGCGCATGGCTGGATGAAGGACCGCCGCGAAGGGCGGATGATTGCGCTCGTCGGCGACGCCGAGATGGACGAGGGCAACATCTTCGAGGCCCTGGCGGAGGGCTGGAAGCACGGCCTGCGCAACACCTGGTGGGTGGTCGACTATAACAGGCAGTCGCTCGACGCCGTCGTTCGCGAGGGGCTCTGGGAAAAGTTCGAGACCATGTTCCGCAATTTCGGCTGGGACGTGGTGATCGTGAAATACGGCCGCCTGATGCGCGAAGCGTTTGCGGAAGCGGGCGGCGAGGCGCTCAAGCGCTGGATCGACAATTGCCCGAACGCACTCTATGCGGCGCTGTGCTTCCAGGGCGGTGCGGCCTTCCGCAAGCATCTGCACGACGAGATCGGCGACCAGGGCCCGATCACGAAGCTGATCGACAGGCGCAACGACGAGGAGCTGCTCGCGTTGATGTCGAACCTCGGCGGCCACGATATGGCGAGCATGCTCGAGGCGTTCGATTCCATCGATCACGATCGCCCGGTCTGCTTCATCGCCTATACCATCAAGGGTGTCGGCCTGCCGTTCCAGGGCCACAAGGACAACCACGCCGGCCTGATGACGGTCGCGCAGATGGAGAAGTATCGCGACAGCCAGAACATCCGGCTCGGACATGAATGGGACAAGTTCGAAGGGTTGTCGCAGGATGCGGCCGAGCTCGAGGCTTTCCTCTCGCGTGTGCCGTTCAACCAGGACGGCCGCCGGCTGACGGCGCCCGTCGTTGAGGTGCCGCAGCAGCTGGCCTTCAAGCCGTCGCCGCAGATGTCGACCCAACAGGGCTTTGGCCTCGTGCTGAACGAGATCGCCCGCAGCGACAGCGAGCTGGCGAGGCGTATCGTCACGACCTCGCCCGACGTCACTGTTTCCACCAATCTCGGTCCCTGGGTGAACCGCCGCGGCCTGTTCGCGCGCGCCGAGAAGGCGGATTTATTCCGCAGCGAGAAAATTCCGTCCACTTACAATTGGGACGCCTCGCCCAAGGGCCAGCATCTCGAGCTCGGCATCGCCGAGATGAACCTGTTCATCATGCTCTCCGCGCTCGGCCTGTCGCACCAGATCAACGGCGAGCGGCTGCTGCCCGTCGGCACGCTCTACGATCCCTTCATCGAGCGCGGGCTCGATGCGCTGAACTATGCCTGCTACCAGGACGCCCGCTTCATGGTGGCGGCGACGCCATCAGGCATCACGCTCGCGCCGGAGGGCGGCGCGCACCAGTCGATCGCGACGCCGCTGATCGGCATGGCGCAGGACGGGCTCGCCTCGTTCGAGCCGGCCTTCGTGGACGAGCTCGCCGTGATCATGGCGTTCGGTTTTGAGCACATGCAGCGCGAGGCGGGCGAGGGCGGCTCGGTTTATTTGCGCCTTTCCACGCGCAGCATCGAGCAGGCGCAGCGGATCATGACGCCGGAACTGAGGCAGGGCATCACCGACGGCGCCTATTGGCTGCGCAAGCCGGGCCCGAATGCCGAAGTCGTGATCGCCTATACCGGCGCAGTCGCGCCGGAGGCGATCGAGGCCACCGGCTTCATCGGCGAGAGCCGCCGCGACGTCGGCCTGCTCGCGATCACCTCGGCGGATCGTCTCCACGCCGGTTGGACCGCCGCGCGAAAATTGCGGCGCGACCGCCGCGGCGTGCAGCATCTCAGCCACATCGAAAAGCTGCTGGCGCCGCTGGCGCGCGACTGCGGCATCGTGACCGTGATCGACGGTCATCCCTCCGCGCTGGGCTGGCTCGGCAGCGTCCGCGGCCACCGCGTCGAGGCACTCGGCGTCGAGCAGTTCGGCCAGACCGGCAGCATCGCGGACCTTTATCGGCACTACGGCATCGATGCGAATGCGATCATCGATGCGGCCGAAAGCCTCACCACCGGCGCGCCCGTGCTGCACCGGAAGATGGCGGTGTAGCTGAGGTAACCCCGCTGTCATTCCGGGGCGCGCGAAGCGCGAGCCCGGAATCCATCGGGCGTCAGGCCACGTGGTGAAATGGATTCCGGGCTCGCGACTTTGTCGCGCCCCGGAATGACGGCCGTGAGAGCCTTGCCACGCTCCCGCCATCGGCTCATATAACCTCCGTCCGCCGCAACGCTGGCCCCGCATATGGCGGGTTCAATTGCCGGCGCTTTCGTGCAAGGATGCCTGCCGAAACGCCCCCTCCAAGCCCCAAGAAGAGGTTAATGATGGTCAATCGCATGCAATTCTACATCGACGGCGCCTGGGTCGATCCCGCCGTCAAGAAGTCCACCGCCGTGGTCAATCCGGCGACGGAAGAGGCGATGTACGAGGTTGCGCTGGGCTCCAAGGCCGACGTGGACAAGGCCGTCGCCGCCGCCAAGCGCGCCTTTGCCACCTTCTCACAGACCAGCCGCGACGAGCGCGTCGCGCTGCTGTCGAAGATCATCGAGATCTACAAGGGCCGTCTCAAGGAGATCGGCGCCGCCGTCTCCGACGAAATGGGCGCACCGCTGCCGATGGCGGAAAAGCTGCAGGCCGGCGCCGGCCTCGGCCATCTCATGACCACGCTCGACGTGCTCAAGAACTATCATTTCGAGGAGCCGGTCGGCACCGCCATGGTGCTGCGCGAGCCGATCGGCGTGGTCGGCATGATCACGCCCTGGAACTGGCCGCTGAACCAGATCGCCTGCAAGGTCGCGCCCGCGCTCGCCGCCGGCTGCACCATGATCCTCAAGCCGTCGGAGTTCACCCCGACCTCGGCGCTGATCTTCGCCGAGATCCTGCATGAAGCCGGCGTGCCCAAGGGCGTGTTCAACCTCGTCAACGGCCTCGGGCCCGAGGTCGGTGCCGCCATGAGCGAGCATCCCGATATCGACATGATCTCCTTCACCGGCTCGACCCGCGCCGGCATCGACGTGGCCAAGCGCGCCGCGCCGACCGTCAAGCGCGTCAGCCAGGAGCTCGGCGGCAAGTCGCCGAACGTCATCCTCGAAGGCGCCGACCTCCAGAAGGCGGTGACCGGCGGCGTGATGCACATGTTCAACAACTCCGGCCAGTCCTGCAACGCGCCCTCGCGCATGATCGTGCCGGCCTCGAAGATGAAGGAAGTCGCCGCGATCGCGAAAGCCGTCGCCGACAAGACCAAGGCCGGCGATCCCCGCGCCGAAGGCACCACCATCGGCCCGGTGGTGAACCGCGGTCAGTGGGACAAGATCCAGGGCCTGATCAAGAAGGGCATCGACGAGGGCGCTACGCTCGTCGCCGGTGGCCCGGGCCTGCCCGAAGGCGTCAACAAGGGCTTCTATGTCCGCCCGACCATCTTCGCCGACGTCACCCCTGACATGACGATCGCGCGCGAGGAAATCTTCGGACCGGTGCTGACGATCATCGGCGCCAAGGACGAGGCCGACGCGGTCAAGATCGCCAACGACACGCCTTATGGCCTCGCCGGTTATGTCTATGGTCCGTCGGTCGAGGATGCCAAGCGCGTCGGTCGCCAGATCCGCGCCGGCAACGTCAACCTTCAGGGCGTGCCCAACGACCGTACCGCGCCGTTCGGCGGCTACAAGCAGTCCGGCAACGGCCGCGAGTGGGGCAAGTTCGGCCTCGAGGACTTCCTCGAAGTGAAGGCCGTCGCCGGCTTCAACGCGGCGTAAGCATCATCGCGTGAACGACCATGACGCCGGAGCGGGCAACCGCTCCGGCGTTTTTGTCTGCCCGGCGTCATTTGCTAGGAGCGAACTTCGTAGGGTGGGTTAGCGAAGCGTAACCCACCACGTCTGTCACCGCGGACACCAAAGAGGTGGGTTACGCCTTCGGCTAACCCACCCTACGAAGCGGTCGTTTGCGGAGAGACTATCCCCCCACCGCGCCTTGCGTGTTCACATACAGCGCATAGATCGACTGGCTCGCTGCCATGAACAGGCGGTTGCGCTTGAGGCCGCCGAAGCAGAGGTTGGCGCAGCGCTCGGGCAGGGCAATGCGGCCGATCATGACGCCGTCAGGCGCGAACACGACCACGCCGTCGAGCTCGGGATCGCCCATGCCCCAGCCGCACCAGAGATTGCCGTCGATGTCGCAGCGCATGCCGTCGGGCGTGCCTGGACCGGCATCGATGTGGACGCGCTTGTTGGAAATCGTGGTGCCGTCGGCCGAGACGTCATAGGCGAGGATCTTGCGGTTCGGCACCCCGCGCGATTCCACGACGTAGAGGATCTTCTCATCCGGCGAGAAGCACAGCCCGTTCGGACCGAGCACGCCTTCGGCGACGATCGTCGCCTTGCCGGTCGCGGGATCGAACCGGTAGACGTTCGGCTCGATCTCGGGCTCGGCCTTGTAGCCCTCGTAATTGCCGAGCAGGCCGAAGGTCGGATCGGTGAACCAGATCGAGCCGTCGGATTTCACGACGACGTCGTTCGGCGAGTTCAGCCGCTTGCCGTCGAACGAGTCCATCAGCACGGTGATGCTGCCGTCATATTCTGTGCGAACAACGCGTCGCCCGCCATGCTCGCAGGTGATCAGCCGTCCCTGCCGGTCGCGCGTGTTGCCATTGGCGAAATTCGAGGGCTTGCGGAACACGCTCACGGTGCCGGTCTCTTCCTCCCATTTGAGGATGCGCTGGTTCGGAATATCGCTGCACAGCAGATAACGCCCATCGCCAAACCACACCGGGCCTTCCGCCCAGCGCAGGCCCGTTGCCAGCCGTTCCACCGCCGACAGTTTCAGCCAGTATTTTTCGAAGCGGGGATCGAGTGCCTTGATTGCGGGATCGGGGTAATAGGTCGCCGGCCGCCAGCCCTGGTCATGGGACGATGCATCGTTCATGTGCAGTTCTCGTTCTTGCGTTCCCTCTGTCCAAGTCTGCTAGCATCAGATATCTAGCACCGCAAATCGGTCACCACAGGCGAGGGAAGACATGCCGCGTATTCTGATGACGGGAGCTTCGGGCGGAATCGGCACGCGTCTGCGCAAACTGCTGCCGCCGATCTATCCTGATCTCCTGCTCTCCGACATCAAGCCGCCGGCCGATCTCGGAGCCAGCGAAAAATTCAAGGCGGCGGACCTCGCCGATCTCGCGCAGTGCGAGGCGATTTGCGAGGGCGTCGACGGCATCCTCCATTTCGGCGGCTATTCGGTCGAAGGCACCTGGGATCAAATCCTCCAGGCCAACATCATCGGCGGCTACAATCTGTTCGAGGCCGCCTACCGCAAGGGCGTCAAGCGCGTGGTGTTCGCCTCGTCCAATCATGCCGTCGGCTTCTATCCGCGCCACCACAAGATCGGCACCGACGTCACCCCGCGCCCCGACGGCCGCTATGGCGTCAGCAAGGTGTTCGGCGAAGCCGTCGGCGCGCTCTACGCCGACAAGCATGGCCTCAAGGTGACTTGCCTGCGCATCGGCAATTTCGGCGACATGCCGCTGGACCAGCGCCGGCTCGCGATCTGGCTCAAGCCCGACGACCTCGTGCAGCTCTGCCGCATCGGACTCGAGCATCCCGACATCCATTTCGAGGTCTTCTATGGCGCCTCCTTCAACGAGCGCGCCTGGTGGGATAATCACAGGGCCTACGAATTCGGTTATCGCCCGACCGGCCGCGCCGAAGATTTCCGCGAGCACGCGATGGCCGAGCAGGCCAAGCTGAAGCCGGACCCGGTCGGCGATTACTTCCAGGGCGGCACGTTCTGCAGCATGGAGTTCGATGCCGACCCGGGCCAAGTGATCGACTGGAATAAGCGGTAGTCCTCGCCAGGGCATCATCGTCATTGCGAACGCAGCGAAGCAATCCAGAATCCCTCCGCGGGAACGACTCTTGATTGTTTCGCTGCGCTCGCAATGACGCGTTGGGGGAGCATGACTCGCCAGCGGACAAAGCACGCGCGGCGCTCCCCTTGATCTAGGTCAACACCGCTCGGAAATCGTCTGGTTCTCGATATGCGCGACCGCAATTCGAGTACCACGACAATGAGAATCAAAATGTCGGATGTCGCGGTGCTCGCGACGATGTTGCCGGGACTCGTGCTTGGACCGGCGCGAGCCGCAACGCTCAGCGATGCCGAGGCGACGTTCCTCGACCAACTCGTCACCGCGTCCGCGGTGCTCGAGCAGCGATGCGTCGGCTATGAAGTCGATGGTGCCGGCAGCGTTCAGCTCGGCGCGCGGCTGCTCGGCAGCCCTGATGCGGCGATGGCCATGATCAACGCCTATGCTGCGGCCATCAAGGCCCGCGATGGCCAGACTTACGATCCCGGCGACTTTCGCGTGGAGGTGTCCGACGCGGCCGGCAAAACATTCAGGCGCGTCCGGGCAGACTTGATCAAGGACCCGACAAGAGCCTGCCCCGACTATGGCGAGGCCGGCGTAGGGCGCGGCCTGCTGAGACGGTACTGAACAGTCTTCAACGTCCGGCTTGCTACCGCGCGCAGATCGGTAGAGCGGAGCAAGCCCAACTTGCGTCAAGCGACAATGGTCGCGCTGACAAGCGCATGGGCTCCGCAAGAACGCAACTCATCCGAAGTCCGACATCAGAAATGGAGGTTGAGACGCAACAGCGCCTGGTGCCGTTCGAACTGCTCCAGGTTGAGGCTGCGGCCGTCGCCGACCGCGCTGCCTGCAACCTGCATCTGCCAGGTGCCGGAGATGCCGACTTCCTTCGAGATGGTGTAGGAGAAAGTCGGGCCGGCGAAGACGGCATCGCCGACGAAGCGGTCGAGTGCGCCGCCGTCATACGCCCGTGCGTAGCGAATGCCGAGGCCGAGCACGAGTTCGGGCTGCACTGCGTACGAGATCGCTGCCTGGAGCTGCATCTCGGAATCGTGTCGCCAAAGATTGGAGACGATCTCGCGGGTTCCGCCGGTCCCGTACCAGACGTTGAAGGCCGCAAACAGCCTGTCCTTGACCAGCTCGCGATCGAAGAGCGCGGCAAACTCTGCGCCATATTGCTGGATATGCATGCCGCTGGCGTCGTCGATCCGGCTCCAGCCGGGCTGTGCGTGGAGGGTCAGCCCAAAGGGCGCGACGGCACGATCGACCAGCTTGTAGCGCAGTTCGAGCGCGGCCCCGCCGAAAGAGACATCCGAATGATCGGCAAGTCCCGGAACGCCGTTGATGCGCTGTCCGCTCAATGCGAATCCGGGTGCGATCCGGAAATTGTCCGAGACCGTGTATTTGGCCTGATTGAGATTGGCCCAGGCTGCGTAGCTGCCGGAGCGCTTGCCGAACGCGCCGACATTCTCGAACTCGATCTCGATCTCGCCGGGCTTGCCAATGTCGGAGCCCATGCTGAAGCCGAAAATGTGCTCGGTGTCGATCTCCGCGTGAGCTGACGGAAGGCCGCCCGGCAGCTTGACGCCGAGACCGGGTGCGGAGCCGGGCCATGGAGCGGCATAAGCGAGGCCGCGTGCGCCCTCGTCAGCGAGGGCGGAGACGCAGCTCGCAAGATAACCGGCGACGATGGTTGCCGCCGCTATTGCGCCCGGGAAGCTCGATTTTCTAACCACGACAATCCACCAACCCACGCAAACCAAGGCACCGATCGACGCAGGGGGCTTTGGGTTCGTGCAATCCCCCTGCGATTGCAAGTCATTCGCAATAGGATTCCATGAAATGGCCGGGAATGCAACTACTTGCTAATCATTCTTAGTTGCGTTCGAGATGGTTGTCCGTATCGGCTGTCCTTAAGAGCAGGGAAGTCGGGCCGTGGCGCACCTTCCGGTGATCCACGAGGTTCAGATGCTTGCTCCATGAAATTGCAGCGGCGCCCAGTTCCACCGAACCCGCGCGGGAGAAGCTGAGAACCGGAGCACTAGCGCTCATTCGGGAGCGTCGAGAATCGGCAAACCAGATGTAGGATCACCTTCGGGAGTTGAACCTGCGACGAGCCGTGCTGTGAGATGCTCGCTTGAGGGGGCCCGGCCACCAAGCGTCAGGCCTGCAACCCGGCTTATTGACAATCAGGGGGCTGGCCTTACGACGACGACAAAGCCGAAGGGAGCGACCTGATGACGAGTGGCCTGCGCAAGGGTTTGACGAGCTATGGCGATGCCGGCTTCTCGCTGTTCCTGCGCAAGGCGTTCATCAAGGCGATGGGCTATTCCGATGACGCGCTGGAGCGCCCGATCGTCGGGATCACCAACACCTATAGCGACTACAATCCTTGTCACGGCAACGTCCCGCAGATCATCGAAGCCGCGAAGCGCGGCGTGATGCTGTCCGGCGCGATGCCGTTCGTGTTCCCGACCATCTCGATCGCGGAGAGCTTTGCGCATCCGACCTCGATGTATCTGCGCAATCTGATGGCGATGGACACCGAGGAGATGATCCGCGCCCAGCCGATGGATGCGGTGATCGTGATCGGCGGCTGCGACAAGACCCTGCCGGCGCAGGTGATGGCTGCGATCAGTGCGGATCTGCCGACGGTGGTGATCCCCGTAGGGCCCATGGTGGTCGGCCATCACAAGGGCGAGGCGCTGGGTGCCTGCACGGACTGCCGCCGCCTCTGGGCCAAATATCGCGCCGGCGACATGGACGATGCCGAAATCGAAGCGGTGAACGGGCGCCTCGCGCCGTCGGTCGGCACCTGCATGGTGATGGGCACGGCCTCGACCATGGCCTGCATGATCGAAGCCATGGGCCTGTCGCTGCCGATGAGCGCGACGATCCCGGCGCCGCATGCCGAGCGTTTCCGTCTTGCCGAGGCGAGCGGCAAGGTGGCCGCCGAGATGGCGAAGACGAAGGGGCCGAAGCCGAGCGAGTTGCTGACGCCTGCCTCTTTCAGGAATGCGCAGGTCGTTCTCCAGGCGATCGGCGGCTCGACCAACGGCCTGATCCATCTGACCGCGATGGCGCATCGTTCGCCGCATAGGCTCGATCTCGAAGTGTTCGACCAGATCGGCCGCGAGGTGCCGGTGCTGGTCGATCTCAAGCCGTCGGGCGAGCATTACATGGAGCATTTCCATCACGCCGGCGGCGTGCCGAAACTGCTGGCGCAGCTCGGCGATCTCATCGATCTCGACGCCCGGACGATCTCGGGCCAGACGCTGCGCGATGTTGTGGCGAATGCGGAGGACGTGCCCGGCCAGGACGCGATCCGCCCGCGCGACAATCCGATCAAGAAGGAGGGCGGCCTCGCCATCCTGCACGGCAATCTCGCCCCGCGCGGCGCCGTCATCAAGCAGTCGGCCGCGAGCCCGAAGCTGCTGCAGCACACCGGGCGCGCGGTGGTGTTCGAATCCGTCGAGGACATGACCTTGCGGGTCGACGATCCCGATCTCGACGTCACCGCCGACGACGTGCTGGTGCTGCGCAATGCCGGCCCGAAGGGGGCGCCGGGCATGCCCGAGGCGGGCTATCTGCCGATCCCGAAGAAGCTCGCGCGCGGCGGCACCAAGGACATGGTGCGCATCTCGGACGCACGCATGAGCGGCACCGCGTTCGGCACCATCGTGCTGCACATCACGCCGGAATCCGCAGTGGGCGGGCCGCTGGCCCTGGTGCAGAACGGCGACATGATCAGCCTCGACGTGGCCAAGCGCAGCATCGAGCTGCTGGTCGACGCGGCCGAACTGGAGCGGCGGCGCGCCGCCTTGAAGCCGGCCGCAGCGCCTGAGGAGGCGCGGCGCGGCTACGCTTGGCTGTTCAACGAGACCATCATGCAGGCCGACGAGGGCTGCGATTTCGATTTCATGCAGAGGACCGGGCCCGGAGCCGCAAAGGGCTGAGCGACCGCGCCGCTATTTGCTCTTGCTCGTGAACTTCTTCACGGCGGTGCGAAACTCCTCCGTGTTCATCGCCATGATGATCTTGTGCTCCTCGGCATCGAGCTGCTGCTTCACCGGCGTCGTCGCAGCCTGGTAGACCAGCTGCTTGGTGCCGGCGATCGCGGCCGGCGGGTTCTGCGCGAGGCGTTCGGCGAGCTGCCGCGTTGCCGCCTTCAGCTCGGTGGCGGGAACGGTCCTGGCGACAAGGCCCCATTCATAGGCCTGCTGCGCAGTAAAATTGTCCTCGGCGAGAAAGATCTGCAGCGCGCGGCGCGAGCCGACCGTGCCGACGATGCCGACCGTCGAGCCGCCGTCCGGCGACACCCCGATCTTGGCATAGGCCGGCGTGAACCTGGCATCGTCAGCGGCAATGCAGAGATCGGTGACGAAAGCGAGGCCCATGCCGGCGCCGGCCGCCGAGCCGTGCACGCTCGACAGCGAGATCTTCGGCATGCGGCGGATGATCTCGATGAAGGCGTGATAGTGCTTCAGGAGCTCGCCGACGACGGGCGTCACCGTGCCGGCTTCGGCGGCGGCCCCGATCGTCTGCAGATCGCCGCCGGCCGAGAAGGCGCGGCCTTCGCCTTCGAGGACGACGACGCGGATGTCGTCCGCGCCTTCGAGATAGGCCGCGAGCTGCTCGAGCTTCTGTGCGATCGCGAGATTGATCGAGTTGTACGCGGCAGGACGGTTGAGGGTGATGGTGGCGATCGGGCCGTCGATCCGGAGCAGGGCAGGATCGTCGGGCTTTGAAACGGGAGCTGGCATCTTGAAATCCCCGGCATGAGGTGATTACCGCAACTAAATCGCAGAAGCCGTGGGGTGACAATCCCCGGGCCGCCAGTGCCCCGCCCGCCGCTCTTGCACTGGGCCGAACGATAGGCTCAAATGGGCTGGCCTTCGCCAAGAGACGGACACGAGCGCCGGCTCCTCCAAAGGCCAGCAAACCAAAATCAGCGATCGAGGAGACGACATGGGTCACGCTCGTGTCTTGCGGAAGTGGACTGTCCAATGACCGGCGGTCCGGTGATCATCGTCGGTGCCGGCCATGGCGGCTACCAGGTCGCGGCATCGCTGCGCCAGGCGGGTTTTTCAGAGCGCATTTGCCTGATCAATGACGAGGCGCATCTGCCCTATCAGCGCCCGCCGCTGTCGAAGGCCTACATCAAGGGCTCGGCGGGGCCGGAGAGCCTGATGTTCCGGCCGGAGAAATTCTACCAGGACCAGAAGATCGAGTTGCTCGCGGGCCGCGCCGTCTCGATCGACCGCGCCGGCCACAAGGTCCTGCTCGCCTCGGGCGAGACGCTGCCTTACGGCCATCTCGTGCTGGCGACGGGCGCGCGCAATCGCCTGCTGGATCTCCCCAACGCCAACCTGCCCGACGTGAAATATCTGCGCATCCTCGACGACAGCGAGGCGCTGCGGCAGATCATGCCCACCCGGAAGCGCGCCGTCATCATCGGCGCCGGCTTCATCGGCCTCGAATTCGCGTCCACTGCGCGGATCAAGGGCCTCGAGGTCGACGTGCTCGAGCTCGCCCCGCGCGTGATGGCGCGCGCCGTGACGGCCGAGGTCTCGGAGTATTTTCAAGAGCGCCATCGTGAGGCCGGCATCCGCATCCATCTCGGCGTGCAGGCCACCTCGATCGAGGCCGAGGGCGGCAAGGTCACCGGCGTATCTCTCAGCGATGGCCGTCATCTGCCCGCCGACCTCGTCGTGGTCGGGGTTGGCGTGCTGCCGAACATCGAACTCGCGGCCGAGGCCGGGCTGCCGGTCGCTGCCGGCATCATCGTCGACGAATATCTTGCGACGGCCGATCCTGATATCTCCGCGATCGGCGATTGCGCGCTGTTTGCGAGCCCGCGCTTCGGCGGATCGCTGCGGCTGGAATCGGTGCAGAACGCCACCGACCACGCCCGCTGCCTCGCGGCCCGCCTGACCGGCGACAAGAAGCCCTACGACAGCCATCCCTGGTTCTGGAGCGACCAGGGCGACGACAAGCTCCAGATCGCAGGGCTCACCACCGGCTACGACCGCGTCGTGCTGCGCGGAGACCCCGCCAAGAAGGCGTTCTCGGCATTCTGCTACAAGGGCGACAAGCTGCTCGGCATCGAATCGATCAACCGCGCCGGCGATCACATGTTCGGCCGCCGCCTGCAGGCCATGGATCGCTCGATCACGCCGGAGCAGGCCGCGGACGAGACTTTTGACCTGAAGAGCGCGCTGGCCTGAGCGTTTGGCGCTACAAAACCGCCGCCACCTCCGCGGCCGTCGGCATCGACGGCCCGGCGCCCATCCGCTGCACGCTGATCGAGGCGGCGGCATTGGCGAAGGCGAGGGCGGCGCGCAAGGGCACATCGTCGGCCAGTTGCGCGGCCAGCGCGCCGACGAAGCAGTCGCCGGCGCCGGTGGTGTCGACCGCCTTCACCGAGCGTCCCGGCACGGCAATCTCCTCGCGCCCCGCCAGCGCGAGCACCCCGCGCTTGCCGAGCGTGACGCAGATGGTCTGGTCCTCGCGTGCCTGAAGCTGCCGCGCCACGGCAATGATCTTGGCCGCCTCGTCGTTCTCGGAGACCTCGCTGCCGGCGAGGAAGCCGAGCTCGGTCTCGTTCAGCACGAGGATGTCGACGAGCGCGAGCAACTCGCGGGACATGGCCTGCGCCGGCGCCGGGTTGAGCAGGGTCGTGGCCCCGGCGGCGCGGGCGCGCCGGAAGAACGCGGCGATGGCCGGCAGCGGGATCTCGAACTGGCTGACGGCGACGTCGCCCGCCAGCAGCGGCACGACCTCGACGTCGTCAGCGCCGACCAGCCCGTTCGCCCCGGGAACGACGACGATGGTGTTATCGGCCTGCGCCACCGTGATGATCGCGGTGCCGGTGTGGGCGTCCGCCGTCTCCACGACATAGCCGAGATCGATGCCCTGATCGCACAGGAATGCCTTCAGCTCGGCTCCGAACGAATCCTTGCCCAGCCGTCCGATCAGCGTGGTTCGCGCGCCAAGCCGGGACGCCGCGACCGCCTGGTTGGCACCCTTGCCACCCGGAAAATACAGCACCTGGCGGCCGGCGACGGTCTCGCCAACTTTCGGATGGCGATCGGCGGTCGCCACCACATCCATGTTGATGCTGCCGGCGACGAAAACGCGCCCCATCCTGATCCCTGCGACGGTTAGACCCTGACCTCGAACTCGTGCCTGACCTTGGCGATGTCGACGAGTGTCGGCAAGCCGGCCTCGTTGCCGAGGCGCTGGATCTTGAAGGTCGAGGCCGCGCGCGCGAAATCGAAATGCTCGCGCCAGCTTTTGCCGGGATGGGCGAGGTAGGAATAGACGTAAGCGCCGTGGAAGACGTCGCCGGCGCCGTTGGTGTCGATCACGCGCTCGCGCGGGATCGGCATCGCCGGCATCACCTGCACCGTTCCTGTCTCGTCGTACCAGAGCAGGCCCTTCTCGCCCATGGTGACGCCGCCGATCTTGCAGCCGCGGCCCTTGAGATAGTCGAGCATCTTCTCCGGCGTCAGGTCCATCTGCTCGCACAGCCGCTCGGCGACGATCGCGACGTCGATATATTCGAGCAGCTCGTGGGTGTTGGTGCGCAGCCCGCCGCCGTCGAGCGAGGTCAGGACGCCCGCCTCGCGGCAGACTTTTGCGTAGTGGATCGCGGCATCCGGCTGGTGGCCGTCGACATGCAGCGCGCGGCAGCCGCCGAGATTGAGCATCGGGAAGGGGTGGATATGCTCGTCGTCGCGGCAGCGGACGATGGCGCGCTTGCCGTCCTTGGGCATGATGAAGGAGAGCGAGGATTGGTTGACCTTGCGGCCATGCAGCGAGATGCCGTACTTCGCGCACATGTCCTGGAACATGCGCCCCAGCCAGTCATTGGCCGCGGTGGCGATGAGATCGGGCACGATGCCGAGCTTGGCGCAGCAGAACGCCGCCGTCACCGCATTGCCGCCGAAGGAGACCGCGTAGTCCGAGGCCACGTGCTTCTCGTCGCCGGTCGGCATGTGGTCGGTGATGAAGACGACGTCGATATAGGTCTGTCCGATGAAGAGAGCCTGCATTGATTGTCCGTGATGCGCTTGTGGTCCCGGCCGGCGGGATTACTCTAGCACCGGTTCCGCTCCGGAGGGACGCTGAAATTATTCGCAAAACTGCCGCCCGAAGCGCTTGAGGTCAGCATGTTGCCGGAATACGACCAAGTCGGGCCAATGCCAAGCCCGGACAAACGCCGTCTTTCGGTCCGTAAGTTCCAGGTCGATCAAAAGGGTGCAGGATGATCACCGGTCTCGATCACATCGTCGTTCTGGTGAGCGATATCGGTGCGGCCAAGGCGGCCTATCAGACCCTGCTCGCCCGCGCGCCGGCCTGGCAGAATTCCGGCGAGGGCGCTGACCGGGTGCTGTTCACCCTCGACAACATGACGATCGAGCTGATGGCCCCTCACGGCTTCAGCGTCACCGCCGACCGCATGCGCGCGCTGCTCGACGACCAGGAGGGCATGCTCGCCAGCCTGTGCTTTCGTGTCGCGGACATCGGCAAGATGCACCGGCGGCTGGAGCGGGTGGCCTTGAGGCCGGATCCGGTTGCGGAGGTCGAAAGCAGCGACGCGGTCACCGACGCCGTGCTGCACTGGAAGCGCACGCGGGCGGCCACAGAACTCACGCGCGGCGTGCGCATGTTCTTCCTCGAGCTGGCCTCCGAGCGTCCGAAGTCGGTCGCGACAGATATCGCGCCGATCGACGCGCTCGACCACGTCGTCATCACCACCGAAGATTCCGAGCGCGCCGCCGCGCTCTATGGTGCGCGGCTCGGGCTCGATCTGGCGCTCGACCGCTCGCACCAGGACTGGGGCCAGCTGATGTTCTTCCGCTGCGGCGACCTCATCGTCGAGGTGGTGCGCCGGCCCGTCGCCGGCGGTGACCTCGCGCATGACCGGCTCTGGGGCCTGAGCTGGCGGGTCGCCGATATCGACGCCACCCGCGCCCGCCTGATCGCTGCCGGCCTCGACGTCAGCGAAGTCCGCAACGGCCGCAAGCCGGGCACGCGGATCATGACGGTGCGGAACGGGACCTGTGGAATCCAGACCGTCTTGCTGGAGCGCTCGCCGAAGCCGGTGGAGTGATTGTCATTCCGGGGCGTCGCGAAGCGACGAGCCCGGAATCTATTCATCCACCGCCCCTGCCGCACAATGGATTCCGGGCTCGCGCCCAAGAGGGCGCGCCCCGGAATGACGGAGCCAACCAGCAACCTTGCGTTCTCAAACGCCTGCCCGCGTGTTACACGCGTCTTGTAAGCACCCAGCGAGCACCCGGTTTGGCGAAGGCGAAGGCAAAGCGAACTCTGAAATGGCAGCGCGATCCCGAGGGAATGCGGCTGCGCATTCTCGAAGCGGCCAAGCAGGAGTTTTCCGCCCATGGGCTCGCCGGCGCGCGCGTCGACCGCATCGCGGCGAAGGCCGGGGCGAACAAGCGCATGCTCTATTATCACGTCGGCAACAAGGACGAACTCTATCTCGCGGTCCTCGAAGGCGCCTATGACAAGATCCGCAGCGAGGAGCGCGGGCTCGATCTCGAACATCTCGAACCGCCTGAGGCCATCAGGCGGCTGATCGAGTTCACCTGGAACTACTTCCTGCGCAATCCCGAGTTCCTGTCGCTGCTTCAGACCGAGAACCTCGCGCGCGCCAAACACCTGAAGAAATCGACCAAGGTCAAGTCGATGCACTCGCCCTTCGTCGAGATGATCCGAACCGTGGTGCGGCGCGGCGTCGACAGCGGCGATTTCCAGGTCGCGGTCGATCCGGTGCAGCTCTACATCTCCATCGCGGCGCTGAGCTTCTTCTATCTCTCCAACTCGGCAACGCTCAGCGTGATCTTCGGCCGCGATCTCCTGGACAAGAAAGCCAAGGACGAACGGCTCGCGCATATGGTCGGCCTGGTCCTGGCCGCGCTGACAGGGCAGTCCGTGGCGCTGTTCGAGATCGCGAAAGCGCCGAAGGCCCGCGGCAGCGTGGTGCAGACGGCGTAGTCTGCGAGTCGCAGGCTTTGGCGGATTTGGTATCCGCCTTTTCCTCAATCTCCGCCGTCATTGCCCGCGCAGGCGGGCAATCCAGTATTCCAGAGGCGTCGGCGGGATACGCAGAAGCCGCGGCGTACTGGATTCCCCGCCTGCGCGGGGAATGACACCGAGGGTGGGCCGGTCTCGTGCCCCGGACGCAGCGCAGCAACGCTTCGCGTTGCAGCGCGTCCGGGACACGGGAGGCGATAGTCCTTCCCCACAAAGCCTGGAACCGTCGCAAAACGTCACACGGAAAGCTCTGGACAGTATTTATCCAACGGGTTAATTTCTCCCCACAACGAAAAAAATGCCGGGAGTGAAAATTGGCCGAGCCGAAGCCGCAAAATGCGGTGTCCAAGATGCTGAATGCGGCCTGGGTTCGGCCGTTCTTGTTCCTCGTCTTCATCGTTGTCGCCTGGGATCTCGCGATCCGTCTGTTCGGAATCCCCGCCTACCAGATCCCGTCGCCGCTCGATGTCGTCGCGGTGCTCCGCACCGAATGGCCGGAGCTGCTGCGCCAGTCATGGCCAACGACCTATGCGACCGTCTGCGGCTTCCTGCTGTCGGCGCTGTTCGGCATTCCCGTGGCGATGCTGATCGCGGGCTCGAAGACGGTGGAGAGCTACGTCTATCCGCTGCTGGTGTTCTCGCAATCCGTGCCGAAGATCGCGATCGCGCCGCTGTTCGTGGTCTGGTTCGGCTTCGGCATCATTCCCAAAGTGATTTCCGCGTTCCTGCTCGGCTTCTTCCCTGTGGTCGTGTCCGCCGTGCAGGGCTTCAAATCGGTCGATCCTGACATGGTCGATCTCGCCCGCGCCATGCAGGGCAGTCGCTTCCAGGTGTTCCGCGCGGTGAACCTGCCGCATGCTCTGCCGGCGATCTTCTCAGGGCTGAAAGTGTCGGTGACGCTGGCCGTGGTCGGCGCCGTCGTCGGAGAGTTCGTCGGCTCCAATTCCGGCATCGGCTACGTGATGCAGCGTTCGATCGGCACGTTCGATCTGCCGACGATGTTCGCGGCCCTCGTCATTCTCGCGCTGCTCGGCGTGGTCCTGTTCTGGATCGTCGACCGCATCGAGAAGCTTGTGATTCCCTGGCATGTCAGCCAGCGCGAGGACGTGATTTTCGCCGCTTGAGTATTTGCGGCTCTGACGTGAAGCGACGAGCGGCCACCAACGGCCGACGCAACAAGGGCAAGGGAGAGTGACGATGAAGCGCTTGATTGGGGTTGTCTCGGCGGTGCTGATGACCTTCGCGGCCATGCCGGCTCATGCGGCCGACAAGGTCGTGCTGATGCTCAACTGGTACGTCTATGGCGAGCACGCACCGTTCTATTACGGCAAGGCCAAGGGCATCTACGCGGCCGAAGGCATCGAGCTCGAGATCCAGGAAGGCCGCGGCTCGGCGGCGACCACGCAGGCCGTCGCCGCCAAGACGGCAGATTTCGGCTATGTCGACGTCCCCACCATGATGCGCGCCGCGATCAAGGGCGCGCCCGTGGTTGCGACCGGCGTGCTGCTTCAGACCTCGCCGATGTCCGCCATGGGCTTCGCCGACAAGAACATCAGGAAGCCCGAAGACATCAAGGGCAAGACGGTGGCGATCACGCCGGCCGACTCCATGACTCAGATCTGGCCACTGTTCCTGAAGAAGACCGGCCTGAAGGAAAGCGACTTCAAGACCGTTGCGGGCGACGGCCAGACCAAGCTCAACGCCGTCATCAACGGCCAGGCTGATCTTCTGCTCGGTTACGTCATGGACCAGTCGATGAAGATCAAGGACGCGACCGGCAAGGACGTCTATCCGATCAAGTTCGCGGACTACGGCATCAACATGGTGTCGTCGGGCATCATCGCCAACGCCGATTATGTGAAGGCCAATGCCGATCTCGTCCGCCGCTTCATGTCGGCGACGACCAAGGCGGTCGAGGCCGCCGAGAAGGAGCCGAAGGCCGCGGCGCAGGCGATCCTCGACGCCAACCCCAAGGGCGGCAAGATCGATACGCTGACGCAGGGTTTCGAGCTGACCATTCCGCTCTACCGGACTGCGGAGACCAAGAGCAAGCGACCGTTCCAGGTCACCGACCAGAACATGACTGATACGGTCAATCTGATGGTCGAATATGGCGGCCTCGATGCGAAGGCCAAGGAGAACCCGAAGGCCTTCTACACCAACGATTATCTGCCGAAGAGCGGCTCGTGAAACCAGCGACTGTCATGAGTGAAACCGCGCAGCCGGCCGCGCATCTGAGACTGGTGAGCGACCGGGCTGCCGGCGACGCGTCGGGCATCAAGCTGTCGGGCGTGTCGAAGACCTACCGGACGCGCGACGGCGACGTGCCGTCGCTGCGTCCGCTCGACTTCCACATCAACGACGGCGAGTTCTTCGTCGTGGTCGGCCCAAGCGGCTGCGGCAAGTCCACGCTGCTCAAGCTGATATCGGGCCTGCTGCCGCCGACGACGGGCGAGATCCTGGTCGAGGGCGAGAAGGTGACGACGCCGCACGGCAATGTCGGCATCGTCTTCCAGAACGCGCTGCTCCTGCCATGGCGCAACATCCTCAACAACGTGATGCTGCCGATCGACATGAAGCGGCTGCCGCGGCAGAAATATCTTGAACGCGCCCAGTCGCTGTTGAAGCTGGTCGGGCTCGAAGGCTTCGAGAAGAAGCTGCCCTGGCAGCTCTCCGGCGGCATGCAGCAGCGCGCCTCGATCTGCCGCGCGCTGGTGCACGATCCCAGGATCATGCTGATGGACGAGCCGTTCGGCGCGCTGGACGCGCTGACGCGCGAACGCATGAATGTCGAGCTGATGCGGATCCAGCGCGAGACCAGGAAGACGGTGCTGCTGATCACGCATTCCATTCCCGAAGCCGTGTTCCTCGCCGACCGCGTTCTGGTCATGACCGAGCGCCCCGGCGCGATCGCCGCGATCTACGACGTGCCGCTGCCGCGCCCGCGCTCGCTCGATGCGATGGCCGATCCTGTCTTCACCGAGCTCGTGCAGCGCATCCGCAAGCACTTCTTCTCGCAAGGGGCGCTGGACTAGGGCGATGCTGTTCTCTGAAGCCACCACATGCACGGTGCGCTCCCTCCCCCGCCTGCGGGGGAGGGTTGGGGAGAGGGTGTCTCCGCTGGAAAGACTCCCCAAGAGGATAGAACCCTCACCCGGCACGGGACGATGCTTCGCATCGCCCGGAACGTGCCGACCCCCGCAAGCGGGAGAGGTGCACCGCCTCCGCGGCCAGCTTTGTGGGGCCAACTAGCATCATGTCCCCGCGCCTGAAGCTGCGAGACATCGCCTTCTTCGAACGTCCCGTGCGATTCGCGCGGCCGTTCCGCTTTGGCGCGATCACCATCACCGCGACGCCGCAGCTGTTCGTGCGGGTCGAGATCGAGGTCGAGGGCAGGGGCGTTGCCGTCGGCGCCAGTGCCGAGTTGCTGGTGCCGAAATGGTTCGACAAGCGACCGGAGCTGTCGCCGGCGCAGACGGTCGATGGCTTGCGTCGCTCGCTGGAGATCGCGCGCGGTCTCTACCTGGCACGGACCGGATACCAGACCGCGTTCGATCTGCATGCCTCGTGCATCGGTGCCCAGGTCGCGACCTGCGCGAAGAAGAACATTCCGTCGCTCGCAGCAAGCTACGGCCCGGCCGAGATCGACAAGGCCATCCTCGACGCGCTGCTCCGCGCCGCCGAGACCAATTTCTTCGACGGGATGGCCGGCAACATTGCGGGCATCGATGCGCGGCTTTCTCCTGACCTGAGCGAGAGGGACATCAGGACGTTCCTCTCCCTCCGGGTGCCGCTGGAGCGTGTTGCCATCAGGCACACCGTCGGTCTTGACGATGCCGTCGAGGGCGAGGGCGGCGTTGCCGGTCCAAGGGAGAACGCAGGTGCGCGCTATTTCAAGCTCAAGCTGTCGGGCGATCCGGCTGCCGATGCGTCGCGGCTGGCGCGGATCGGTAAGGAGCTCGACACGCTGGGACGTGACTACAAGGTTACGCTCGACGCCAATGAGCAGTATGCCGACCTTGCGGCGTTGCATGAACTGATGGACCGGATCGATCATGACGCCGCGCTACGCGCGATCACGGCGCGGTTGCTCTATGTCGAACAGCCGATGCCGCGCGACTTCACCTGGCAATCGCCGCTGGGCGCGCTGGCCGCGCACGGCTTCATCATCGACGAAGCCGACGATTCCTACGATGCGTTCCCGACAGCGCGGGGGCTCGGCTATCGCGGCATCTCCTCCAAATCCTGCAAGGGTCTCTACAAATCCATCGTCAACGCGACCCGCGCGGCGAAATGGAGCGCGGACGGCGAGAGGTTCTTCGTGACCGGCGAGGACCTCACCTGCCAGGCCGGTCTCGCTGTGCAGCAGGACCTCGCGCTCGGCGCCTTCATCGGCGTCACCCACGCCGAGCGCAACGGCCATCATTACGTCGACGGTTTTGGCGAGACGCCGGCCACCGAAGCGCAGGCCTTCGCCGCCGCGCATCCCGATCTCTATGCCGACACCGGGCAGGGCATCCGCCTCTCGATTCACGACGGCGATCTCCTGACGGGATCGCTCCACACAACGGGCTTTGCGACGTCGGTCCATCCGGACTGGTTGGCGCTTCGCCCGCTCGAACAGCCGACATCACTTCAGGAGTATCCGGCATGACTACCCAACGCCTCGGCCTCATCATGAACGGCGTCACCGGCCGCATGGGGCTCAACCAGCATCTGATCCGCTCGATCGTGGCGATCCGCGACCAGGGAGGCGTCCGCCTGAAGAACGGCGACCGCATCATGCCTGACCCGATCCTGGTCGGCCGCAGCGCGGAGAAGGTCGAGGCGCTGGCGAAGCGCTTCAACATCACGCGCTGGACCACCGATCTCGATGCGGCGCTCGCCGACAAGAACGACACCATGTTCTTCGATGCCGCGACCACGCAGGCAAGGCCCGGCCTGCTGACCCAGGCCATCAATGCCGGCAAGCACGTCTATTGCGAGAAGCCGATCGCGACGAATTTCGAGGAGGCCGTCGAGGTCGTGAAGCTTGCGAACGCCAAGGGTGTCAAGCATGGCACGGTGCAGGACAAGCTGTTCCTGCCGGGCCTGAAGAAGATCGCCTTCCTGCGCGATTCCGGCTTCTTCGGCCGCATTCTCTCGGTGCGTGGCGAATTCGGCTATTGGGTGTTCGAAGGCGGCTGGCAGGAGGCGCAACGGCCATCCTGGAACTATCGCGACGAGGACGGCGGCGGCATCATTCTCGACATGGTCTGCCACTGGCGTTACGTGCTCGACAATCTCTTCGGCAACGTCCAGAGCGTGGTCTGCATCGGCAACACCGACATTCCCGAGCGCTTCGACGAGCAGGGCAAGAAGTACAAGGCGACCGCGGACGATTCCGCCTACGCCACGTTCCAGCTCGAAGGCGGCGTCATCGCCCACATCAACATGTCCTGGGTGACGCGCGTCTATCGCGACGACCTCGTCACCTTCCAGGTCGACGGCACCCACGGCTCGGCGGTCGCGGGTCTCACCGACTGCATGATCCAGGCGCGGCAGGCCACCCCAAGGCCGGTGTGGAATCCCGACGAGAAGCGGCTGCACGATTTCTACGGCGATTGGCAGAAGCTGCCCGACAACGTCACCTACGACAACGGCTTCAAGGAGCAGTGGGAAATGTTCATCCGTCACGTCTACGAGGATGCGCCCTACAAGTTCACGCTGCTCGAAGGCGCCAAGGGCGTGCAGCTCGCCGAATGCGCGCTCAAGAGCTGGAAGGAGCGGCGCTGGATCGACGTCGCTCCGATCAAGGCGTGAGATTGATCGGATAAACCCCGATGTCCACCAAGCCGTCATTGCGAGCGGAGCGAAGCAATCCAGTCTGTCCCCGCGGAAAGACTCTGGATTGCTTCGTCGCTTCGCTCCTCGCAATGACGGAGGAGAGGTCTGAGTCATGAATAAACCCGTCCAGCCGATGTCGTCATTGTCGCTCAAGCTGCCGAAAGCCGATCGATCGATCGAGACTTACCGGCTCGCGGCCTCCCGCACGTTCCCCGCAAAGCTCGAAGGGGCGCTCAACCGCATCGCCTTCTCGGCCGTGCATACGGTCGCCGATCCCTTCGCCGACAACGATCCCTGGCTTTCGGTCTCCGTCGATTGGGACAAGACCATCGCTTTCCGCGAGCACGTCTGGGATCTCGGCCTCGGCGTTGCCGAAGCCATGGACACGGCCCAGCGCGGCATGGGGCTGGATTGGCCGACCTCGCTGGAGCTGATCAAGCGTTCGGTCGCAGCCGCCAAGCGCCGCAACGCGCTGGTGTTTTCCGGCGCAGGTACAGACCATCTTGCGGTCGAAGATGCCAAGAGCCTCGACGACGTGATCCGCGCCTATGAGGAGCAGGTCTCCGCAGTCGAGAAGGTCGGCGGCCGCATCATCCTGATGGCGTCGCGGGCGCTCGCAAAACTCGGCCGCAACGCCGACGATTACGCCAAGGTCTATGACCGCGTGCTGTCGCAGGTCCGTGAGCCCGTGATCATCCACTGGCTCGGCGACATGTTCGATCCGGCCCTGACGGGCTATTGGGGCACCAAGGAACTCGACAAGGCGATGGACATTGCTGTCGCCATCATCAACGGCAACGCCGCCAAGGTCGACGGCGTCAAAGTCTCGCTTTTGGACAAGCAGCGCGAGATCGACATGCGCCGCCGCCTCGACAAGCGCATCAGGATGTACACGGGGGACGACTTCAATTACGCCGAGCTGATCGCCGGCGACGAGCAGGGTTTCTCGCATGCGCTGCTCGGCATCTTCGATGCGATCGCGCCGGCGGCCTCCTACGCGCTGTCGCGGTTGGCGGCCGGGGACGAGGCCGGCTTTCACGACGTGCTCGGCCCGACCGTGCCGTTGTCGCGTCACATCTTCAAGGCGCCGACGCGCTTCTACAAGACCGGCGTGGTGTTCATGGCCTATCTCAACGGCCATCAGGATCATTTCACCATGGTCGGCGGCCAGGAGAGCACGCGCTCGACGCTGCATCTGGCCGAGCTGTTCCGTCTGGCTGACAAGGCCGGCCTGCTCGCCAACCCCGAACTCGCGATGCAGCGGATGAAGACCGTGCTCGCCACCCACGGTATCGAATCCTGATGCGCGACTTTTCGTCCGACCACCGCTGGCTGTCGTTGAACACGGCAACCGTCCGCAAGCAGGGTGACCTCGTCGCGATCGTCGATGCCTGTGCGAAGCACGGCATCCGCGCCATCGATCCCTGGCGCGACCAGGTTGCCGCCGTCGGCCTCGAGCGCGCCGCGCGCGCGGTCCGCGAGGCAGGCCTCGATCTGTCGGGCTATTGCCGCGGCGGCATGTTCACCTCGGACGCCTCGCGCCGGGGCGAGGTGCGCGACGACAACAGGCGCTGCGTCGATGAAGCCAAGGCGCTGGGCGCGCCCTGCATCGTCCTCGTCGTCGGCGGCCTGCCGCAATATTCGCGGCCGGGCAGCGAGTCCTCGAAGGACATCGCGGCGGCGCGTGGACAGGTCGAGGACGCGCTTGCCGAGATGCTCGACTACGCCAGACAGGCGAAGCTGCCGCTGGCGATCGAGCCGCTGCACCCGGCCTATGCAGCCGACCGCGCCTGCGTGAACACCACGAAGCAGGCGCTCGATATCTGCGACCGGCTCGATCCTGGTCGCACCGGCATGCTCGGTGTCGCGCTCGACGTCTATCACATCTGGTGGGACCCGGAGCTGATGGGGCAGATCGCGCGCGCCGGCCAGGATCGCCTGCTCGCGTTCCATGTCTGCGACTGGCTGGTGCCGACGAAAGATATTCTCAACGACCGCGGCATGATGGGCGACGGCGTCATCGACATCAAATCGGTGCGCCGAGCGGTCGAAGCGCAGGGCTTTGCCGGCTATTCCGAGATCGAGATCTTCTCCAACGATTGGTGGGGCAAGCCGATGGACGAGGTGCTGCGCACCTGCATCGCGCGGCATCAGACAGCGGTGTAGGTCAATCGCGCGTTGCCCTCACGGGCTTGCGACCTGTTGCAGCGTGTTGAAGCGTGCCTTCTGCTCGCTGCTCAGCGTGGCATAGAACTCGTCCAGGGCGGGTTCGACCAGCTTGGCGGCCGTCAGCATGGCCTCGAGCCGGTGCTGCATCGCCTCCAGGCGCCCGACGGGCGTCAGCGGCACATCGTTCGGACAGGCCGCCTGCAGGCCCTCAACGCCCTTGGCCGTCGCTTCGCTGAGACGGTCGAGCGCCTCCTTCTGTTTGCCTGCGGGGCGCAGCACAGCCTCGACCCTCTGGATCGGCAACTGCGTCAGGCTGGATTTCGGATCGCCGCAGCCCTCTGCACTGGCTTCCTGCGGCTGTGATGATCGCTCGGCGACATTGGGGCCGAGCGCGTTGAAGCGGGCCTGCTGTTCGTCACTGAGTGAGTTGTACAAATTCTCCAGTGCCGGTCGCACGATCTTGACGGCTTCCAGCGTCGCGCCGATGCGGTTCATCATCGCGCGCAAGCGGCCAGGGGGTGTCAGGGCATAGGTCTCCGCGCAGGAGTCCTTGAACACGCCGGCAGCGTTGGCCGCGGCGGTCTTCAACTCGTCGAGCAGTGCGCGTTGCTCCGGCGTCGGCTGCACCGCGCGCGCGATATCGGCAAGCGGCCAGGCGGTCACGCCCTTGTCCGGTGCGCCGCACAATTGCTGGAGCGTTTGTCGGCTCACGCTGGCGCGTGGACGCGTGCGGTCACCGCGGGCTTGCGGATAGTCATACGGGTTGGTGCTGGCATAGGCGGAATAGGGGCTATCGCCACCCCAGAACACGGTATCGACGAAATCGTCATAGGCGTAGGCCCAGTAGCCGGGTTCGTAGGCATAGGACCAGAACGTGTAGTTGAAAATGTCAGAATAAGCGTAAGGCCAGAACACTGGCCCAAGCCATGCCACGAACACCGCGGGATGACGGTGGCGCCAGGCCTGCCGGGGCGCCCAGGCGCTCTGGCGAGCAACGAGGGCCGCCTGGGTCTGCGAAGTGGCCTGCTCGCGGAAGCGCGCCGCGAACCGCCCGCGCTCGGCCGCCTGCACGGCGGCCGCAGTCGCCGCGGCGCGCCCGGCCGGAGCCTGCAGTCCGAGCCGCTGCTGGCGAGCCAGGTCAAGTTGCTGCGCGCGCTGTTCACGACCGAGCAAGCGGTTCTGGGTCTGGAGCATCCGTTGCTGCTCGCGTTGCGCTCGCGCGCCTTCCACCTTTTGCGATTGCAATTGCTGAACGCGCTGCTGCAGGCGATCGATGCGGGTCTGGCGCTCCGTCGTCTGGCGCGACAGCATCTCGCGCTGCCGCTGCTCGACCTGCTGCACGCGTTGTTGGGCACGTTGCTCGCGCTCAAGCAGGCGGCTCTGCGACTGCAGCAACCGCTGCTGCTCCCGTTGCGCCCCTGCGCCTTCCGGCTTTTGCGACTGCAATTGCTGCACGCGCTGCTGCAAGCGGTCGACGCGGCCTTGGCGTTCCGCCGATTGGCGCGAAAGCATCTCGGCCGGCCGTGCCGGCCGATCGCTTACGGCCGGCGGCGCGCTCGGGCGTGAGGGAGCGGCGATGTGCGGCGCCGGCCGCGGTGCTAGGGCCGGTCGTTGCGGCGCTGCCGGCGCCCGATGGACGTCAGGCCGCGGGGCCGCCACGTGTGGGGCCGCCCGCGGCGGCGCTGCAACATGCGGGGCGGGGCGGGGTGGCGGCGAGGCGACACGCGGCGCCGGATGTGGCGCCATGGCCGGTCGCTGCGGCATCGAAGGAGGATGGGATGTCGGTGCGGCGGGGCGAGCCATCGCGGGCGGCGGCGCCATCGCAGGTGGCGCCGGACGGGCCATGGCGGGCGGTGCTGCCGGCGCTGCGGCTGGCCCCGGTGGTCCGCC
>NZ_LSIC01000159.1 GCF_001556045.1 Bradyrhizobium sp. CCH5-F6
GCTGGCTGATCTGCAGCGTCGTCTCGGCCGACTTCGTCCCGCGATAGATGCCCGAACCGAAGGAGTTGTCCTGCTCGTAGGACAGTTCCGGATTGAGGAGCGCCCCCGCCTGAATGCGCTGGCCGGTCGCGATCCCGATGTCGCGCTCGGCGGCGGTCAGGCGGGGGCTGCTCGCGAGCGCGCGCTGCAGCGCCGCCCCGAGATTGAGGGTCTGCGAATGCGACGCCGCCGTCAGCCCAGGACAGACCAGCAACGCCGTCGCGCACGCGAAACGCGTGATGCACTTTGAAAACATGATGAAAACCTGACGAAAGACGGAATCAGAGCGCGATGCGCCCGGCGATCATTTTTCAGGTTAGGGACTTCGGCGGTGGTGGATCGAGACGGCGGACAGTATCCGTTAACGGGTCCGTCGACCGGATGAGGTCCGCCAGCTTGGGTTCCATCACGGACATGACCTGCTGCGGGGGCGCTGCGACAGAAACCGCGAAACAGCCATGGCAGTGATGGTCGACGATGGCACCGCTCTCAGGGCCGCTATCGACTTTGGTGTCGACCATCCAAAACACCGGGGAACCGGTCGGATTGCTCACGTCAAGGTCGAGACAGCGATGCAGGACACCCGACAGCAGATAGGTCAGGATCAGAAATACGGACACAACCCCGCGCAATGCAGGGATACGCCTCATTCCAAATCTGATCCGATCGATCACCAGTGACCACGCTCTACGTTCGCGAGTTGGTAGGTAGCATGGGCACGCGGCTCACGTCGACCCGCAATGTTGTAACAATCCCAAGCATTCAGTTGCGAAGCATTCGCGGCAAGGTGGGTAATCGCATTGAAGCGCGGTCATCCCCACCCCCTCGACACACTTCCGGAGAATCGGAGTCGCTGACACAGGTCCGGGGCAACCGCCCCTTCTGCACGACCGCGCTCGGGACATTGGTCATGGCTTCCGAAACAACATGATCGCAACCCGCCCGATTTTAACTGACTGCGACGACTGCGATCTCGCGCCCGCAAAGCCGGCTTTTTTCAAACATTGGGTCCAAGTCCCGTCAACATGTGACTGAACGGCACTCCTGCTGGACACTTGCGCTGCAAGGTTGAGAACGATCCGTTCCTCGCGGTTGGCCGGCCGATCATAGTCCGCAACGTAAAGCACGCCCCCGCGCCGCAAGATCCGCAGAGCCTCCTTGGCAAGCGCGACCTTTTCTTCGGGTGGCCGCAAGTGAAAGGACATGATGCAAATCGCGCAGTCGAAACAGCTTGCGTGGAACGGGAGATTGATCATGGAGACGGCATCGACGAAGGTGATGTTGCGGATCCCACCGCTGGCGACGGCCCGTTTCGCGTTCCGGACCGCTCTCGCGCTCGGCTCGGCAACGACAATGTCGAGCTCGGTGAACCGTTCCGCGAGGGACGTCGCGGACGATGCGCTTCCAGGCCCGAAGGCCAACAGGCGTTCTCCGCTCTTCGGCGAAACCAGTTCGAACAACGGCTCTTGCCATGTCGTGTCGCGCAGCATGGCAGCGGCGAAGCGGTAGTAGAGAGGCTTAAGCAACGCCACGACCAATTTCGATAGAAATTTCATGCGGTGTCGCGGCCGCGAGGCCAATGGCGGAGCGCGTCCGAAGCCGTCAGGAGCTCCGCGCGCTTGAGGACGCTCTTCAGCTCCCCGAGTTCTGTGAGAAGCCGGTGCGCCTTGCCGCTTGCGTTATTGGCAACATACGCATTCACAGCGTTCATGGAGCCAGACAGCTCTTCTATCTGCCATTGAGCCTTGCTCGAGAGCGCGAGGAGGACGACTCGGCGGTCGATTGCGCTCGGCTTGCGGTAGATCAGTCCCTTGGACTCAAGCAACTGCGACTGGGCGGTGACGAATGAGGCGTCTACGGCGAGCTTCTCCGACACCACGTGGACCCGCACACCCTCGTCGCCCGCAAGATGCGATATGGCCATGAGAATGTTCCATTGAGACACCGTGACGCCCACGCGGGTCGCCCAGAACTTCTGCACTTCGCTTAGACAACCGTGTATTTGCTTCACTTCCCAAGATAATCGCTGCAAGAGGTTGTCCGTCGTCGAGGACTGCGGGCCTTCAGCTTGCTTGGTTTCCATAGCGCGATCCTTCAATTTCAATCGATGTGCCGCGACGGCCCCGGCAAAACGGACTGGCCTCCAGAGCGGCTCCTGAAAAGTCCGTTGTCGATCAAGATCGACTGCGCGCTCGCTCCCCCAGCAACTCGGCTGAGATCGCGAAAGCTTTGCGATCGACGCCGTCGACAGTCTAAAGACACGGATGCCATCATCGCGCTGCGTGACGAGCGCGCGAGGGAATTCGACGGAAAGCCGAGACAGGGCGCGCGATGCGTCCCGCGTGGTTCGTCTTCAGGTCAGAGATTTCGGCGGGGGCGGATCAAGACCGCTAACATTGCCGTACAAGGGAGCCGCCGATTTTGGCAACTCCGCGATCTTCAAATCCAAGGCGAGTTCAGCCTGCTGCGCTGGTGCGGGGACCGACACCGAGAAGCAACCGTGACAGTGGTGATCGGCCACCAAGCCCCATTCGGGCGATTGAGAGTCTTTCCCGTCCATCAATACGATCGCCGAGGATGATCCGTAGCGATTGACGACGTCCACATCAACGAGTCCGTGCAGAATTACGGACAGGAGGTACGCCACGGTCAGGAGAACGGACATGATCCGCGAAACGCAGAGACGCGCTGGGTTCCCGTTATGACCTGACAACCGGACAATGATCACGCTCTTGGTGAAGATGACGCGGCTACCTAACATGAGGGTCACCTTCCGTCGACCCGCATTTTGTCGGAAGCGGCAGAGAGCTTATGGGCCTACAGATCCTCACCGGCCAGTTTTCTGAGTTCGTTCTTGTCGTCTTCGCGCAAGATCGTGTTGGCGACCTGATCGTAGGCTCTTGTGGCAGCGACGAGACTGCTCATCTCATGGACTGCATTTACATTGGGTCCCTCCAAGGCCCCCAGTAGCCGGGCGATCTTGTCCAACTGCTGCTGCAGCGTGATTAGCCGCGAAGTCCGATGACGGTCTTGTCGGGCACTGGAGAGATTACCTTTCAAACTGCCGAATGAAGCCGCTCGCCGCCCGTTTCAGCGACACGTTGCGCTTGCCCTACTTGGAGAGTTGCAGCGAAAGTATCCACCGGGCGCGCCGTGTCGCCGCGCGCCCGGTCTCGGCAAGGAACGCGCGGCTCTGAGCCGTCGAAATCGCCGCCGGATGGCGGCCGTTAGTCCTTGTACTTCGCCTATAGCGCGACAATCTGGGTGGGAAGCGCGCGACAATCAGGATGGCGAGTCGGTGTCGCGGCGAGGTGATGATTGCCGCGATGATTGTCGCGCGCAAGAGTTTTGTTGGCTCTGATTGTCGCGGAGCGTCAATCAGCGACAGTTTTGGGTGTCGCGTGCGAAGGCGGCCGTCCGGGGCCGCGCTTGCGTTCGAGGGCGGTGCGCCTGCGATAGCTCTCGACGTTCATCTCGACGATGGTGGCGTGGTGAACGAGGCGATCGATAGCGGCGAGGGTCATGGCGGGGTCCGGGAAGACCTTGTTCCATTCGCCGAAGGGCTGATTGGCCGTGATCAGCATCGAGCGCCGCTCGTAGCGTGCGCTGATAAGCTCGAACAGCACGCTGGTCTCGGCTTGGTCCTTGGTGACGTAAGCGAGATCATCAAGGATCATGAGATCGAAGCGATCGAGACGATTGATCGCCGCCTCGAGGTTGAGCTCGCGCCGCGCTACCTGGAGCTTCTGCACGAGATCAGTGGTGCGGGTGAAGAGGACGCGCCAGCCGTTCTCGATCAGGGCCAGGCCGATCGCTGCCGCCAAGTGGCTCTTGCCGCCGCCGGGCGGCCCGAACAGCAGCAAATTGGCGCCCTTGCCGAGCCAACCATCGCCGGCGGCGAGCGCGGTCACCTGCGCCTTGGAGATCATCGGCACGGCCTCGAAGTCGAAGCTGTCGAAGGTCTTTCCGGCGGGCAGCCGCGCCTCGACGAGATGGCGCTCGATCCGGCGGCGGCCGCGTTCGGCGATCTCGTGTTCGGCTATGGCGGCAAGGAAGCGGGCCGCCGGCCAACCTTCCTTATCGGACTGTTCGGCAAACTGCGGCCACAGCACCTTGATGGCGGGTAGGCGCAGCTCATTGAGCAACAGGTTGAGGCGTGCGGTGTCGACGGTGTTCGCCGTGCTCATGCGGCACCTCCGATCTCAGACGCACCGATGAGGCATTCATAGGTGGCGAGCGGCGCGAGATGCACCACGACGTTCGGCACGTGGGTAGGATCAGGGGCGAAGTGAGCTCGTAGCCGGGTAAGGTCCGGTAGCCGGCCAGCTTCAAGATCAGCCGCGAGCTGATCGGCGAGTCCGGCCTCGCAGCCGCGCTCATGGGCAAGTGCGAGCAGATCGACCATGAGGCGGCAAGCCTTTTTGTCCGGCAGCCGTTGCCGAAGCAGGTCAAAGGTTCGGCGGTAGGCATCGCGCGGGAACAGCCGATCACGGTAGACGAGATTGAGCAGCGCCATCGGCTTGCGCCGCAAGGAATGGATCACGTGCCGATAATCGACTACCTGGTCATGCTTGCCGTTAGGATGCGGCCGGCCACGCGGCAGGGTGACGAGATGGGTGCCGCCGACGAACACGTCGAGACGATCGTCGTAAAGGCGAACCCGCAGCCGATGGCCGATCAGGCGTGACGGCACGGTATAGAACACCTTGCGCAAGGTGAAGCCGCCGCTTGACGTTACGCGGACAATCACCTCCTCGTAGTCCGAGGTGCGGCGATCCGGCAACGTCTGCAGGGCAGCGCGCTCGCTATCAATCCGCTTGGCGTTGCGGGCATTGCGGCGGCTGACGATCTCGTCGATGAAGCCGCGGTAGGCGACGAGATCGTCGAAGTCGGTGGTGCCGCGCAGCAGCAGCGCATCGGCGATCGCCCGCTTGAGATGGCCGTGCGAGCTTTCAATCGCCCCATTCTCATGGGCGATGCCGCGATTGTTGCGGGAGGGCCGCATGTCGTAATGGGCGCAGAGGTCCTCGTACCGCCGCGTCAGATCGTCCTGAGCATTCCGGTCCAGATTGCAGAAGGCGGCCGACAGGCTGTCGGTCCGATGCTCCCGCGGCGCCCCGCCGAGCGACCACAGGGCATTCTGCAGGCCTTCCGCCAGGGCAACGAAGCTCTCGCCGCCGAGCACGACATGGGCGTGCTCGAACCCGGAATAGGCCAGCCGGAAGTGGTAGAGGCGATGATCGAGCGGCACGCCCGCGATGGTTACCCCGAGTTCGCCCATGTCGGTGAAGTCGGACAAGCCGACATGGCCGGGCTCATGGGTCTGCCGGAAGATAACTTCCTGCTCCTCGCCGTGGATTGCCCGCCAAGCGCGGATCCGGCGCTCCAGCGTGCGGCGGATTCCGGCCCCGAGTTCAGGATGGCGTCGTAACATCTCCTCGAAGATCGCAATCGGCCGCACGCCGGGGGCGGCCTTGAGCATCGGCACGACCTCGATCTCGAACACGTCGGCTAAGGGGTCCGGTCGGCGCCGGCCGCGGGCTCCCTTCTTCTGCGATGGGAGCCTTCGATCCTTGTCGAAGCGGTACGCGGTCGATGTACTGAACGACGCTCTGGCAGCGGCCACTGGCGGGGTATCGGTCTGACGGTACTTCATGTAGAGCCTCATCTGGTGATCGGTAACGTGTCGGCCTGGCAAGCGAGTGATTCCTCTTGGCGGAAGAACCACTTGCATAACCCACCGGCCGCGATCACCAGTCGGCGCGGTCCCTCAAGGATCGCGCCGACGCCGGGCTCGTAACTCCGGTCGGGCTACGCCCTCCCTGCGTCACGAGCCCGGCGAAGCTCTCTCATCCTGATTGACGCTCCACTGTCACCCTGATTGCCGCGCGGCAGCCGATGCAGAGCGCCAACGGCGAGCTCAGCGTCACCTTCAATGGCGAGATCTTTAACTACATCGAATTGCGCCAGGCGATGATCCGCCGCGGTCATCGCTTCCGGACCGATTCCGACACCGAAGTCATCCTGAAGCTCTACCAGGAAAGGGGGGGCAACTGCGTCACGGAACTCAACGGCGATTTTGCCTTCGCGATCTGGGACAAGCGCCAACAGCGGCTGATGTTGGCACGGGATCGGATGGGCGTTCGGCCGCTCTACTATGCGCGCCGGCCCGATGGCCTGTTCTTTGCGTCCGAGGTGAAGGCGCTGTTGATGGTGCCCGGCGTTCGAGCCGAGCTTGATCCGTTTGCGCTCGACCAGATCTTCACCTTCTGGTTCCCGCTCTGTCCACGTACGCCGTTCAAGGGTATCTTTGAGCTTCCGCCCGCCCATGTGCTCGTTGCGGAGAGCGCTAGCATCTCGATCCGTCGTTACTGGCAGATGCATTTTGCCGACGAGATGATGGATCGTCGTAGCGAAGCTGCGATTGCCGCCGAGCTGCGCGAACTTTTGACCGACGCGACCCGGATCCGGCTGCGCTCCGATGTTCCGGTAGGCGCCTATCTGTCCGGCGGCCTTGATTCCTCGATCATCGCAGCGGTGACGCGGCAAATCAAGCAGGACAAGCTTCGCACTTTCTCCGTCACGTTCGATGCGGCTGAGTACGACGAGAGCGCCTTCCAGGGCGAGATGGCGGATGCGCTCGGCACCGAGCATGTGTCGGTCGCCTGCCGCACCGACGATATAGGCAAGATTTTCCCCGATGTGATCCGTACGACCGAACGGCCGATCCTGCGCACGGCGCCAGCGCCGCTGTTCCATCTGTCCGGCCTAGTACGCGCGCAGGGCTACAAGGTGGTTCTGACCGGCGAAGGCGCCGACGAGGTGTTTGCCGGCTACGACATCATGAAAGAGGCGAAGATCCGCAGGTTTTGCGCGAGCCAGCCGCAGTCACGGCGTCGCCCGCTGCTGCTGCAGCGGCTCTATCCCTACCTGCCGGGCCTGAAAGGCCAGTCGCAGAAATATCTCGAGGCGTTCTTTCGCGCCCGCGCCGAGGAGGTCGGCGATCCCCTATTTTCGCATCTTCCGCGCTTCCGCAACACCGCGGGCGCAAAGGTCTTCTTCTCGGACGAGCTGCGCCGCGAGCTCGGCAACTACGATGCACTCGATGAATTGCGCGCGGGGCTGCCGCCGGAGTTCAGCGACTGGCATCCGCTAGCGCAGTCGCAGTACCTTGAGACGGCATACCTGCTGCCGGGCTATATCCTGTCGTCGCAGGGCGATCGCGTGGCGATGGCACATGCCGTCGAAGGCCGCTTCCCGTTCCTCGATCCCCGCGTTGTGGAGTTCGCCGCGCGAATCCCGCCGCGCCTCAAGATGAAGGGCTTGCGCGAGAAACACATCCTGCGTGAAGCGATGGGGCATCTCTTGCCGCCCGCGATCGGCAACCGGCCAAAGCAGCCGTACCGGGCGCCGGATGCCCATTCCTTTGTCGGCGCGAACGCTCAGGAGTACGTAAAATCGATAATGTCGGAGCACGCGCTGGCTAACGCAGGGGCCTTCAATCCGCGCGCGGTGGCGAAACTTCAACAGAAGTGCGTGGCTGCCGCCAATCTCGGCTTCCGTGACAACGTAGCCTTTGTCGGCATTCTTTCAACCCAGCTTTGGCACGACGCTTTCGTCGAGCAAAACCTCTCGCATCAAAATCTCAACGCAGCCTAATCAATGGAGTTCTTAGATGCCTGCCGATGTGACCACCAAGATCCGCGATTTCATCAAGGACAACTTTATGCTCCGGGACGATCGCGCGGAGCTTGCGGATGCCGAGTCGCTTCTGGACACGGGACTGATCGATTCCACCGGCGTTCTTGAGCTCGTCGCTTTCATCGAGACCGAGTTCAGCATCCAGATGGCTGACTCGGACATCGTTCCGGAAAACCTGGATTCAGTGGAGACGATTGTCCGCTACGTCGATGGCAGGCTGGGGACAACGGTTTAGATAGCCGACAAAGGGGGCCGCGGGTGACGCCATGAGCATCCATCGGATCGAAGAGTACCTGTCGGCCAGCGCTCGCAAGTTCGGCGACAAGGTTGCGCTCGTCGCAAGCGGGCGCCGCCTGACATTTGCGGAGCTCGAGGTGTTGTCCGACCGGATTGCGGCGGCGCTCAACGACGGCGGTATCAAGCGGGGCGACCGTGTTCTCATTTTCATGGACAATTGCTGGGAGGCTGTCGTCTCGATCTTCGCGGTGCTGAAGGCCGGCGCAGTCTTTAGTCCGGTGAACCCGTCGACGAAGTCCGAAAAGCTGGCGTACGTTGCCCGCAACTGCCGTGCCGCGGCGATCCTGACCCAGGGCCGTCTTTTGCCCGTCGTTATCGAAGCCGTCAAAAGCTGCGAGGCGGTACCGCTAATGATGGTCGCAAATGCCGGCAAGGGCGGGTTGCCGGACGGCTATGCCTCGTTCGAAGCGGCGTGTGAGACGCCGCGCGCCCCGCCGCGTTCGGGTATCAACCTCGATCTCGCAATGCTCATCTACACCTCGGGATCGACCGGCTTCCCGAAAGGCGTGATGATGACGCATCAGAATATCGAGGCGGCCGCGACCTCGATCACCACCTACCTCGGCAACACCTCCGATGACGTGATTCTGGCGGTGCTGCCGATCTCGTTCGATTACGGCCTCTATCAGGTGCTGATGGCGGCTAAACTCGGCGCGACACTGGTGCTCGAGAAGTCGTTTGCCTTCCCCCAGGCGATCCTGAACCGGATCGCGGAGGAGAAGGTCACGGGTTTCCCGCTGGTGCCAACCATGGCCGCGCTCCTCTTGCAGATGAAGGATCTGCGGCCCGGGGAATACGCGACGCTTCGTTACATCACCAACACGGCAGCAGCCCTGCCGCCGGCACACATCGCCCGGCTACAGGAATTATTCCCGACCACGACCTTGTTCTCGATGTACGGTCTCACGGAGTGCAAGCGCTGCACCTATTTGCCGCCCGCGGAGTTGACGAGAAGGCCCGAATCAGTCGGCATCGCCATCCTTGGCACCGAAGCCTATATCGTGGGCGACGACGGCTTTCCGCTTCCATTCGGCTCAACCGGCGAACTCATCATTCGCGGACCGCATGTGATGAAGGGTTACTGGGAAAATCCTTCCGCCACGGCAAAGGCGCTACGCCCCGGGCCGCTGCCGCACGAGATGGTCCTTTATACCGGCGATCTGTTCCGCTCCGATGAGGAGGGATTTCTCTATTTCGTCGGCCGCAAGGACGACATCATCAAGACGCGCGGCGAAAAGGTCAGCCCGAAGGAAGTCGAGAACGTGCTCTACGCGCTTTCCGGGGTGCGGGAGGCCGCCGTCGTCGGCGTTCCGGATCCGGTGCTCGGGCTCGCCATCAAGGCGGTTGTGGCGCTCGACACCTTCGCGGCCCTCTCGGCGGCCGACGTGATCCGCCACTGCGCACGGCATCTGGAAGATTTCATGGTGCCGAAGCTCGTCGAATTTCGCGACCAGCTTCCAAAAAGTGAAAACGGAAAGATCGCCCGGCGGCAGATCGAGGCCGAGTCTCTGGAGACTACATCATGAACGAACATGTGCAGACGGTCGAGGCTGGCACACCTTTTTCGCGGGAGGCCCTCAAGCTCGACCCCGCCCGGGAAATCGAGCAGATTAGCGTCGGCATTCGCGAACAGGTGCTGAAGACGTTGCGCAAGCGTGGCGCCATCGTCGGCCTGTCCGGCGGCATCGACTCCAGCGTCACAGCGGCGTTGTGCGCCCGCGCACTGGGCGCCAAGAACGTGCTGGCCGTCCTTATGCCGGAGAAGGATTCGGAATCCGACAGCCTGCAGCTTGGCCGCAAAGTGGCCGAAACGCTGGGCATCCACTGGGTTGTCGAGGATATCGCGCCCCAGCTTGCCGCCGCCGGCTGCTACAGCCGGCGCGACGAATTCATCAGAAAGGTCGTGCCTGAGTTCGGGGACGGGTGGGGATGCAAGGTCGTCCTCGGCGGAGCGCTGGCGGCGACGGGTTACAACATCACCTCGCTGGTTGTGCGGTCGCCGAGCGGAGAGATGCGCAAGCTGCGCATGCCGCTGGACGTCTATCTTGGCATCATTGCTGCGACCAACATGAAGCAGCGCACCCGCAAACAGATCGAATATTATCACGCCGACCGGTTGAACTACGCAGTTTCCGGGACGCCGAACCGGCTCGAATACGATCAGGGCTTCTTCGTCAAGAACGGCGACGGCGCGGCCGATTTCAAGCCGGTCGCGCATCTCTACAAGAGCCAAGTCTATCAGCTTGCCGAGGCCCTCGACATTCCGCCGGACATCTGCAGTCGGCCGCCGACCACCGACACCTGGTCGCTGTCGCAGACGCAGGACGAATTCTACTTCGCGCTGCCGTATCAGGAAATGGATCTCTGCTTGTTCGGCCTGAATCACGGCATTGCAATGGATGCAGTTGCCGCGGCCGCGGAATTGTCGATCGAGCAGGTCAAGCTCGTTTTCAGGGACATCGAGCACAAGCGGCGGGCGACCCGCTATCTCCATGTCCCGCCTTTGCTCATTGGGGACGACAAATAAATAGCGCGAATAGATTCCGTCGGCCAAAGAAGTTCGTCAGCCGGAGCACGCTGCCGAGAATACTTGCGTCGAGACCGAAGGCTCCGTTGCAGGTAATTCCTCTGTCTGATTGTCGACTCGCACAGCACGTCTCCGCAGCTGGGCGCCAGAGGTCTTTTCCGAGCAACTCCTCCAGCGTCGCTCCAGCGAGCAGGTCTTACCCGGCGCTTTGCGCTGTCGGGGCGATGCCGGCCCTCTGGTTACCAAAGCAAAACAAAGCCCGTACTGTCCGCTTGAAGGCCGGGAGCAGGGCTGCGACTGCACATCTCAATTACCTGCAGCGCGACGGCACCACTCGGGATGGCGGGCACGGTCAGCTCTACGGAGCGGATGACGACCGGACGGATGGGGCGAGCCTTCGTCGAGCGCGGCCACGGGGATCGCCACCAGTTCCGCTTTATTGTCGCGCCCGAAGATGGCGATCGGCTCTTGGTCTTCGCGGCTTCACCAGCGACTTCATGCGGCAGATGGAAGAGGATCTCGGCACCCGGCTCGATTGGGTCGCGGTCGATCACTTCAACACCGGCCACGCGCACAGCCACGTCGCTATTCGAGGCAAGGACGATTCCGGCAAGGACCTGATCATCCGCAGGACTACGCCGAAGGGGTGAACGGGCGACCCTGGAACTCGGCCCCGAGACGGATGTCCTCGCGGCCAGTCGCCAAGTCCAGCCACAAGAGTTGTTGCAATTCTGTCACAATGGGGGTGAGCGTCGCTTAGAGCTTTTTGCAATTAAGAATTATTCGCAATAAATCTTTTGCGAGCTCAGAGCTTTGGGGCAAATCTCCGGCAGTGGACATCTGGACCTGCAGCGACCAGCCGGCCATGGCCGTTCGCTGCATCGGCTGTGGCGGCGAACCTGCAAGGATGGGCGACGGCCAGTGTTTTTGTGTTTGGACCCATTTAACGATGAACCGCCGATCCCTGCGAACCTCCGCTGGCCTCGGGCTCGGCATGCTCGTCCTGCCCGGCGCAAGCTTTGCCGCCGACCTGCCGCTGAAGGCCCCTGCGCTGAAGGCCGTCTATGATTGGACCGGTTTATATATCGGTGCGCACGCAGGCTACAGCCGTGGCTCTTCCAGCTTCGTCCTGAGCGATCCCGCAGCAACCGTGGGCAGTGGTCAATTCAGCGGCATGATCGGCGGTGTGCAGGCCAGCTATAATTATCGGCTAGCTTCCGGATTGCTGTTCGGCGTGGAAGGTGATCTTTCCTTCCCGAATTACATCACGTCGAACTCGATCGTCTCTTTCCTCGCGACACCGCGCGCCGCGGCGACCCAGCAATGGGATTATTCCGCAAGTGTCCGTGGCCGTGTCGGTTACGCCTCGGGCTTGTGGCTGTTCTATGCGACCGGCGGATTGGCATGGATGGGCGAGCGCTTTTTCAGCACGCCTGCCGCTGGCGACGGCGAGAAGATCCTCCACACGAGGCTTGGCTGGATTGCGGGGGCCGGCGTGGAATACGGCTTCGCGCCGCATTGGAGCGCTCGGCTCGAATATCTCTACAGCCGGTTCGAGAACGCCAGCGTTACCTTTCCTTCCGCGACCCACTACACGTCATCCCTGGATCTTCAGTCCGTCCGCGTCGGTCTCAACCGCAAGATCGACTTGCCGGGGTCTCCGAATTACCGCCCCAGCGCATCCTTAGACGACACCGAGTCCAACCGTTGGGAAATCCACGGCCAGACTACCTATCTGCCGCAAGGCTACCCGTCATTCCGCGCGCTCTATAGCGGGCCAAACAGCCTCTCACCGGCAGCACAGGCCAAGGCGACCTGGAGCAACAGCCTGTTCCTGAACGCGCGCCTCTGGGAAGGCGGCGAGGTCTACTACAATCCGGAATTGCTGCAGGGCTTCGGATTGAACGATACGGTGGGCGCTGCCGGCTTTCCCAATGGCGAGGCGCAGAAGTCGAACTTCCCCTACCCGCACTACAACACGTCGCGGCTGTTCCTGCGCCAGACCTTCGGTTTCGGCGGCGAGCAGGAGGAGCTGCCAAGCGGACCAGGCCAGCTTGCCGGAAAGGTCGACGTCTCGAGGCTGACGCTGCAGGCGGGCAAATTTCCAGTCGTCGACGTGTTCGACGGCAACGCCTACGCCAAGGATACGCGCAAGGATTTCATGAACTGGTCGCTGTGGGCGCCCGGCGCGTTCGACTATTCGGCCGACAAGGTCGGTTTGACCTATGGCGTCAGCGCCGAACTCAACCAGAAGCATTGGGCATTGCGCGGCGGCTATTTCCTGATGGTCGCCGAGTCGAATTCGAACCATTTCGACACCCGTGCGCCAGAGCGTGGCCAGTATGTGATCGAGCTCGAAACGCGCTATTCCCTGTTCTCCCAACCCGGAAAGCTGCGAACCCTGGGCTGGCTCACCAGCGCCTACATGGGCAGCTTCCGCGAAACGCTGGACAATCCCGCGCTCAACCTCGACATCACGCAGACGCGCAAAGGCCGCACCAAATACGGCTACGTCATCAATCTCGAGCAGGCGATCACCGACGACCTCGGCTTGTTCGCGCGCTGGAGCTGGAATGACGGCCGGACCGAGACCATGACATTCAGTGACATCAACGGCAGCCTTTCCGGCGGCCTCTCGATCAAGGGGACGAAATGGGGACGCCCAGACGACGTGATCGGTATCGGCGGCGCGGTCAATGCGATCTCGCGAGACTTTCGCGACTTTCTCGCCGTTGGCGGCCTAGGTGTGCTTGTCGGCGATGGTGCGCTCAACTACCGGCGCGAGCGGGTGCTTGAAACCTATTACTCCCTGGCGCTCAGCAAGGCTTTCACTTTGACCGCCGACTACCAGCTCATTGTCAATCCCGCCTACAATGCCGATCGTGGCCCGATCTCGATCTTCTCGGGGCGCCTGCACGGGGAGTTTTGATGCCTGTCCGGCGGCAAAGTCCGACGCTTTCCGTGCGCAGTAATAATTTGGTCGAACAACCCGGGAGTTGACCATCAGTGCATATGTTGGGCGCGGGTTTGCGGCTATCCGGCGCGGCTCCAGGAAGCCGGGGAAGTAGCTGCCCTTGCGCAGCTTAGGGATACGCAGCTCGACGGCGCCGGCGCAGGTCTCCGAGTCACGATCGCGATAGCCGTTGCGTTGGGCCAGCCGTTCGGCGCTCTTCTCGCCGTAGCCGGCGCCGGAACTGTTCCGTTACCCGATCCCCCTGATTCATCGTCCGTGAAGAACGCGGATTTCAACCTGGGTTGAACTGAAGTCGAGCGGTGAACTGGACGAGGATTTGGCGCAGCAAGAGCGCCAGCCAGCGGATGAGACGCCGGAAGTTGTAGCCGGCGGCGGCGAGGACCGCATTGGTGACGTCGCCCTGGCGGTGCCAGAGATAGTTGCGGCCCATCCGGTGTTCGGATTTGAGATGGCCGATGACCGGTTCGGCGACCGAGCGGCGGCGCAGCTCGCGTTTGATCTTTGGCGTTACCCGTCGCTTCCGGCCAGAGATGAACACCCTGAACTTGTGTTCGGGCGGCGCATTGTGGCCGCGTGTCGGTAAGTTAAGGTGGGCGTCCACTGGGACGGACTGTCTATCGTTGTGACCGTCCAAGTCTGACCCTCGGTGCTGTGCGGATTGAGCCCGCGGTTGCAAGGGAGCTTCTCCGGGCGGTTGAACCGATGGCGATTGACGTCGCACTCGAAGCCGAGCGGATGGAGCGCAAAACCGAACACCGACGCATCATCGAGCTGGAACTTCAGCAAGCCCAATATGAGGCTTCGCTCGCGGAGCGACGCTATGCCCCCTGCGATCCAGGTAATCGGCTCATCGCCGTACAGCTGGAGAAGAGCTGGGAAGCAGTGCTTCGTCGCGTCGAGTCGTGCCAGACCCGATTGGCTGCCGCACAGGCTGCCGATCACGACGTTATTCTGCCCGACTTTGTCGGCCTTGCCGATGATCTGAATGCTGCTTGGAACGCCCCCGGCGTCACCACGCGCGCCCGTCAGCAGCTCTTGCGTGCCCTCATTTCCGATATCATCGCTGATGTTGACGAGACAACGCGCGAAGTCATTCTGACGATCCATTGGCGCGGCGGTCAGCATTCACAGCTCCGCGTCCGCAAGCCGAAGGCAGGCGAGCACGGATGCCGCACATCCGAGGAAGCGCTTGCTGTGATGCGAGCCATGGCGACCCGATGGTTGGACTAGAATATCGTCGCCTTGCTAAATCGGATGGGGATGCCGACCGGCCAGGGCAAGACACGGACCGCGCACCGCGTCAGCTCGGTGAAGAGTGAACGGCATTCATGCGTACCGCTCGGCTGGGAAGAACGGCGAATGGCTGACCATGTCGGAAGCCGCGGCAAAACTTGGGGTGTCGCATCATCGGATTCGCCGCCTGATCAAGGATCGCATTCTGCCTGCTGAGCAAGTGGTACCTGGCGCGCCTCATCAAATTCGATCGTCCGATCTCGAGACCGATGCTGTGGCTACCGCGATCTCGCGAACAGGTCGCCCGTGTCGCACGGATTCCGAGAATCAACTTCCAATGTTTCCAAACACTTGACGAAGGGGGGTACAATGAGCATGTCGTCGCAAATCCGCGCAGCGCGCGTTCGGCCGCATTGTTGGTGAGGCAGATCCGGCCGTCGTCGATGAATCACGCTCGGAGACCGGAGCCGGCGCTACCTTGCGAAAGCGACCGCTGCGATCAGACCGCTGCGGTCGCTGCGGTTTCGATGCGAGAGCGTGATCCCCTCGCGTTCGGCGGTCGACTTGGCGATCACGAGACCGAGACCCGTTCCTTCGATCCCCGGAGCGGCCGCCCTGAAGAAGCGGTCGTAGATAAACGGAATCGCATCCTCGACGATGCCGGGACCTTCATCGACTGCATCGATCGCGCAATCGCCATCCGTCTTGACGATCCTCACCTCCACCGAGTCGTCGGACTTCGAATAGATGATCGCGTTATCCAGCAGGGTCGCGAGGATCTTGCGGATCGCTTCGGGGTTGCCCTCGACGGAGGAGGGGCCGTTTGCGGTCATGGCCAGTTGGATATTTCCGCTCTTCGGCCAAGGGATAGAAGTCCGCCAGCAATGATGTGGCCAAGGCCTGCAGGTCGACCTTCTGCCGGTAACGAAGCGAGGCGCCCTCCGTTCTCGCCACCTCGAGAAGTTGGCTCGCCAGGTGCGAGGCCCTTCGTATCCCGCCGCGCAATTCGTCGGCGAGCTCTCTGGTCTGGTCGGGCAGGTCTCCAGAGATGAGGTTATCCGTCTGGATCTGAAGTGCGGCGAGCGGGCGTGCGGGGCTCATGTGCCGCGTCGGCGACGAAGCGTCGCTGGGCCTCCAGCGCTTCCTGATATCGAGCGACGAACCCATCTGTCGCGACGATCAGGGGCGCCGCTTCCTCCGGAACGCCGACGGGCCGCAGCGGCTCGCGCGCGTCGACGCTGCGCCGGACGATATCAATCGAAAGAAGCCGAAGCCCGCGCATCGTGCGATTGATCGACCAGCCGATGACCAGCCAGGCGAACGGAACGGCGAACAGAAGGGAGAGGGCGGCACCGGTCGCCGCATGAAGCGCGATCTCATGGCGGGCGCTTCAGGTCTGTGCGACCTGGACGTCCTGGCGCGCGTGGCTCCAGCGATAGACGCGCCAGTCCCCGCCGGCGGCGGCGACGTCGGAAAGACCTGGCTGGGCCTCCCATGGGATGTCGATCTCGGGTCCGGAGCGGTGAACGACCTTGCCGGATCGATCCCAGATCCGGACGACAAGATGATCTTCGTCTTCGCTGTCCAGCAACGGGCCGGCCTCGCTTCGATCGCCCGGACCGACGTTCACCGCGATTTCCTGCAACTGGGCGTCGAGGAACTTGTTCATTTCGTAGCTGACAAGCGCGAGCGTCGACGCCGCGGCGGCGAGGCCCACGATCGCGAGCATGGCTGTCCCCCGGACGGTGATGGTCCTGCGGAGCGAAATCATGACGCGGCTCTTGTGACCATCCAGCCAGCGCCCCGAATGTTGCGGATGATATCCTTGCCGTACTTCTTGCGCAGACCGTGGATTGCCAAGTCGACCGCGTTGCTCTGCACCTCTTCGCTCCAGCCGTAGATGCGGTTTTCGATCTGGCTGCGCGAAAGGATCGTGCCCGGCCTCTCCATGAGCGCGTACAGGACCGCGAACTCCCGGGTGGAAAGCGTGGACTCGATCCCACGGAACGTCACGACATAGGTGGACGGATCGAGCGTGATCTCCTTGCTGCTTACCAGCAAGTTCGATCGGTCGCTGACTCGGCGCGTGCTGGCGCGAATGCGGGCGAGAAGGATTCGGAGCTCGAACAGCTTGATGATGTAGTCGTCCGCGCCCAAGTCGAGCCCAGCGACCATGTCCTCGACCTGGTCCCGCGCGGTGATGACGAGAATCGGAGGAACGCTGCTCGCGCGCGCGGCCTTCAAGACTTCGTCTGATGCCCGACGTGGCGACGCCACAAGCGCGAGACAGAAGCAATCCTTCGCGTTGGAGATAAACTGGCGCCCGGTGCTGGCTCTCTCCGCCACGTCTCTGCGGCCGGCCCGAGCGCGGGTGGAGGAGCCATGGTTTCTGGAAGAGTTGGACCGCATGCGCTCCAACGGCAGACCTCTGCTGCGACCCCGCGACCAGCGATTGGTGCGCTCGGCGAGACCTGAGGAGATCGCCGAGCTTGAGCTGCGGCGTGGTCTGGATGAGGCGAGGGGCGAAGACCTCAAGTATTGTTTTGCCTTTCTGGTGCCGATCGACGCCGAACTGAACTGACACCGCCGAGTGCTGGTGCCACATGCTTGTCGAGACGAAGGCGACGAGGCGCAGGATGAGAACTGTCCGAGCACTGAATCACTCCCGTAGAAGTAGGCCCTGTTTCCTTGAACCCTGTGCGTAGTTCATATGATGGCAGCTTACCGATGGCGAGAAGAAAGACTGTGCAGATGGGAGCGCCTCGTTTAGGCGCGGCGAGCCGTATCTCCGATCGTGTGCGGCCGATTAGCGACGATTACCGAAAGACCGGAGGGACGCTCCTGAGGTCCTGCCGCTGGCTGGAAATTTCTTTGCTCATCCTAACAGCGGCGACTTCGGGCGCGGAGGCACAGCCAGCGACCGCGAAGATCGTCGGACTCGGCGCAACGCGATGTTCGCAATTCTCCAGCGACGTGCAATCCAATCCGGCGGTCCGGCGCGATTACCTCGCCTGGGCTCAGGGCTACATGAGCGGAATCCTGGTCGGCCGGCCGGCAGGTACGGACACCGGACTGGATCTCAATCCTCCGACCTTCGGTCTTCTCACCCAGCTGAAGTTTCTCGAGGATCACTGCGCCGGCAATCCAAGTCAGGATTTTTCCGATGCAGTCGAAGCGCTCTACGGGCGGCTGCGTAAGGAAGGTCGCACGTAAAGACCGCTCTGATAACCGCCATCATCCTAGCGGCACTCAAATTGGTGGACTTACACGACAATCGAACACTGGCAGCCCCTCCGACGGGCAGTTTTGCTCGTCGCGTTGCTCAATCTCGGCTATTTCGAAGCCGAGTTCGCGGTCGCGGCCGCGATCGGGTCGGTGTCGCGCTCTTTGCTGACTCGGTCGACTTTCTCGAGGATGCCTTCTGATTGCGATTGCCGTCGGCTGGCGGCCGCGGGCGCGTGCTCCGCTAGGCATGGCGCTCGCCGGTATCCTGCTCGCCCCTGGCATCGCCACAATCTGGACAGTTTGGGACAAACTGACTCTCCCCGTCGCTCCCGCTCCCACGCCGTTGACGCTAACCGGAACGGGAGCCCTCGTGGTAATCCGGCGAGACAGCGGCTCCAAACTCGATGTGCTTGAGAATGCGGCCCACTTCCCGCGCTGCCTTGATCGGTGCTGGAAACTTCTGATCGAACTGCGTTGTGTTCCAGTTCACCTCTCGGGTTGGATTTCCTTCAGCCCCAGGAGTTGAATTTCGGCATGCCGAACATCGGCTTCCTTGCCTCGAGGACAGCCGTTGGTCGTCAAGCACGTTCTGAGGGCGCTTTGCTTTGACGCAGGCGCGGAAAATGCTGTCCCATGCTCGTTCAGCAGCAATTCATATGGGGCGTTTCATGTTAAATGCCTCAACATCTAACGGAGGACAGATGCAATGACACGACTTTATTCCCGGCTCGGTGCAGCGGCGCTTGGTTTTGGCCTCGTGGTGGGCGGCCTGGAGCTTCAGGCTTCGCCACTTTCGACCGTCCCGATTTCGGACGGCGACGCAAAGCTGCTGAAGGTGCAGCATCATGATCCTCATTACGATCGCCGGCACGTCCGTCGGCAGCGCCACCACAGCGATCGTCCTCTTCATCAGGTGGTTCCGCCGCCGGTGATCGACGTGATCCCGCACCATACACGCGGCCTTGGCCGCCCGGTGCGGCTAAGGCAAACTAATCACGCGTTACTCCGGCACTAATTTCGAGCTCGTCGCTACCTCCTCTGTGGCGTCTACCTGAAGAAGCGCTAATCCAAGTCGAAAGCGGAACTGTAATCCTGCTTGAGATCGGGATTCTGCTCGCTCTTGCGCAGCACGCAGTTGCCAACCACGAGCAAATCCAGTTCGTTGCCCATGAAGCAGCGGAAAGCATCTTCCGGCGCGCAGACGATCGGCTCGCCGCGCACGTTAAAGCTGGTGTTGACCAGCACCGGACACCCGGTCCGCGCCTTGAATCGCGTCAGCAGCCGATGAAAGCAGGGATTGGTCTCGGCGCTGACCGTCTGGATGCGGGCGGAATAATCGACATGGGTTACCGCGGGAATTTCCGAGCGCGCGATATTGAGCTTGTCGATGCCGAACAGCGCCTGCTCCTCGGCGCTCATGGCGCGCCGCTTGTCCTTCGTCACGTCGGCGACGATCAGCATGTAGGGACTGTCTGAATCGAGCTCGAACCAGTCGGCGACGTCCTCGCGCAGCACGGCTGGCGCGAAGGGACGAAAACTCTCGCGGTACTTCACCTTGAGATTGAGGTTCTTCTGCATGGTCGGCGAACGGGGATCGCCGAGGATCGAGCGCGCCCCCAGCGAGCGGGGGCCGAATTCCATGCGGCCCTGAAACCACCCCACCGCGAGCTGATCGGATAGCGCCTTTGCTGTTGCCTCGATCATGTCGCCCTCGTCCAGCACGGCAAAGCGCGCGCCGCAAGCGGTGAGCCTCCGTTCGATCTCGCTTTGCGAAAATTCCGGCCCGAGAAACGCGCCGGACATTCCGTCGGTCGCAGCGATGTTGCGTGGCCCGCTCTTGAACTGATGGAAGGCCGCAAGCGCCGCGCCGACTGCGCCGCCTGCATCGCCCGCAGCGGGCTGAATCCAGAGGCGGTCAAATCTGCCGTCGCGCAGCACCTTCCCATTGGCCACGCAATTGAGCGCCACGCCGCCGGCAAGGCAGAGATTGCGCGCACCGGTCCGGCTCGCGAGGCTGCGCGTCAGTCGCAGCACCGCCTCCTCCAGCACGGCCTGAATCGAGGCTGCGGCATCCATATGGAACGGCGTCAGCAATTGATCCGGCGACCGCTCGGGTTGACCGAACAGCTTCGCGAACCGCTCGTTGGTCATGGTGAGACCGGTGCAATAATCGAAATAGGACATGTCGAGCCGAAATGATCCATCCGGCTTCAGGTCGATCAAATGATCCAGAACGAGCTGCGCGTATTTGGGTTCACCGTAAGGCGCCAGTCCCATCACCTTGTGCTCACCGGAATTGACCTTGAAGCCGATGTAACTGGTTACGGCTGAATAGAGCAGGCCGAGCGAATGGGGAAAATGAATCTCCTGGAAAATTTCGAGGCGGTTGCCATCGCCTATCGCCGCCGAGGTCGTCGCCCACTCGCCGACACCGTCCATGGTCAGGACCGCGGCCTTCTCGAACGGCGACGGGTAGAAGGCGGACGCGGCGTGGCTCAGATGATGCTCGGCGAACAACAGCTTTTCCGAAGCGAAATCCTCGTCGAGCTCCCGGAGCTTACTCCGCAACAGGCTTTTTTGGAACAGCTTCTCCCTGAGCCATAGGGGGATTGCGATCTGGAAGGAGCGGAAGCCGCGCGGCGCGAATGCGATATAGGTTTCCAGCAGGCGTTCAAACTTCAGGAACGGCTTGTCGTAGAACACGACATGATCGATCTCTGAAAGTTTTGCGCCGGCTGCTTCCAGGCAGTAGCGAACCGCATGGCGCGGAAACGAGGCATCGTGCTTCCTACGGGTGAAACGCTCTTCCTGCGCTGCAGCAATGATGTGACCGTCCTCGACCAGCGCCGCGGCGCTGTCGTGGTAGAACGCAGAGATACCGAGAATGCGCATTACCCTAGAACAGCGTGTAGATGAACGGCGCGACCGCGGAGCCCTTCGTCAACACCCCAAGACCGCCGAACACCACCATCATGATCAGGATCGGCAGCAGCCAGAACTTCTTCCGCACGCGCATGAAGCGCCAAAGCTCGGCCAGAAAATCCATCATCAGAACTGGTCTCTCATTGTTTCCGGCGCAGGCCCCGGTACGCGCGTGATCCAATAGCTCTCCGCGTCGGGCTCGCGTTTCAGTCGCAGAAGATCCTCGCCGCGCAGTCGCACGACAAGGCCGGTCGGCAAGATCGTACCGTAAAAGAGAACACCCATGACGATCGGGTTGATGATCTTGTGCAGAAGCAGGCCGAACTTCATCCACAGCCGATTGAGCGGGTGCAGCAAGGACGGACGAATCCAGGCGGCGACGAGGAGCAGAACCGCGACGGATAGGGTCCACGGCCACAGCTGGCCGAGATGCCAGCGGTTTAAAAGGCTCAGAAGCGCGAGCCCACCCGCCACCACCCAACCGAAGGTCCGGTCTGATCCCGGAAGCGATGTCTCGTCGCGGGTGAAGCTTTCATGGGTTGACTGCGGCATCAGAACTGGCCAATCGCCCTTTTTGGATATTTCAAGGTACCTTATCAGGTGTCCGCGACACGGTCGCTTTTTTGCCTCTTCCCCCGGGGGGCAGTTGAAAGAAATCACGGTCCTGCAATGTTAAGCCGCTCGAAGTTCATTTCGGAGATATTCGATGAAGCGCTGGTGTCGCCTCCTCGGACAGGGGGCGCTGCTGTTCATCACCTGGGTCGCGATCTTTGAGATCGGGTTACGGTTGCAGCAGTATTTCGGTCCGCTGGTCGATCTCGAAATGGCGAGCGTCAACCTGAATTGGGAATCCGACGTCTTGAACCATAAGCCGGAACCGAAAAACCAGAACCTGTGCATTTACGGCGATCTGACCGGCTTCAGCTACCAGAGATCCTATGACGCGAACGGTGTCAGGATCATCGACGATAGGGCACTGCTGGCCGGGTGTCGAAAAGCAGTCTCGGTCTTGTTCCTTGGCGATTCCTTTATGGAAGGCTACGACGACGAGAACACACTGCCGTATCACGTCGCAAAATATTTCAAGAAAGAGCTGGGGGTTTGCCTAAAGACCCACAATGCCGGTTATACCTCATATTCGCCGGCCATCTTCGTGCCGCAGGCGAAGCTGCTGCTGCCGATTGTGCGTCCCGACTATATCGTGGTGGACGTGGACGAGACCGATCTATACGACGACTTCGCTCGATACCGTAAGCTGATTGTCCGCAATGGGCGCGGACAAAATGTCGGCGTCAAGGCTTCACCCATCGGACACGAATGTAGTTTCGGCTTGATGGAGGCTCGCGAGCATCCCTTGTATCTGATGCGGTTTGTGGCCAAGGCCTGGATGTCCCTCGTCCACATGCCAGCGGTGATTAAGAAATACCGATCGGACGAGCTCGTTCTTTTTTCCTATTCACAGGACCATGGCGCTGATCTCGAACAGAAATATTCAGAAGCACTTTCGAGTTTCAGGCAGAATCTGCAGGAGCTGGCTGACGTGCTAAGGGACTACGCCGGGGACGGGAGCCGGGTGCTGTTCATCTTTCACCCGCATCTTGAGCACTTGAAGCCCGACGCTGAGGGCCGCGTGTGGAACAATCTCGTAAGCTCTACGGTGCACAAAATCTGCATCGCCAACAACTTTCTTTTCTTCAATGCCACCGCAACATTGAAGCAGCGGTTCGGATCGCACCCCGAGAATTTCTATTGGAGGCAAGGTGATATGCATTTTAGTCTTAACGGATTGGAAGAATATTCCGCTGCGGTCGCAGCGTTCATGGCCTCCTCTATGATCAAACCGAAGGACTGACCGTACCATCCCATAGTTTCCAACTGGTCGGCGATCTCAAGACCGCAGTTGGCAGCGTCTCGGTTGGCTGGCGGCTAGGCTGGCGGGCGCAATTTCGATTAATACCGACTGCACTCATGCCCCGGTGGTGCGAGGCACGGTCTGGCGGAGGACATTATCACGGAGGTGTCTCGCTTTCGGGAATTTGCCGTCATCGCTCGCAACTCATCTTCTTCTACAAAGGCAAGCCGCTCGACGTGGCGCAGGTCGCCCCAGACCTCCGGGTACGACGTAGGTTCGTCGTTTCGCGCGAAGAGCGAGCGATCTCGGCAAGGCCGATCTGCGTGCGCTGCAGGGCCTTAGCCTCATCCCAAGGCGCACGCATCCAGGCCGCCACCGCGCTGAGCTCGACGGCGAACTTCCTCAAGGCGCATGGCCGGCGCGCAGCAGGGCGAACCCAACTTCGCAGCGATCGAGGCATTGAATGCCGCAGGGGGTTTATCAGAAGGTGATCGCGATCATGGGCCGGCAGATCGACGGCGAAGGCACGGCGGCGGCGCGATGGGGCTGTAGCTGATCCGGCCCGGCTCCGCTCTGCGAGCTACGCCAGGGCGCTGGCTCGCCACGCGTAGCCGATGACGACTCGCCACGCGTAGCCGAAGACGAAGAGTGGTGCGTCATTTCGAATAAAATTGCGAATTCCGCCGCCTGGAAGAAGCGGCGCAATGCCGACCGCGCCCACGTCAAATGAATGTTCACACCGAACAGGCTCGCGCCAAAATGGCGCGCGCCTATCCAAAGCCCTCAGCCAAATCAGGCCAATTTCAACCAGTCAAACGTCTGCTGTCGAGGGTACTGGGAGTATCAGGCGGAACTATTCATCCAGAAGCGCGTTCTCCAACGGGATTCTCTTAGCGAACACGGACTTTACTCATGACAAAGACCAGAAAATGCGTGCAATGGGCCGCCGTTGCAGCTCTTTTGGTGAGCGCCGGCATGTTTAGCGACGTCCGACCGGCGACCGCGCAACACGGTGGCGGCGGTGGGCACGGGGGCGGTGGGCACGGCGGCGGCTTCGGAGG
>NZ_LSIC01000016.1 GCF_001556045.1 Bradyrhizobium sp. CCH5-F6
GTTAACGCCTTGATCGGGCTGGCTTTGCCTTGCCACCGCCATATCGTTAGGGTACCTCGCCGCCACGTGGGGACGGGAATCCTGACGCGACCGCTTTCGCGCGCGCACCCGGCCGGGCATGGGATTGGCATAAGTGTCTGAATTATTTAACGAAGTCGACGAGGAAGTACGTCGCGAGCAGCTCAAGAAGCTGTGGGACAAATATTCGATCTACTTCGTCGCCCTGATGGTGCTGGTCGTGGCCGCAGTCGGTGGCTGGCGCGGCTACCAATATCTGGAGGCCAAGAAGGCCGCCGAGGCCGGCGCCGCCTTCGAGAAGGCCGTCGAGCTGTCCGAGCAGGACAAGCACGCCGACGCCGAGAAGGCCTTCACCGAGCTCGCCGCCAAGGCTCCGTCCGGCTATCGCACCCTGGCGCGGCTGCGTGCTGCCGCCGAGGCCGCGAGCCATGATCCCAAGGCCGCTGCGAAGATGTATGACGACATTGCCGCCGATCGCAGCGTCGGGGGCGAGTGGCAGGACCTCGCGAAGATCCGCGCCGCCGGCCTGCTGCTGGACAGCGCCAGCTACGCCGACATGCAGCAGCGGCTGGAGCCCTCCGCCGCCCCGAAATCGACCTTCCGTCATGCCGCCCGCGAGATGCTGGCGCTGTCGGCCTGGCGGAACAATGACATGACCGCAGCCCGCAAATGGCTCGACGCGATTGACGGAGACGGCGGAACGCCGCCCGGCCTGCGCTCGCGCGCCGAGGCGCTTCAGGCACTGCTGCCGCCTGTCGCCAAGAGCTGACGACGGCCCTCTGACGTAAACGAGACACAAGATGCGCCGCACGCCACGCTTGATCGCAGCCGCCGTCCTGATCGCCTTCACAGGCGTCCTGGGCGGCTGCTCCAGCTTCGATCCGAGCGACATGCTCGACTTCCTCGATACCAAGAAGAAGCTGCCGGGCGACCGCAAGCCTGTGTTCCCGGAAGGTGTGCCGGGCCTTGAGCAGGGCGTGCCGAGGGATCTTTACAAGGGCGCCCAGCAGCAGCCCGATCCCAACGCGCCTGCCGTCGCGGCGCTGCCCGCCGAGCCGCCGCCGGAACCCGCCAGGCCGGCGAAGGGTGCCAAGGCGAAGCAGACGCGGCAGCCGGCCACAGCAGCGGTTGCGCCGGCTGAAGCCCCCGCCGGCGAGATCGATGGCGAGGCCCAGCCGGAGGCCGCCCCGTCCACAGCCGCTCCGCCGCCCAAGCACAAGATCGTCCGCAGGCGCACCACCGCACCGCCGCCGGATCAGCCGGTCCAGCAGGCGCAACCGGCCCAGACCACGCAGCAGCAATCGCAGGGCGCTTTCCCGGCGCCGCTGCCGAGCGGGAGCTTCTCGCGCTAGAGCATGATCCGGACCCCGAGGCCGCGTTAGCGCGAAGTGTGAAGCGGTTCTTCCGAAAAATCCGTGTCCAAACAATTGTCCTCATTGCATTGACAGGCGCAGCCCTAGCAGCGCACGAATGACCCATGTCCTTCACAATCGCCATCATCGGCCGACCGAATGTCGGCAAATCGACGCTGTTCAACCGCCTGGTCGGACAGAAGCTCGCGCTCGTCGATGACCTGCCGGGCGTCACCCGCGATCGCCGCGAAGGCGAGGCCAGGCTCGGCGACCTCGAGTTCACCATCATCGACACTGCCGGCCTCGACGAGGGCGCCAAGGGCTCGCTGACCGCGCGCATGCAGGAGCAGACCGAGGCCGCGATCGCGCAGGCCGACGCCCTGTTCTTCGTCATCGATGCCCGCATCGGCCTCACGCCCACCGATCGTGCCTTTGCCGATTTCGCCCGCAAGGCCAACAAGCCGGTGCTGCTGGTCGCCAACAAGAGCGAAGGCAAGCATGGCGACGCCGGCGCCATGGAATCTTTTGCGCTCGGCCTCGGCGACCCCATCCAGATCTCGGCCGAGCATGGCGAGGGCATGGGCGAGCTCTACGATGCGCTGGCCAAGCTGATGCCCGAGCCGGTCGAGGAAGACGAAGACGACGACGACGCGCCGATCTCGGAGGAAGAGGCCGCGACGCGCCCGATCCGGGTCGCCATCGTCGGCCGGCCCAATGCCGGCAAGTCGACGCTGATCAACCACCTGCTCGGCGAGGAGCGCCTGCTAACGAGCCCGGAAGCCGGCACCACGCGGGATTCCATTGCCGTCGAGATCAACTGGAAGGGACGCGATTTCCGCGTGTTCGACACCGCCGGCCTGCGCCGGCGATCGCGCATCGAGGAGAAGCTGGAGAAGCTCTCGGTTGCGGACGCGCTGCGCGCGGTGCGCTTTGCCGAAGTCGTCGTGCTGATGATGGATACGCAGAACCGCTTCGAGGAGCAGGATCTGCGCATCGCCGATCTGATCGAGCGCGAAGGACGGGCGGTCGTGCTCGCGGTCAACAAATGGGACCTGATGGAGACCAAGGGCGGCGGCGCGATCTCGGGGCTGCGCCGCGATGCCGATCATTGGCTGCCGCAGCTCAAGGGCGTGCCGATCGTCGCGGTGTCGGGCCTGATGGGCGAGGGTATCGACCGTCTGATGCAGGCGATCCAGGACGCCTATGCGATCTGGAACAGGCGCGTGCCGACGGCCGCGCTCAATCGCTGGTTCGAGCAGGCGGTTCAGGCCAATCCGCCGCCCGCGGTCTCGGGCCGCCGGCTGAAGCTGAACTACATCACGCAGACGAAGGCGCGCCCGCCGAGCTTCGTGCTGTTCTGCTCGCGCGCCGATGCGGTGCCGCAGTCCTATCTGCGCTATTTGACCAATTCCATGCGTGAGACCTTCGAGCTGCCGGGCACGCCGGTGCGCATCACCTTGCGCGAGAAGGCCAATCCCTTCGCGCACAAGCGCAAGCGGCCCTCGTGAGTGACGGTGCCGGCGAGGCGGCAGCGGCAAGTGCCGCGCCGGCCGCGACGAAGACGGTCTGAAACGCCAATGCCCGGGCCTTCGCCTCGCCGAAGCGGCTACGGCCGCGCAGGCGGGACGAGCCCGGGCATGACGCCTTCAAAACCTTCGTGCGACCGCTACGCGGTCACTTCTTCACCAGCGGGCAGTCGCTGTCCTTGAGCGGCTTGGCTGCGTCCTCAGGCGCGATGGTGGCGACCAGCTTGTAATAGTCCCACGGGCCCTTCGACTCCTCGGGCTTCTTGACTTCGAACAGATAGGCCGGGATGAGGCGGCGGCCGTCGGCGCGCAGCGGGCCCTTGCCGAACAGCGGGTCGTCGGTCGGCAATTCCTTCATCTTGGCCACGACCTTGGCGCCGTCGCGCGGATTGCTGCCGAGCGCGTCCATGGCCTTCAGGTAATGCAGGATCTCGGCATAGAGGCCCGCAACCGTCATCGACGGCATCGAGCCCTTGGGCGAGGCCTTCTGGAAGCGCTTCGACCATTCGCGCGTCTGGTCATTGAGGTCCCAATAGAAGGACTCGGTGAAGGTCAGGCCCTGCGCGGTCTTCAGGCCCAGCGAGTGCACGTCGTTGATGAACAGCAGCAGGGCGGCGAGCTTCTGACCGCCCTGGACGATGCCGAATTCGGCGGCCTGCTTGATCGCGTTGGTGGTGTCGCCGCCCGCATTGGCGAGGCCGATGATCTTGGCCTTGGAGGACTGCGCCTGGAGCAGGAAGGAGGAGAAGTCCGCGGTGTTGAGCGGGTGCTTGACGCCGCCGAGCACCTTGCCGCCGGTTGCCGTGACGACCGCGCCGGTATCACGCTCCAGCGCATGGCCGAAGGCGTAATCCGCGGTGAGGAAGAACCAGCTATCGCCGCCCGCCTTGGTCAGCGCCTTGCCGGTGCCGTTGGCGAGCATGTAGGTGTCGTAAGTGAAGGAGACGGTGTTGGGCGTGCAGGCCTTGCCGGTGAGGTCGGCGGTGGCCGCGCCCGAATTGAGCAGCACCGCGTTCTTTTCCTTGACGAGGTTGCTCACAGCGAGCGCAACGCCGGAGCTCGGCGTGTCCGCGATGGCGTCGACCTTGTCGGAATCGATCCATTGCCGGGCGATGTTGACGCCGATGTCCGGCTTGTTCTGGTGATCGCCGGAGAGCACCTCGATGGTCCAGCCCTTCGCCTTCAGGCCGGAGTCTTCGACCGCCATCTTCACCGCCGCGACCGAATTCGGGCCGCCGATGTCGGCGTACAGGCTCGACATGTCGTTGAGCACGCCGATCTTGATGGTCTTGTCCTGGGCGAAGGCGGAAGTGGCAAAACCGAAAGCGGCACAGGCCAGAAGGGCCACGGTGCGGCGTGCGAACGTCGTCGTCATAAAAGCTTCCTCCATTGTCAAATATGCGGACGGCCCTCTTGCGGAGCCTTGTTCCGGCTGATGGCTCTAGCCTGTCCCACGGCCGGCGGCAATGCGCCTAAAGCCGGATGGCGCTGCGTCTTAGCGTCATCCGGCGGTTAACTATTGGGCAAGATGTGTTGAGACGCTATTTGAACGCGTCCGATGTCAGCCTGAATTTCTGAATGCGCTTTCCGGTGTCGACCTCGGCGGTATGGCCGTTACCCTTGGCGTCAATCGCCATGGTGTCAATCAGGCCGGTGCGCGGAAGCTCATCAGGCTGCGCGTCTTGTAGTCGTAGAACTTGCCGGTTTCGGTCCAGTCAGGCGCGCACATCGGCACGATGAATTCGGCGACCTGCTCGGGCGTGTCGAGCGTCGCGGGATCCTCGCCCGGCATCAGGGTTGCGCGCATGCGGGTGCGGACAGGGCCGGGGTTGAACAGATTCACGCGCAGCTTCGTGTTGGCGGTCTCCTGCGCCCAGGCCCGCGCCAGCGTTTCCAGCGCGGCCTTGGATGCGGCGTAGGGGCTGACATAGGCTGTCGCCTTGTTGGCGGCACCGGAGGTGACGAAAACGGCGCGCCCGGCATCGGACTGCCTCAGCAGCGGCTCCATGCAGCGGATCAGCTGGAAGTTCGCGGAGACGTTGACGGCCATCACGTCGTTGAAGGCCTTCAGCTCGATATGGCCGATCGGCGAGGAGGGGCCGAGCACGCCGGCATTGCCGACGAGGATATCGAGCTTGCCGTAGCGTTCGTGCAGGCCGGCGCCCAGCCGCGCGATGCCGTCGGTATCGGTGAGGTTGAGCGGCACCAGGGTGGCGCTGCCGCCATCCTTGCGGATCTCGTCGTCAAGTTCCTCGAGCCCGCCCTGCGTCCGCGCCGTCGCCACGATATGCGCACCGGCCTTCGCCAGCGCGATTGCGGTGGCATAGCCGATGCCGCGTGAGGCGCCGGTGACGAGAGCGATGCGATGGGCGAGGGGTTTTGTCATGGCCGGGTTTTACAGCCGTGGATGGCCGGAGCAAGCCCCCACGTCGCCTGTCATTCCGGGGCGAAGCGAAGCATCGAACTACGGTGCGCAATTGCGCACCTGATAATCTCGAGATCCCGGGTTCGGTCCTTACGGACCGCCCCGGGATGACGGCTGCGCCGTCAGCTCGCCTCCGCCAGCAGCGACAATTGCCGCGGCTGCGGCTCGGTCTGGGTCTGGTCGGTGAGGTGGGTCGGATACGCCCCGGTGAAGCAGTGATCCGAGAACTTCGGATTGGCGGGGTCGCGGCCGGGTTCGCCCATGGCGCGGTACATGCCGTCGATCGACAGGAAGGCGAGCGAGTCCGCACCGATGATCTCGCGCATCTCCTCCAGCGAATGCGTCGCGGCGAGCAGGCCGCCGCGGTCGGGCAGGTCGATGCCGTAATAATCGGGATAGAGGATCGGAGGCGAGGCGAGGCGGAAATGGACTTCCTTGGCACCGGCATCGCGCATCATGCGCACGATCTTCTTCGAGGTGGTACCGCGCACCAGCGAGTCGTCGATCAGGATGATGCGCTTGCCTTCGATCGCGGCGCGGTTGGCCGAATGCTTCATGCGCACGCCGGATTCGCGGATCGCCTGCGTCGGCTGGATGAAGGTGCGGCCGACATAATGGTTGCGGATGATGCCGAGCTCGAACGGCACGCCGGAATACTGGCTGTAGCCGACTGCAGCGGGCACGCCGGAATCGGGCACCGGTACGACGACGTCGATCGGCACGTGGCTTTCGCGCGCGAGCTGCGCGCCGAAATTCTTGCGCACCTCGTAGACCGAACGGCCATGGACGATGGAATCCGGACGGGAGAAGTAGATGTATTCGAAGATGCAGGGGCGCGGCGCCATGGGCGGGAACGGCTTGTGGATGTCCTGGCCGTTCTCGTCGAACACGATGACTTCGCCCGGTTCGATGTCGCGCACGAAGCGGGCGCCGATGATGTCGAGCGCGCAGGTCTCCGACGTCAGGATCGGGCAGCCGTCGAGCTCGCCGAGCACCAGCGGGCGGATGCCGCGCGGATCGCGCGCGCCGACCAGCTTCTTGTTGGTCAGCGAGACCAGCGCATAGGCGCCTTCGATCTCGCGCAGCGCATCGATATAGCGCTCGATGAAGCGGGCGCGCTTGGAGCGCGCGACCAGATGCAGGATCACCTCGGTGTCGGTGGTCGACTGCATCATCGCACCGTGCCGTACCAGCTCGCGCCGCAGCGTCAGGCCGTTGGTGAGATTGCCGTTATGCGCGACCGCGAGGCCGCCGGCGTTGAGCTCGGCGAACAGCGGCTGGACGTTGCGCAAAATGGTGGCGCCGGTGGTGGAGTAACGGACGTGGCCGACTGCGACATTGCCGGGGAGGCGGTCAATCACCTCGCGGCGGGAGAAGGTGTCGCCGACGAGGCCGAGGCGGCGTTCGCTGTGGAAGCGGCTGCCGTCGTAGGAGACGATGCCGGCGGCTTCCTGGCCGCGGTGCTGGAGGGCGTGAAGGCCGAGCGCCGTGATGGCAGCCGCATCGGGGTGACCGTAGATGCCGAACACGCCGCATTCCTCGCGCAGCGTATCCCCCTCCAGATCGTCCTGAAGCTCCAGCGCGGCCGGGCCCGGGACGGCGTTCGGGTCGAGATCAAGTTGGGCGTCCTGGTCAGGGTATCGCATCTCGTTCTCGCCTCTCTTTAGGGCCAATCAACGCGCCGCAGGTTTCTCGATCAGCTTTTTCATGCCGTCACGAGCAGATTTACTGTACCCGTCGCCACTGCCCGAAGGCTGCTGCTCGGATTCAGCTTGATCATCTTCTGGTTTGTTTTTCTTGAATTTCTTCAAAATGGTGTTCTCGGGGTCGTCAGGCAAGAGGGCCATCAGCCAATCCCCGGTTCCCTGCAGCACCACGCGGGACTTGGCCCCCGTGACCCAGTCCGGGCGCTGCTTGTCCGGCACCAGCCAGGTGAAGAACAGGAAGGCGACCACGACGATCAAAAGCCCGCGAGCCAGACCGAACAGGAAGCCGAGGGTGCGATCCAGCGCGCCGATCCGCGAATCCAGGATCATGTCGGAGATCCGCACCGTGATCACGGAGACCACCACCAGCGTGCCGATGAACACGCCGGCAACCACGACGACGCTCGCGACCGTATCGTTGTTGAAATAGGTCTTGGCGGTCGGCAGCAGCTTCGAGAACGAGTACAGCGTCACGATCGCCGCCGCGCCCCAGGCCGCGATCGACAGGATTTCGCGCATGAAGCCGCGGACCATGGCGAGCAGGCCCGAAATCAGCATCACACCGAGCAGGATCAGGTCGAGGAGTGTTACTGGCATCGGCTGGTCTGGTCCGCTCGTACTCTCAAAGATGCTCTAGCCGAATCGGTGTTGGGCCGCTGCCCTAAAAGAGGGGCAGACGGCGTTCCCGGCAAGGCCGCAACCACGCAATCCCATGCTGCTTTTGTGACGGCTGTATAGCGGCGAGGGCCTGCGTCGTCACCTCCACCTAGCCCTCTCCGCGGCGGAATCTTGCCGGTGTGGCATTTTTCTCTGCTTTTTCTGCCGGTCCGCTCGATTCGCCCCGGCGTGAGCCGCGGGCCGCGATCTCGGCGACCAGCGTCGTCAGGCTGTTCACCGCATTCAGCGACAATCCGGCATCGCCGCCGGCCTCGCCGCGCGCCGATTCGGGCAGTACGGCACGCTGGAAGCCGAGTTTTGCAGCTTCTTTCAGCCGGGCCGGGGTCTGCGCCACCGGGCGGACCACGCCCGACAGCGAGATCTCGCCGAAATAGACGGCATCGGTCGGTAACTGTGCATTAACCAGGGATGACACCAGCGCCGCTGCTGCGGCGAGATCGGCCGCGGGCTCATGGATGCGCAGGCCGCCCGCGACGTTGAGATAGACGTCGTGGCCGGACAGCTTGACCCCGCAATGCGCCTCCAGCACCGCCAGCACCATCGACAGCCGGCTCGGATCCCAGCCGACCACGGCGCGGCGCGGGGTGCCGAGCGAGGTCGGGGCCACCAGCGCCTGCAATTCGACCAGGACGGGCCTCGTGCCCTCGATGCCCGCAAAGACTGCGGTGCCGGGCGTGCCGAGATCGCGCTCGGACAGGAACAGCTCGGAAGGGTTGGTGACCTCGCGCAGCCCGAGGCCCGTCATCTCGAACACGCCGATCTCGTCGGTCGGGCCGAAGCGGTTCTTCACTGCGCGCAGGATGCGGAATTGCTGCGAGCCTTCGCCCTCGAACGACATCACCGCGTCGACCATGTGCTCGACCACGCGCGGGCCGGCGATCTGGCCGTCCTTGGTGACGTGGCCGACCAGGATGATGGCGGCGCCGGTCTTCTTGGCGAAACGGATCAGCGCCTGTGCCGAGGCGCGCACCTGGGTGACGGTCCCCGGCGCGGATTCCACCGTGTCGGTCCACATGGTCTGGATCGAGTCTATCACGATCAGCCGGGGCACCGCGCCCTCCGACAGCGTCGAGACGATGTCCTCCACGGAGGTCTCGGCGGCGAGCTGGACCGGCGCGTCCGACAGCCCGAGCCGCTCGGCGCGCAGGCGCACCTGGGCGACCGCCTCTTCGCCGGAGATGTAGACGACGCGGTGGCCGGCGCGCGCCAGCAGGCTGGTCGCCTGCGTCAGCAGCGTCGACTTGCCGATGCCGGGATCGCCGCCGACCAGCAGCACCGAGCCGCGGACGAAGCCGCCGCCGGTGACGCGGTCCAGCTCGGTCATCCCTGAGGACAGGCGCGGCGCATCGGGGCTTTTCCCGGCGAGGCTCTCCAGCGCAAACGTCCGTCCCTTGCGCTTGGAGCGGATCGACACCGGCACGCTGCCGCTGGTGTCTTCCTCCGCGAGCGTATTCCACTCGCCGCAGGACTCGCACTTGCCCTGCCAGCGGTTATAGGCCGCGCCGCAGTTCTGGCAGACGAAGGAGAGGGTGGATTTGGCCATGGGAGGAAAATAGCGGTCTCGGTGGAACGGGCGAGGAAGTTCTTAGCACGAATAGAATCTCTGAAGGGCGATGGGTGCCGATGCATCCACCGCAAGCTTCAAGGCCCGACGTTAGCGCATGTCCAGATGCCGACGGGGTGCTCGAGGCCGCGAATGGTCTGTGCCGGCCGCTCGACGAGCGCTGCGAAATCGGTACTCGAGTGATTCGGTTCGGCGTGGGCCTGTTGTACCAGCGCGTCGCTGACGACGATAGCGCATCCGAATTCGCGGGTCAGCGCCTCGAGGCGGCTCGCCGCATTCACGGTGGTGCCGATCACGGCGAATTCAAGCCGGTTGAGGCCGATATCGCCCAGCACCACTTGCCCGTAGTGCAAGCCGACGCTGACTTGGATCGGCGGTTCGTTGCGATCGCTACGCTCGCTGTTCAACTTGGCGATCGAGGCGATCATGCCCCTCGCGCAACGCAAGGCGTTCAGCGCATCGGAATCGCCGACGAACGGCGTACCGAAAGTCGCCATGAGTCCATCCCCGAGATACTTGTCGAGCGTTCCGCCGTGCTGGAACACTTCCCGTTCCATTCGCTCGTGGAATTGCCGCAGCGTCTCGATGACGTCCTTCGGGGCGCGTCCATCGGCATAGGCGGTGAATCCCACGATATCTGCAAACAGCACCGCGACGTCCTGCGTGCGGACCCTCGCGAGGGGCTCGTCGTTGCCGGAGAGCTCATCGACGACATTGGGGGAGAAGTAACGCGCCAGGTTGGCTCGTTCGCGCTCGAGACCGGCATGACTGATCAAGAGCGCATTCGAACGGCGCACCGCCAGCGCCAGGATAGCGGCCACGACGATGAATACGATCACTTGCTGGAAACGCTGGCCGAAACCAATCGAGGAGGGGTCGAGGACGTTGAACATGCGAATATCCGCACCGATCGCCTCCCTGACGCGCTCCGACAGCGCGGCATGGGTTTCCGGTTGCAGGTAGGCCCAGCCGACGGCGATGGTCCAGAGTGCTCCGGTCCACACGCCCATCGCGAGCACCGTTCGCCAGGAATAAGCGAGCGTGGCAGTGGCGAGGAAAATGAAGAAATAGATGAAGCTGTCGAAGCGGAATTGCATTCCGATCGGCCAGTCAAGGTTGCTCCAGGGATTGGGCACGACGCTGAGGAAGGCCAATAGCGCCAGATCGCAAAATATGAGGAAAAGTTCCGAACGCGAACGGCCGACCTTGCCGACCTTCAGTTGCGCCCAGCCGATGAGGGCAAAGAGGCCCAGCGTCAGGATGTAATAGACGACATCCCAGTTCGGGTTGATGAGCGGCAGGGTAACGGCAGTGACCGCAAGCGCGGCCCAGCGGGCCCGGACGGCCAGCAGCAGGCCATCACGCTTGCTGTCGGCAAGAGCAGCTTCGGCGAATTTCAGGGTGTCTTGTTGGTCGTCGGTTCGCCCGGCCGATTTGCTTCGGAGATGTGTGATATCCGCCGCTTCCGCCATTGCGCTCAAGACACATCTCCCCGGTCGAACATCAGATCGTGCGATCGTGCACGGAGCGTCGATCAAGGTGACACGCCTGAGAATTCGCGGCCACCCAGCGATGTCATATCTGATAACGCGGCAGCGGTCAGGCCCTCGGATAAATTCGGGCGGCCCGCTTGTTCAGCTCGGGACGGCGAGGGATGCCGCTCTCTCGCGCGCGTCGCGCTTCCGGTGGATAGCGAGTTGCGGGTTTCAGATTGCTGAGGGCACGGAAGGGGCGCCTGATCGCCGGCGCTTCGATTATCTCAATTCGGCACGGCAGATATACCTTTCATTAGCTCTGCGCCGCTGTCACCGGATGGATTTGCAAAGTGTTAGCGGACGCGGGTCCAATCTCGGAACCGATCGGGTGGGAATGGAAATGCCGAGAGTTGGACGAATGTTGCTCGCTGCGGGCATGGCCTTCAGCATCTTCGCGTATGCCGGCGGCAGCCTTGCCAAGCCCCTCGACATCGTCTTCGTCAATCCCGGCAAGACCGGTGAGGTCTACTGGGACATGGTCGCGCAGACCATGCAGGCCGCCGGCCGCAAGCTCGACGCGCATGTCGAGGTGCTGACCAGCGAACGGAATTACCGCACCATGCAGGAGCTCGGCTTCGGCGTGTTGGCACGTCCCGACAAGCCCGATTTCCTTATCCTGTCGAACGAGGAGTCCGCCGCCGTTCCGATCCTGGAGGCGGCCGAGGCTGCGGGCGTCAAGACGCTGCTGCTCTCGAACACGCTCATCGGCGAGGATGCGGCGCGTCTTGGACCGCCGCGTCAAAAGCTCAAGACCTGGCTCGGCGACATCACGACCGATCTTCAGACCGCGGGCGCGCGGATGGCGAATGCGCTGATCGGGATTGCGCGTGCCGAGAAGTGGCAGAGCCCCGACGGCAAGATCCACATTCTCGGCATCGGTGGCGACGAGATCACGCCCGCCTCGATCGCCCGCAACGCCGGTCTCAAGCTGGCCGTGGACGCCGCGCCAGACGTCGTGGTGGACCGGCTGCTGTTCGCCAACTGGACGCAGTCGGAGGCCGAGCGGGTCACGGCGAATTATCTGGGCTGGGCATCTCGCAAGGAAATCCGGCCTGCCGGCATATGGGCCGGAAACGATCCGATGGCGCTCGGCGCGCTACGCGCGGTGATCGCTGCCGGCCTTGTGCCCGGCCGCAATATCCAGGTCGTGGGTCTCAATTGGTCCGAGGCCGCGCTGCGCGAGATCAAGGCAGGTCGTCTGCTCCTGACCGACGGCGGGCATTTCCTGCTCGGCGGCTGGTCGATCGTTCTCCTGCGCGACTATGCCGATGGCTGCGATTTCGCAGCCGTTTCCCCCCAAGTCGAGGTCAAGACGTCCGCGATCACGCGTGACAATCTCGCTTCGGTCGGCGATCTCATCAGGACGCGCGCGTTCAACCGGATCGACTTTACGCGGTTCCGGGCGAAGGCCGGGCGCTGCGGCCAATATGACTTCTCGCTTGATGCGCTCATCTCGTCGCTGCCGCTTCCCGAAGGCGTTGCGGACTGATGCACAAGGATGAGGCGATGACCGATCCGGAGCGCAACGAGCAGGGGGCGCCAGCGCGCCTGGGCTCGGTCGTCCACGCGATGATCTGGGCCACCGTGCCCGTTCTGTTGCTGGTGCAACTGCTCGCCTCCGCCGGCGTCGAGGCATCGAGCTTCTGGTCGCAGGTCAGGCAGCTCGACGCCCGCATGGCCCGCGTCGCCGAGAGCCGGGCCGAGCTGATCGCCGAGCCGCTCTGGAAGATGCGCTACGACCAAGTCACGGGCGTGCTCAACGAGATCATGCACGACGAGACCATCGCGGCGGCGGCAGTCTATGATGATACCGGCGCGGCGATCGCCCGCGTCGTCGCGCGGCCCGAGGACCAGGCGGTCGCGGAAGTCTCGCGCCCGATCCAGTACAGCAACGGCAACATGGCCGTTCAGGCCGGCCGCATCGCCATCGCCTATTCCCGTTCGACGCTCTACGCGGATGCGAGCAGCCGCCTGGTGCTGCTGCTGGTGGTCGGCCTGCTCGCAACGTTTGCGACCCTGATCGCCATGCGGATCTCCGCCAACATCTTCATCGGCCGGCCGCTGGCGGTCATGATGTCGGCGATCCAGCGCAGCAAGCAGGATGGCCGGGCCTATCCGGCGGACCTCACGTCCTCCAACGAATTCGGCCAGCTCGCGCGCGCTTTCAACGCCATGCAGCATACGACCTCTGGCGCGCTGGACAGGCTCGGGCACATGGCCACGCACGATCCGCTCACGGGGCTGCCGAACCGGCGCTCTCTGACCGAGCGCCTTGCGGTAGCAAGCCGGGACGGAGGCTCGCCGGATACGCTGGTCGCGTTTTGCTTCATCGATCTCGACGACTTCAAGGGCGTCAACGATACCTTCGGTCACGAGGCCGGCGACGAGTTCCTGGTTCAGATTTCGGAGCGTCTTCGTAGCGCGGTCGAGGCGGAGGACTGGGTTGCCCGACTCGGCGGCGACGAGTTCGTCGTCATTCGTCCCGAGGTGAGCCACGAAGAGGCCGCGCACGCATTCGCGCAGCAGGTGCTGGAGGCCATTTCCGAGCCGATCCGCCTCCACGACAAGCAGGTGGTGCCGCGCGCCAGCATCGGCCTTGCCGTGCGCCACGCCGACGATCCGGAGCTGTCGCATCTGCCGACGCTCGCCGACATCGCGCTCTATCATGCCAAGAGCAAGGCGCCAGGCACGGTCGCCGTACTGGACGAAGCGCTCCAGCGCGACTACCGCCGCCGCAGGGATCTCGAGCTCGCCATTCCCACCGGCTTCGCCGAGGGGCAGTTCGAGGTCTGGTACCAGAGCCAGGTCGATCTCGAAAGCCATGAGGTCGTCGGTCTGGAAGCGCTGATCCGCTGGCGCCATCCCGAACATGGCGTGATCGGCCCCGGCGAATTTTTGCCGCTGATCGAACGCAGCGGCAACAATGCGCGGCTGACCCGCTACGTGTTGACCGATGCCTGCTGGGCCTTGCAGCGGCTGGCGGCCGCCGGCAGGCCGCAGATCCGGATCGCGATCAATTTGCCGCCGTCCGAACTTGCCGACCATTCGCTCGCCGCCGAGCTGCGTGCGACTTGCGCGCGCTTCGGTGTCGCGGCATCGATGCTCGAGCTCGAGATCACCGAGGGATCGCTGATCAACAACATCGCCAGCGCTTCCGCAACGCTGCACCGCCTGCGGCGCCTCGGCGCCACGATCGCGCTCGACGATTTCGGCACCGGCTACAGCTCGCTCGCTCATCTCAGGCGCTTCCCGCTCGACAAGGTCAAGATCGACAAGGCGTTCATCCGGGAGATTCCCGACAGCGCCGAAGACAAGGCCATCGTCGGCGTCATCGCATCGCTCGCCGGCACGCTGGGGCTGACCCTGGTCGCGGAAGGCATCGAGCGCGCCGAGCAGGCGCTGGCCATGCGCGAGATGGGCGTGAGGTTCGGGCAGGGCTTCCTTTATCAGAGGCCGCAGCCGATCGACGCCGTGCTGCAATGGCTCGAGGGACGACCGGCAGCCGGAAGTCGCATCCTCGCCGCCGGCCCATCGATCGCGCCCGAATTCGCCGCCTGAGGCGCCTTCACGTCTGCGTCGCGGTCCAGAGCATCGAGAGCCCGGCCGCAATCATGATCCCGTCCATCAGCAGACGGAAGGCCTCCGGCTCGAGGTGAAGCACGAAGCGCTTGGCGATGAATGCGCCCGACATCAGCGAGGAGCCCGCGATCAGGCCCTTGATGAAGACCTCGCCGGTCAGCGCGCCGAAACGCTCGAACGTCACGGATTTCGCGAAGTAGAGGCCGAGCGAGGAAGCCGCTTCGGTGGCGAGGAACGCGCCCCTGGACAGGCCGTAGAACAGGAACAGTGGCACGCTGAGCGGGCCGGTCGAGACCACGATGCCGGTGAGATAGCCGATGACCGCGCCGCCGATGGCGAGGTGCCAGAGATTGGCCTTGAGATCGTGCCGCGCCAGCCAGTGCCGCACCGGCACCATGGCAATCAGGAAGATGCCGATCGTGAGATCGACGGCATGCGAGGGCAGCGCCAGCAGCGTCCGCGCGCCAAGCGCTGCCGCCGGAATGCCGGTCACCGAATAGGCCGCGCAGGCCCGCCAGTCGACCTCGCGCCACCACGCCAGGATGCGCGAAAAGTTCGCCATCACGGAAGCCACCGCCATGATCGGCACGGCTTCCTTCGGCCCATAGGCATGGACCAGCACCGGCATCAGCATGATCGACGAGCCCGTGCCGACGATGCCTGAAATGGTGCCGGCCATCAGGCCGACGGTGAGGACGAAGAGGAAGGCCAAAGCAGTCTCCGCGAATCGCAACAGTCTAGCCCGGCCAGCGATATTGGAGATTCGCGTTCAGCGAGGGAACTGTGCTCGCATGGCATGCCGGTCTGACCCCGGCGTTGAATGCAGCGGAGCTTCTGAGTTCGTCCTTTTCAGGCGCAGAGGTGCTGAACTTGGATTGACCTTGCGGCGCGCTTTCCGAATTGCAATCATCCGTGAGAACCGAGACATGATGTCGTGACCCTCGCATCTCTGAGAAGCAGCGTCCGCCGGCTTTACGAGGGCGCAACGCCGGATGGCGTGCGCTTCCGCTACGCTCTGCTTGCCTTCGACATCGTGACGGTGCTGTTCATCATCGGGACGTCGTTCCTCCATCCCAGTGAGGTCATTGAAGCGCTCGATGTCCTGTTCGGCGTGATGTTGCTTGCCGACTTCTCGGCGCGGCTGCTCGTCGATCGGCATCCGCTTCGGAAGTTCACTGAGCTCGCGACGTGGGCTGACATGGTTGCGATCGTATCGTTCCTGGCGCCGCTTGCCGGCGAGGCGGGCGGCTTTCTCCGGATCCTGCGAACCTTGGGGCTGCTTCGCGACTACCAGATGCTGGTGAGGCTGCGGATCGACTCTCCGTTCTTTCGTCGCAACGAAGACGTCATCTTCGCGGTCACGAACCTGGCCGTTTTCATATTTGTCATGACCGGGATCGTCTACGAGACTCAGAAGTTTCGGAACGATGAGATCCGGAACTATGCCGATGCTCTGTATTTCACCGTGACGGCGCTGACGACGACCGGCTTTGGCGACATTACCTTGCCGGGGACCGTCGGCCGTCTGATCACCGTCGTGATCATGATTTTTGGCGTGACCCTCTTCTTCAATCTCGCGCGGGCACTCATCAGCCCCAACAAGGTGCGATTTCCTTGCCCGGCTTGCGGACTCCAGAGGCATGATGCCGACGCCGTGCATTGCAAGGCCTGTGGAACTCTTCTCAACATTCCGGATGAGGGGGCAGTCTGAAGAGCTCTGGCGGGCTAAGAGCGGGAAATCTTCGATGGTGACATTCTGCCAGCGTTTTGCCCGACGAGTCAAAGTGAATTTCGGAATACCCGTAAGATATTGATTCGTCAGGGCTCCGCTACTGTGCATGGGGTTGTTTTTTCACATTTGTGCTTTGAGGCGGCCCGCTGCTGACCGGACTGGTCGACCGGCAAGCCCGATTTCGATCTGGATGCGGTGCCCGTGAACGTCATCGACGGCAGGACCTGTGGTGAGGGTCACCGCAACACGACCCACGCGGGCGCGTGATCGCTCGCGCCTTCCTCGCCGCGGATATTCCTGTCGACGCCGGCCTTGGCCAGACGCGGGGCGAGGGCACGGCTGAGCAGGAGATGATCGAGCCGCAGGCCCGCATCGCGCGGCCAGCGGTTCCGCTTGTAGTCCCAGAAGGTATAAATGCGCTTGCCCGGATGCAGCTCGCGGATCGCGTCGCACCAGCCTTGCTCGACCAGCGCGGCAAAGGCCGCGCGGCTCTTCGGCTGGATCAGCGCATCCTTGTCCCATGACCGCGTCGGATAGATGTCGAGCTCGGTCGGCGCGACGTTGTAGTCGCCGGCGAGCACCACGGGCAGGTCCTGCTTGATGAAGGTTTTGGCGTGGCGCCTGAGTCGCGCGAACCAGTCGAGCTTGTAGTCGAATTTCGGCCCGGGCTGCGGATTGCCATTGGGCAGATAGATGCTGGTGACGATGACGCCGCGCACGGCGGCTTCGATGTAGCGGGCTTCGTGATCGCCTGCCTTCCCGGGCAGGCGATCGCGCGTCAGCACGGGCTCGGCGTTGCGGGCGAGGATCGCGACGCCGTTCCACGTCTTTTGTCCACGCCAGACCGCGCCATATCCGGCTTTTTCGATGGCCGCCGCCGGAAATTCGCCATCACTTGCCTTCAACTCCTGAAGTGCGACGACATCGGGCTTCGCGACGCGCATCCATGCCAACAGGTTGGGCAGGCGGCGGTTGATGTTGTTGATGTTGAATGTCGCGATCTTCATGTAGAGCTACGGCTCCTGCCTTCCGTCACCGGAGATACAATGTCCAAGCTGAGCTTTGTTGCCATCGCACTCGTCATCGTGGTCTCCGGAGGCGCATCGGCACAATCGTCCGATCAGCGCGGTGCGTGCAAGGCGGACTATGACAAATTCTGCGCCGGCATCGCACCCGGCGGCGGCATCGTCGCGTGCCTCAACGGCAAGCGTGATCAGCTCAGCACGACCTGCAAGGCGGCGCTGGACAACCGGAAAAAGAAGTAAGCGGCGGCGCGATCAGCCCGGCGGCGGCGAGGGCGCCGGCGGCTCCTCGACATTGCCGCCCTTGTAGATGCGCGCGTAGCGGTGGCCGAGGCTCGTCAGCACCTCGTAGCCGATCGTGCCAAAATGATGCGCGAGCTCGTCGACGGTGATGCCGTCGCCGAGCAGGGTCACCATGTGGCCGCGTCGCGCCGCATTCGGCGGCAGGTCGGTGATGTCGATCGCGATCAGATCCATGGAGATACGGCCCGCGACCGGACAGCGTTTGCCGGCCACGATGACCTCGGCGCCGCGGGTTCCGTCGTTGGAGCTGGCCGCGCGGAAATAGCCGTCGGCGTAGCCGACCGCGATGATGGCGAGCTTGGTCGGCCGCCGTGCGCTCCAGGTGCCGCCGTAACCGACAGTCTCGCCGCGCTCGATGGAGCGGATCTGCACGATGCGCGCCTTGAGGTCGACCACCTGCTGCATCGGATTGTCGGCCTCCGGCGTCGGGTTGACGCCGTAGAGCGCGGCTCCCGGCCGCACCAGGTCGAACTGGAAGGGGGCGCCCAGGAAGATGCCGGAGGAGTTGGCGAGGGCGGCAGGCACGCCGGCGAATTCACTGGCGATGCCGCGGAAGGCCGCGAGCTGTCTTGCATTGACCGGGCTGTTGAGCTGCTCGGCCGAGACCAGATGGCTCATCACCAGCGTGATGCCGTGATCGCCCGCGTTGATGCGGGGGATGATGGCCTGCGCTTCAGCCAGCGTCAGCCCGAGCCGGTTCATGCCGGTGTCGATGTGGATCGCGGCGCCCCCGGTCCAGCCGGTGCGGCGGCAGAACACGTCCCATTCGGCGAGCTCGTTGAGATCGCCGATCACCGGCCGGCAGTTGATCTTCGCATAATGCTCGCCGGTGTTCTGGAAGTAGCCGCCGAGCACGTAGATCGTGGGCTCCGGCACGGCCGCGCGCACCTTGCGCGCTTCCTCGATGGTGGCAACGAAGAAGGTCCTGCAGCCCGCCTTGCTCAGGGCTTGCGACACCTGCTCGGCGCCGCAGCCATAGGCGTCGGCCTTGATCACCGCCGAGCACTCGGCCGGCACCGCGGTCTTCTCGAGCTTGCGCCAATTGGCGATGATGGCGTCGAGATCGACGGTCAGCACGCCGCCATAGGCCGCGAGCGCGGCGGCCTGATTGGCCTCCGCGGAGAGAAGGCCGGATTGCGGGGTGGTCTTCGGGTCGGACGCCATTGTCATGGCGCCGTTTTACGCAAGAGACCTGTGAGGTTCAACCCGGGGAACAATCTAGTAGTCGCTGCGATCGGGCAGCTGGCCGTCATGCGCGAGGTCGCCGAACCGCGTGACCGAGGAATCGAAGTGCAGCTCGACCGTGCCGGTCGGACCATGGCGTTGCTTGCCGATGATGACTTCGGCCCGGCCCACCGTGCGTTCCATGTCGGCCTGCCATTTGGCGTGTTCCTCGGTGCCGGGACGCGGCTCCTTCATGGCGAGGTAATATTCCTCGCGGAACACGAACAGCACGACGTCGGCGTCCTGCTCGATCGAGCCGGATTCACGCAGGTCCGAGAGCTGCGGCCGCTTGTCGTCGCGCGATTCGACCTGACGCGAGAGCTGCGACAGCGCGATCACGGGAACGTTGAGCTCCTTGGCCAGCGCCTTCAGGCTGGTCGTGATTTCGGTGATCTCCTGCACGCGGCTGTCGCTGGCGCGCTTGCCCGAGCCGGACAAGAGCTGGATGTAGTCGATCACGAGGAGATCGAGACCCTTCTGACGCTTGAGCCGGCGCGCGCGCGCCATCAGCTGCGCGATCGACAGGCCGCCGGTGGCGTCGACATAGAACGGCAGCGATTGCAGCTCGATCGACACCTGCCGGATCTTCTCGAAATCCGCTTCCGTGATGCCGCCGCGCCGGATGTGGGAGGAGGGGATGCCGGTGCGCTCGGCCACGATACGCGTGGCGAGCTGGTCGGCCGACATTTCGCAGGAGAAGAAGCCGATCACGCCGCCATTGGCGGCCTTCATGGTGCCGTCGGCCTGGAGCTCCGGAACGTAGGCCTGCGCAACGTTGTAGGCGATGTTGGTCGCCAGCGACGTCTTGCCCATGCCCGGACGGCCCGCGACGATGATGAGGTCGGAGGCCTGCAGGCCGCCCATCTTGGTGTCGAGGTCGCGCAGGCCCGTCGAGATGCCCGACAGCTTACCGTCGCGCTGGAACGCCTTTGCGGCGAGATCGACTGCGACGGTCAGCGCCTGCGAGAACTTCTGGAAGCCGCCGTCATAGCGGCCGGATTCGGCGAGTTCATAGAGCTTGCGCTCGGCGTCCTCGATCTGCGCCCGCGGCGCGAAATCGACCGGCGCGTCATAGGCGACGTTGACCATGTCCTCGCCGATGCCGATCAGGTCACGCCTGAGCGACAGGTCGTAGATGGTGCGGCCATAGTCCTGGGCGTTGATGATGGTGGTCGCTTCGGCCGCGAGCCGCGCCAGATATTGCCCAATGGTCATGCCGCCGACGTCGGTATCGGCGGGCAGAAACGTCTTCAGCGTGACGGGCGTCGCAACCTTGCCCATCCGGATCAGGCTGCCGGCGGTCTCGAAGATCGTCTGGTGCAGCGGCTCGAAGAAATGCTTCGCCTCCAGGAAGTCGGAGACGCGGTAGAAGGCATCATTGTTGACCAGGATCGCGCCGAGAAGGCTCTGTTCCGCCTCGATATTGTGCGGAGCGCTCCGATAGGCGGGAGCTCCGGAATCGGGCGCGAGTTTGAGAACGTTCGAATCAGTCAGGGCCATGGTCGGACGTGCTTAGCAATTTTCTCGGGCGGATGCGGGGCCGGGATAAAGCGCCGCCGCAGGCGAAAGCGGAAGCAAAAGCTGACCGCTATCAACCGCTCAGTAAAAATGGTGGATGATTGGCAGCCGCAGCACGCGCCGCGCTTGACGCATTTTCGCGGAACCCGCTCGGGCTGGAAACGGCCGCGCCGCGACCGCGCCATGGAAATATAATGAAACCGTGAACCTAATGGATTGGCGCGCCGACGTATTCAGAAGCGCGCGAAACGACGCACGTCGGGAGCTTCGGCTCGGATCAGACCAGCAGGAGATAGACCAGCGCAACCAGGGCCGCCCCGACGCCGGTGACGATCAGGGCGTAGTCGGTGCGGAGGTCGTCCTGCACGTCGAATGAGGTTTGGGTCTCTTTGCTCATGGCGACGATCTAAGCCAGGTCCGACCAGACTTATGTGAAGCAGATCACATCTCCCCGGATTCTTTCGGGGGTAGTGCCGGAACAGGCAGGCGGGCAGGGGGTTATCCCCGTCCGGCCAGCAGAGAGACGAGGCAGGCGATGCGGCCAGAACGGCAGCACCAGATGTGGCGGAGCGAGGCAGGCAGCCGGCTGTGGCTGTCCGGCCTGATTGCGGCAATGGAGCAGGTCGAGCGGCCGGATGTACGGCGCCAGCCTGTCGCACCCGAACTCCTCGCGGAACTGCGCGCCCAATTGGCGTTAACGGAATCTTTCCGGCTCTCCCGGATTTCGACCCTGCGCCACTAGCGCTCATTCGCCGGCGAGCTTCAGCCTGGGCTTGGTGCCGCTTTCGAGACCGCGGAGCCGGGCCTCTTCCCGCCCGATGTAGTCGCGCGTCATGGGCACCACGCCCTGGCGGCGGGTGATCTGGATCTGGAAGTTCATCATGCCCTGCTTTCGGAACGTCATCTCGCAAGCCGCGAGATAGAATTCCCACATCAGGGCGAAGCGCTCGTCGTAGAGTTGCACGGCCTCCTCGCGCCGCGCCATGAAGCGCTCCCGCCAGGCCTTCAGCGTCTCGGCGTAGTGCAGGCGCAGAATCTCGATGTCGCAGACTAGGAGGCCCGCTCGCTCGATCGCCGGCAGCACCTCCGAGAGCGCGGGGATGTAGCCGCCGGGGAAGATGTATTTGGCGATCCAGGGATTGGTCGAGTCCGGGCCCTGCGAACGGCCGATCGAGTGCAGCAGCATGACGCCGTCCTCGTTCAGCAGTTCGGCGCAGCGCTTGAAATAGGCGTCATAGAACCTTGCCCCGACATGCTCGAACATGCCGACCGAGACGATGCGGTCGAACGTGCCGTCAACGTCCCGATAATCCTGCAGCTGGAATCTGGCCGAGTGCGCCAGGCCCTTTTCGGCGGCGCGCGAATTGGCGACCTGCAACTGCTCGGTCGACAGCGTGATGCCGGTGACATCGGCGCCCGCGATCTCGGCGAGATAGAGCCCGAGGCCGCCCCAGCCCGAGCCGATGTCGAGCACGCGCTGGCCGTCCTTGATGAGAAGCTTCGCTGCGATGTGCCGCTTCTTGGCCAGCTGCGCGTCGTCCAGAGACATCTCGGGCGTTTCGAAATAGGCACAGCTGTATTGCTTGTCGGCATCGAGAAAGAGCGAATAGAGCCGGCCGTCGAGATCGTAGTGATGAGCGACGTTGTTTCGGGAGCGGGTGGGGAGATTGAACTGCTTCAGGTGCCGCGTCAGGTAGCGCAGGTGCCACCACGGTTTTGCCCACTGCGGCAATAGGTCGGGTTGATCGAGCAGGATCGCGAGGGCATCAGCTATGGTGCCGCGCTCGACCACGAACTCGCCGACCATATAGGCCTCGCCCAGGCCCAGTTCGGGATTGATGAGGATCTTGCGCTCCGCGTCCGCGGTGGCGAAGCGAACCGCGACCGGCTCGCCGGAGCCATCGCCGAAGGTGAACTTCGATCCGCTCGCGCTGGTCACCGTCAGCGACCCGCGGCGAATGAATTGAGACAGGAATCCACGCAACAAACGGTCCATCGACACTTCCTCCGAGCGAACCCGAAAGATGCGACTAACCCGGCTTTCACCTCTGACGCCCAGGCGCCGCAGCGGTTCCTATGCGTTTGCATCCAAATCTAGCGAGGCGGTTCCGCCTGCGCTATTGCACTGTATTCAAAGCCGATATTCGAAAACAGCTTAATCACATCCTTGCGCTTGGACCTGCTTCCATTCGCGGCTCAATCGGTTAAAAGGTGACCGCCGCCGCGCCGAATGCGGGCTGGTTCGCGGAATTCAACGGAGATAGTTAGAATGTCGAGCCGAGCGCTCAGCCTCGCGACGGTATTGCTTCTGATCGGCTTCGGCGCGGCCGATTCCGTTTTTGCGCAGGCGACGAACCTCGAAGCCGGCAAGACCCCGTCCCAGCTCTTCTCGCAGACCTGCAATGTCTGCCACAAGAGCCCGCGCGGACTGTTGAAGTCCGTGCCACCGGGTTCGCTTCCGGGCTTCCTGCGCCAGCACTACACCACGAGCTCGGACATGGCGGGCCTCCTCGCCAACTACCTGATCTCCAACGGTGCTACCGACACCCGCTACCAGGCCAAGGACGGCAAGAAGGACGGCGCCAGGGACAAGGAAGCCACCACCGCTCCGGCCCAGTCGCCCGAGCATCAGGGCCGCCGCCAGCGCTCGCAAGACGCCGCAGGGCCGGAAGGCGCGAAGCCGGACGGACAGGCAGCGCCCGAGGCCCGCAAAGGCAAGCGGCGCGCCAAGCCAGGGGCTGAGGAAGCCCCGAAGGTCGATGCCGCCGTGCCAGCCACCGAAGACAAGAAGACCGAGCCAAAGCCTGAGGCCGTCAAGCCCGACAGCGCCAGGGCCGAGCCGGATAGCGGCAAGGCATCAGACAAGGCATCAGAGAAGCCCGTCGAGACCAAACCAGATAGCGCGGCGAGGGTCGCGCCGGCCGGCAACGAAGCATCGCGACCCGATCCGGTCCCGCAAGTGACGCCGGCTGCGCCTGCCGCCGCAAAACCAGCCGAGCCGGCGGCGCCCAAGCCGGCGGAAGAGGCCGCTTCCAAGCCGGCCGCGCCTGCGGCCAGCTCCGAACCGGCGGCGAAGCCCCGGCAGGAGCCAGCGCCGCCCGCGGCCGCTGCAGCCCCCACGGCGCCAGCACCGCCGATCTCGCGCTAAATCCGTTACCTTCCTGGACACGCGGAGGCCGCCAACATGGCGGCCTCCGTATCGTATTGACCAAAACTAGAGCATTACTCTAGAGTGTAACTCTAGGAGCGGTCGATGACGTCGAGCGTGCGAGACGAGCTGTTGGCAGCCGGGCTGATCGTGTTCGACCGAGTCGGCTTCGAAGCCGCAACGGTCGCCGCGATCCGCGCGCGGGCGCGCGCCTCCAACGGCAGCTTCTTTCACGCCTTCGGCTCGAAAAAGGAGCTCGCGGGCGCGCTGTTCCTGGAGGTCTTGCGGCTCTATCACGCAGCGATGCTGGCCGCGCTCGATTCCCTGCCGGGCGCCGAGCAGGGCATCGATCGCCTGGTCCGGGCACATCTCGACTGGGTGGTCACCAGCCGGCGCGAGGCGCGCTACCTGTTCGAGATCTCGCGCAGCGAATGGGGCGAGGACGTGCGCGACGCTCAGCGCGCACAGAATGCGCGGCTTGCCGACGGCATCGAGCGCTGGCGCGCGCCGCTGGTTGCAAGCGGCGAGCTTCTGCCGATGACCCCGGTCATGTTCGTCAGCCAGCTCATCGGGCCGGCGCAGATCTTCTGCCGCGCGTTTCTGTCGGGGCGAGACCGCTCCGACCCGCGCGCCGAGGCCGACACGCTGATCGCCTGCGCCATCCGGGCGCTTCGGCCCCTCGATCGCATCAACAAGCAATGAGGAGAGAGCCGCATGCGAGCCGAAGCTGATCCGGAATTCGCGCCAATTGCCGAGCGCATCCACGCCAATGTCGGCCGGCAGGGCTTCATGAACCTGGTCGGCGCCGAGCTATCCGAATTGTCGCGCGGCACCTGCACCATTGCCGTTGAGCGCCGGCCGGAGCTGCTTCAGCAGCACGGCTTCTTCCATGGCGGCGTGACGGCCTTCCTGGTCGACAACGCCACGACGATCGCGGCCGCCACCTCGCGCGGCCAGGCGGCGCTGACGGCAGAATACAAGCTCAATCTGTTGTCGCCTGCGGTCGGCGACAAGCTGATCTGCCGTGCCAGGGTGATCAAGCCGGGCCGTCAAGTGTCGGTGGTTGCGGCCGACGTGTTCTGCGTCAGCGGCGGTGTCGAGAAGCATACGGCAACCGCGTTGGCCTCGATCGCAATGTTGAGCGAGGACGTCGCCGCCCAAACGAAAAGCCCGGCCGCCTGAGGCAACCGGGCTGATCTACACTCACGAGCTGTACGTGCTGCTTACTTCTCTTCCGCTGGCGCCGGTGCGACCTCGTCGTCGAGCTGGGCTTCCGGATCGAAGAATTCGCCGGCGGCGGCGATCGCCTCGGCGGCTGCGTCGCGATCCTCGTTGCGGGTCGAGATGTCCTCGCCGCGATTGATGCGCTCGGCCTCGTCCTGGCTGCGCGCGACCGTCACGGTGATATCGACCTCGACCTCGGGGTGGACCGCGACGATGACGGTGTGCTTGCCGATGGTCTTGATCGGCGCGTCGAGCTGCACCTGCGGACGGTCGAGGTGGATACCGTCGGCCTCGAACGCCATGACGATGTCACGCACCGTGACCGAGCCGAACAGCTGACCCGCTTCCGAGGCCTGACGGATCACGATGATGTTCTTGTCCTTGATCTTCTCGGCGACCTTGGACGCTTCGCCCTTGGCCTGAATGTTGCGGGCTTCGAGTTCGGCCTTCATGCCGTCATACTTGGCCCGGTTGTCGGCGGTGGCGCGCAGCGCCTTGCCGCGCTTGAGCAGGAAATTGCGGGCGTAGCCATCGCGAACCTTCACGACTTCGCCCATGTGGCCGAGCTTGTTGACGCGCTCCAGCAAAATGACTTCCATATTCGTTCTCCTTTGAAGTGATCTGAGTTGCAGGTTTCGGGTTGGACTTAAGGGGTCGGCAGCGGCGGCGGTTGCCGGCTGCGGAGGAAACGCTCGCGGAAGCCGAACACGGCATCGGCAAGACCGAGAATCACCATGGCGATCACGGGCCATCCGAACACGACGACGACGGCGTAGGTCGAACTGAGCCAGAACGTGCGGCTCTTCAGCGCCAGAGTCAGCGTGTGCAGCACGGCGAAACCGGTCAGGGCATAGCCCATCATGAGCGCCGCAGTGACGATCTGCGCCGCGATCCCAAGCAGCCCGCCGGTGAAACAGAATGCGAGTGCGATGCAGAGCGCGACCAGCGTCATCGGCGGCAGCTCCGCCGTCTTCAGATCCGGCCAAGGACGACGCAGCCGGCCCGACGTCGCGGTCACCTTGGCGCTGAGCCAGAGATTCAGCGTGAGCGTCATCATCGCGATGATGGTGGCGGCGGCCGGCACGATGCGCACCAGCGCTTCGACGTACTGGCCGGCTTCGCCCGACGTTTGCGGGTCGGTGGAGCGGAGGAGGCGCATCAGGCCGCGTCGCAGCGAGCCGGTAATGCTCTCGGCGTCGGTGCCGAGCGTGAGCAGGGCGGCGATCGTGGTCAGCGTGGCGAAGGCTGCAATCCAGAGCAGGATCCGGCCGACCGGATACCACTCGACATCCGGCTCCGCGGCCGGCATGGGGCCGGTAGCAGGCGCGACACCTCCGACCTGCCGGCCGAGCAGGACGAGATGGCCGAGCCACCAGGCGGGCAGCGCGACGGTGACGGCGAAGGCGATGCCGTAGGGCAGGCCGAACAGGGCGCCGAGCCCGATCGCGGCGGCGATGCCGCCGAGGCTGGCGCAAAGCGGTCCCCAGCCGATCGCGGCGACCATCAGCGGCAGAGGTGCGAGATAAAACAGGACGAGCGAGATCAGCGCGCCCGAGATGATCGAGGCGAACATCAGCGCCGACGCAGCGCCGGCGATCAGGGCAATGAGTGCAAATGCCATCATCAGCTGTCCCGCTCCCTTCGAGCGGTTAGAGGCATCTCGCCCCAACCATCGGCGACCGGACGACCCGGAAGCCTTATGAGTTCAAAAAGTGACGACCGGCGGCCACGGCCGCCGGTCGAATTGGTCGTATCAGCGAATGACGTAGGGCAGGAGGCCCAGGAAGCGCGCGCGCTTGATGGCGCGGGCGAGTTCACGCTGCTTCTTCGCGGACACCGCGGTGATGCGGCTCGGCACGATCTTGCCGCGCTCGGAGACATAACGCATCAGCAGCTTGGAGTCCTTGTAGTCGATCTTCGGAGCATTGGCGCCCGTGAAGGGGCAGCTCTTGCGACGACGGAAAAACGGGCGACGTGCACCAGCTTCAGCCATTGGTCTTACTCCCCATCCGTAGTTTCAGCTTCGTCGCGCGGACGACGCGGACCGCGATCACCCCGGAAACCGCCCTCGCGGTCGCCACGGAAGCCGCCTTCACGCTCGCCGCGGAAGCCGCCGCCACGGTCGTCGCGCTCGCGATCGCGATCGGCCTTGCGCATCATCGCGGACGGGCCTTCCTCGAGCTCCTCGACGCGGACGCTGAGATAGCGGATCACGTCTTCGCTGATGCGCTCCTGGCGCTCGATCTCGGCGATCGCCGCAGACGGCGCGTCGATGTTGAGCAGCACGAAGTGCGCCTTGCGGTTCTTGTTCATGCGGTAGGTGAGGGAGCGCACGCCCCAATTCTCGGTCTTGGTGACCTTGCCGCCGAGACCTTCGACGATACCGGTCATCTGCGCAGTCAGCTCTTCGACCTGCTGCGGGCTCGCGTCCTGACGCGCGAGAAAAACATGCTCGTAAAGAGGCATGGACGTCCTTTCCTCATGTTGGCGCATCGCCCGGCGTCAAGCCCTTAAGAGGCCTTCGGAAAGGACTCTGGGATCAAGCTCAGAAGGCGGAAACACGGGACGACGGGCCGACTGGCCCTGCCACACCAAAATCACGAATGATTTGCTGAGACCGTCCGTTCAGCTCCCGGCCGGGGTCTGCGGATGCGCGCCTTATACGGATTTTGGCTGGCTTTGCAAGATTGCAGAGGCATCTTTGACACGGATGCACCCCTACGGCGAGGCCAAGCCCACCGTGGCGAACCATCTTGAGCTTGATCTATTTGTTTGTATGTCATACAAATAAGTCAGGCAAGAGAGAACTTCCATGGTGGAAACGTCCGCAGATGCGCCACCCGAGGCGGCAGGCGACCCCAAGCATGCCGCGCGCGCGACGCGGTCGGCCGGCCGTAAAATGCGGTCGCTGCTCCTGGATGCTGCGAGCCCGCTGTTTCGGGAGCGGGGATTGTCCGGCACGGCGATCGCCGACATCGCGGCCGCCGCAGACGCGTTCCCGAGCCAGATCACCTATTACTTCCGCACCAAGGAGGCGCTGTTCGTCGAATGCGCCTGCCGCGACCTGCTGTATCTCGCGCGTGCGACCGAGCAGGCGGCACTGAGCGCCCGCACGCCGCGGGACTACACCCGCGCGCTGGCCGAGACGGTCACGGCGAGCGATTCGGTCGCCTTCTTCGCCGAGGCCCTGACTCTGACCCGGCGGCGGCAGGATCTCGCGCCATTGGTCGAGCGCACGATCGAGCGCCTGCATGGCGAAGGCGCACGTGCCTATGCGAGCCAGGTCGCCCAGCATGGCTGGCGCTCGCTGCGTGCGCCCGACGAAAGCTCGCGGCGCTTCTGGGCCGTCGCCATCGGGGTCATTCTCGAAGGCTACGCCATGGGCCGCTCGCCGGATGAATTATGCGCCGAGATGCTGCGCGTGCTCGGCGAGCAGGCGAAATCGACGGGCGATGCTGCGCGCCTGCGTCTCGTCGAGCCGCGCGACGCCACGATCCCTACGGACGAGGAGAGTTAGGCCATGACCGCGCTTCGCATGCGTGCCCGCGATTTCCTGACCGACGATCAACTGGCCGACGTACGCCAGCGCGTGACCTGGAAAGGCGCTGCGCTGATCGTGCACGCATGGGCGCTGATATCAGGAGCGATCGCCCTGGTCGCGTGGTGGCCCAATCCGCTCACCTACATTTTCGCTGTCGCCATCATCGGCTCGCGCCAGCTCGGCCTTGCGATCCTGATGCATGACGGTGCACATGGCTGCCTGTCCGCCGACGAGAAAACCAATCTGGCGCTGAGCCAGTGGTTCTGCGCTTATCCCCTGTTTGCGGAGACGCGCAGCTACCGGCGTTACCATCTGCAACATCATGCGCGCACGCAGCAGGAGGACGACCCCGATCTCGTGCTGTCGGCGCCGTTTCCGATCACCAGGCTGAGCTACCGCCGCAAATTCATTCGCGACATCACCGGCCAGACCGGCTACCAGCAGCGCAAGGCGCAACTGCTCAACGCGCTTGGGCCAAAGGACTGGCCGTGGCGGCAGCGTGCGGCGCATTTCTGGGAGAAGCTTGGCCCGCAATGTGTCGCGAACGCGATCATGTTTGCGGTGCTCGCTGCGGCTGGCGTGTGGTGGGCCTATCCGCTGTTATGGCTGGTGCCGCTCCTGACCTGGATGATGGTCATCACCCGCATCCGCAACATCGCCGAGCACGCCGTCGTCCCCGACAGCAGCGATCCCCTGCGCAACACCCGCACCACACGTGCCAATTTTCTCGAGCGCCTGTTCATCGCGCCTTACTACGTGAACTATCATCTCGAGCATCATCTCTTGTTCTACGTGCCCTGCTACAATCTGCCGAAGGTGCATCGCCTGCTGAACGCGAGCCGGTATGCGGGCCGCATGGAAGTGCAGCCGAACTACGCGGCGGTGCTGCGGCTGGCGACGGCGAAGCCGAACCGCGAGGATCGGCCGGGGCAACTCGTCAACAGTGCCCGCCGCGCGCAGGCCGGGGTGGAAGTCGATGCCAACCAGACCGCCGGCGGGTTTTGAGGCAGCGCATTCCCCGTTGAATGCTGGTCGAAGTTCCCGTCTCGGCTTGACAGTGCGGCCCCGGACGGTGTCTACGGCCCCCTTTGGAGCATGATCCGGAACTATGGCCCAAGGCCGTGCGTCATCGGCTGCCGGTTCTCGCAGGGATCATGCCCGACAAGCAGGGAGCGCCGATGACGGCTGCATTCACATTTCCTGGGCAGGGTTCCCAAGCCGTTGGCATGGGCAAGGCCCTCGCCGACGCCTTCCCGGTGGCGCGCGCCGTGTTCGACGAGGTCGATGCCGCGCTTGGCGAGAAGCTGACGGCTATCATCTGGGAGGGGCCGGCTGAAACCCTCCAGCTCACGGAGAACGCGCAGCCGGCGTTGATGGCGGTGTCGATCGCCACCCTGCGCGTGCTCGAGGCTGAGGCTGGTTTTTCCGTGGGACGAGATGCGGCCTTCGTTGCCGGCCACTCGCTTGGTGAATATTCGGCGCTGGCGGCGGCCGGCAGCCTGACGGTTTCTGATACCGCTCGTCTGCTTCGCACGCGCGGTCTCGCAATGCAAAAGGCCGTCCCGGTCGGCGCTGGCGCGATGGCCGCGCTGCTCGGTCTCGACTACGAGGCCGCCATGGAGGTCGCTGGCGAGGCAGCGCAGGGTCAGGTCTGCCAGGCCGCCAATGACAATGGCGGCGGGCAGGTGGTTGTCTCAGGCGACAAGGCCGCGGTCGATCGCGCCGTCGAGATTGCCAAGGCGAAGGGCGCCAAGCGCGCGATGCTGCTGCCGGTATCCGCCCCCTTCCATTGCAAGCTGATGCAGCCGGCTGCGGACGCCATGGCGGACGCGCTGGCCAGGGTCACGATCAAGGCACCGGCCGCGCCGCTGGTGTCGAACGTGCTGGCGAGCGCCATCACCGATCCCGACGAGATTCGCCGCCGTCTGGTCGAGCAGGTCACCGGCACGGTGCGCTGGCGCGAGTCGGTCGCTTACATGGCCGGGCAGGGCGTCACCCGCTTCTTCGAGATCGGCGCCGGAAAGGTGCTGACCGGTCTCGTCAAACGCATTGCCGACGGTGCCGTCGGCATTGCGGTTGGCGGGCCGAACGATATTGCTGCCGCCAAGGATGCGTTGGCCGCTGCGAAGCAGGCCTAGAGGAGTTGTTATCGATGTTCGATCTGACTGGCCGAAAGGCGCTCGTCACCGGCGCGACCGGCGGCATCGGCGGGGCGATCGCGCAGGCGCTGCATGCGCAGGGCGCCACCGTCGCGATATCAGGGACGCGGAAGGAAGTGCTGGACGAGCTTGCGGGCAAGCTCGGCGAGCGCGTCCATGTGCTGCCCTGCAATCTTTCCAAGGCCGATGAGGTCGAGGCTTTGGTGCCGGCTGCGGAAGCGGCGATGGGCCAGGTCGACATTCTCATCGCCAATGCCGGCATCACGCGCGACAATCTCTTCGTGCAACTCCGTGACGAGGATTGGGACGAAGTCATCAACGTCAATCTGACCGCGACCTTCCGCCTCGCGCGCGCCGCGACCAAGCTGATGATGCGCAAGCGCTTCGGCCGCATCATCGCCATCACCTCGGTGGTCGGTGTCACCGGCAATCCGGGGCAGGGCAACTATACCGCGTCGAAGGCAGGCCTGATCGGCATGATCAAGACGCTGGGCGCCGAATACGCCAAGCGTGGCGTCACCGCCAACTGCATCGCGCCAGGCTTCATCAAGACGCCGATGACGGATGCGCTCAACGACAAGCAGCGTGAAACGATTCTAACCAAGGTTCCGGCCGCCCGCCTGGGGACGCCCGAAGACATCGCGGCAGCCGCAGTCTACCTGAGTTCGAACGAAGCATCCTATGTCACCGGGCAAACCATCCACGTCAACGGCGGCATGGCCATGATCTGATGCCTCGTTGCCGCACCGCCCGTCAGGCGGTGCGGGATGTGGCAAACGGCCGTTTCCGGAGCGAAATGAGGCTTGTAGTCAAGGCAATTGAAGTATGATAACCGGACCTTCAACGGATGGGCAAAGAACGCCATTGCAGGTTTTTGAAACCCTGTATATTGGCGATGCGGAGCCTTTGGCCGTCGTTCGCCGGGGCCTGCATCGGTTAGGATGGGCCAAATCAAGTTCGTAAGCGAAGGCAGTCAGACGACCACGACGGCTCGTATCGTCCCGGGGGGTCGGGTCTACAGGGAACAACACGAGGTTAAGCAATGAGTGACATTGGCGAGCGGGTTAAGAAGATCGTGGTCGAACACCTTGGTGTTGAACCCGAGAAGGTTGTCGACAACGCGAGCTTCATCGACGACCTCGGCGCCGACAGTCTGGACACCGTCGAGCTGGTGATGGCGTTCGAAGAGGAATTCGGTTGCGAGATTCCGGACGACGCTGCGGAAACGATTCTCACCGTCGGCGACGCCACGAAGTTTCTCGAGAAGAACGCGAAGAGCTGACGCTCTTCATTTTCGCGGGGACAACATCGAAACCGGACGGGCCGCTTCGCAGCGGTCAGCCGGTTTCTTGTTATTGGCCGTGAATCTTTCGATGCGGAGTTTTCGGATATGAGGCGGGTCGTCGTCACGGGTCTCGGCATGGTCTCGCCACTCGGCTGTGGCGTCGAGCCGACCTGGAAGCGCATCCTCAACGGCGAAAGCGGTGCGCGCAGCATCGAGAGATTCGACGTCTCCGATCTTCAGACCAAGATCGCCTGCACGGTCGTGCGCGGCGACGGTACGAACGACAGCTTCAATCCCGACAAGTGGATGGAGCCGAAGGACCAGCGCAAGGTCGACGACTTCATCATCTTCGGCATGGCCGCAGCCGGCCAGGCGCTCGACGACGCCAACTGGCACCCCGAGTCCGAAGAGGACAAGTGCGCGACAGGCACCATGATCGGGTCCGGCATCGGCGGCCTCAACGGTATCGCCGACACCGCGATCCTCCTGAAGGAGCGCGGCCCGCGCCGGGTCTCGCCGTTCTTCATTCCCGGACGTCTGATCAATCTCGCCTCCGGCTACGTCTCGATCGCGCACGGGCTGAAGGGACCGAACCATTCGGTGGTCACGGCCTGCTCGACCGGCGCACACGCGGTCGGCGATGCCGCTCGCCTGATCGCGCTCGGCGATGCCGATGTGATGGTCGCAGGCGGCGCCGAGTCGCCGATCAGCCGCATCGGCATTGCCGGCTTCAACGCCGCGCGCGCGCTCTCGACCGGATTCAACGAGACACCCGAGAAGGCCTCGCGTCCCTACGACAAGGACCGCGACGGTTTCGTGATGGGCGAGGGGGCCGGCGTTTTGGTGCTGGAGGAGCTCGAGCACGCCAGGCGCCGCGGCGCCAGGATCTACGCCGAGGTGATCGGCTACGGCCTCTCGGGCGACGCCTACCACATCACCTCGCCGTCGCCCGACGGTGATGGCGGTTTCCGCAGCATGTCGGCGGCGCTCAAGCGCGCCGGGCTCACGCCGTCCGATCTCGACTACATCAACGCGCACGGCACTTCGACGCCGCTCGGCGACGAGATCGAGCTCGGCGCGGTCGAGCGCCTGCTCGGCAATGCCGCCTCCAAGGTCGCGATGTCCTCGACCAAGTCGTCGACCGGCCATCTTCTCGGCGCGGCCGGTGCGATCGAAGCGATCTTCGCTATTCTCGCGATTCGCGATAATGTCGTGCCGCCGACGATCAATCTCGACAACCCGTCGGTCGAGACCGCGATTGATCTCGTTCCGCACAAGGCGAAGCAGCGCGAGGTCAACGTCGCATTGTCGAATTCTTTCGGTTTTGGCGGTACCAACGCGTCGGTGATCTTCCGGCGCCTGGCCAGTTAGTTGCGTGTGAGACGAATCCACCGTTTTGCCGTATTCGGCGATAGTCATGAGCGTGGGCGCGTGCATTCGGCAGGGCAAGCGATTGTCGGGCCGCGATTGAACCGGCAGGATTCAGGTTGTTTCGATGAGTGAAAGGCCGCCCATTTCACCCCGGAGTCCGCGGGCAGCGCTCGAGCCCGAGCAACTCCCGCCGCCGCCAAAGCGATCGGACCGCGCGCGCAATCCGTTCGTGATCGTCGGCAATGCCATCATCACCCTGCTGCTGATCTCCATGATCGGCGCGGGCGGCATCTACTACTACGGCCGGCAATTGCTGGAAGCGCCCGGGCCGCTCAAGGAAGACAAGATCGTCAACATCCCGCAGCGCGCGGGCAAGCGCGACATCGCCGAGACGTTGAACCGGGAAGGCGTCACCGACGTCAATCCCTGGGTGTTCATCGCCAGCGTCGCCGCTCTGAAGGCGAGTTCGGATCTCAAGCCGGGCGAATATTCATTTCAGAAGAACGCGTCGCTGCGCGACGTCATCGCCACCATCGTCGAGGGCAAGGTGGTGCAGCATGCCGTCACCATTCCCGAGGGCCTGACCTCCGAGCAGATCGTGGCGCGGCTGTCCGACAACGACATCTTCACCGGCAGCGTGCGCGAGCTGCCGCGCGAGGGCACGCTGTTGCCGGAAACCTACAAATTCCCCCGCGGCACCCCGCGCGAGCAGGTGGTCCAGCGCATGCAGCAGGCGCACAAGCGCGTGCTGGCCGAGATCTGGGAGCGCCGCAACCAGGACATCCCGGTCAAGACGCCGGAGCAGCTCGTCACGCTGGCGTCCATCATCGAGAAGGAAACCGGCAAGCCGGACGAGCGCAGCCGCGTCGCCGCGGTGTTCGTCAACCGATTGAAGCAGAGGATCAAGCTGCAGTCGGATCCGACGATCATCTACGGGCTCGTCGGCGGCAAGGGCACGCTGGGCCGTCCGATCAAGCGCAGCGAGATCACGCAGCCCTCGCCCTACAACACCTACGTCATCGACGGCCTGCCGCCGGGCCCGATCTCCAATCCGGGCCGCGCCTCGCTCGAGGCCGCCGCCAACCCGGCGCGCACCCGCGATCTCTATTTCGTCGCGGACGGCACCGGCGGGCACGCCTTCACCGAGACCTACGACGCGCACCAGAAGAACGTCGCGAAGCTCCGCGCGATGGAAAAGCAGATCCAGAACGACACGGTCGAGCCGCCCGAGGACGCGCAGCCGCCGGCGGCCAGCGCGCCGGCGGCCGCCGATGCGCCGACCGCGACCACGCCGGCGCGCCCCAACCAGCAGAAAAAGCCGCCGGCGGCGCGCCCGGCCAATCCAGCCGCTCCCGCCAATCCCGCGCCGGCGCGGCAGGGCGCGGTGCAGTCCTCGCCGCCGGTGGTCCAGCGCTAGGCTTGCGCGCAGACCTGCCGGCGGACATTGCGGATTCCACTTTCCGGCAAAATAGTCTTAAGATTCGCGTGGCTTGATGGCCTCGCGAATCCCCTGTTCCTGGAGAATTTGAACTGATGGCTCTGTCGTCCATGACCGGCTTTGCCCGAAGCCACGGCGCGAGCGGGCCGTACACGTTCGAATGGGAACTGAAGTCGGTCAACGCCAAGGGCTTTGACCTCAGGGTGCGGCTGCCGCAGGGGTTCGACGAGCTCGAGGCTCACGCCAAGAAGCGCGCCGGCGAGCTGCTGTCGCGCGGCACCGTCTACGCCAACCTCAACGTCAAGCGCACCAACGCCGCCGCCACGGTGCGCGTCAACGAGGACGTGCTCAACGCAGTGCTGAAGGCGGCCGTGTTGATCTCCGGCAAGGTCGACGCGGTGGCGCCGAGCATCGACGGCCTGCTCGCCATCAAGGGCGTCGTCGAGGTCGCGGAGCCCGAGGGCGACGAGGAGGAGGACAAGGCCGCGCGCGCCGCTGCGGCCGACGCGTTCGACAAGGCGCTCGCCGACCTCGTCGAGATGCGCAAGCGCGAGGGCACGTCGCTGGGGCAGATCCTGACCCAGCGCGTCGACGAGATCGAGCAGCTCGCCACCAAGGCCGAGGCCGCACCCGGCCGCAAGCCGGAGGCGATCAAGGCGAGGCTCGCCGAGCAGATCGCGACCCTGCTCGACACCTCCGACCGTTTCGATTCAGACCGCCTGATGCAGGAGGCGATCCTGATCGCGACCAAGGCCGACATCCGCGAGGAGCTCGACCGCATCGCCTCGCACATCGCGCAGGCGCGGGAGCTGATCGGCAAGGGCGGCCCGATCGGGCGCAAGCTGGATTTCCTGGCGCAGGAGTTTCACCGGGAAGTCAACACCTGCTGCTCGAAGTCGAACGACATCGAGCTGACCAACACGGGGCTCGCCATGAAGAACGTGGTCGAGCAGTTCCGCGAGCAGGTCCAGAATCTGGAGTGATCGATGACGACGGGCGGTCACGGAACTGACGGTCTCGAACGGCGCGGACTGATGTTCGTGCTGTCCTCGCCGTCGGGCGCGGGCAAGACGACGCTGTCGCGTCTCCTGATCAAGCGGATGCCCGGCTTGAGGATGTCGGTGTCCGCAACGACGCGGCCGATGCGTCCGGGCGAGGTCAACGGCAAGGATTATTCCTTCGTCGACAAGGCCACGTTCGACGCGATGGTGAAGGCCGACGAGCTGCTGGAATGGGCGACCGTGTTCGACAACAGCTACGGCACGCCGCGCGGCCCGGTCGAGGCGGCGCTGTCGGCGGGACAGGACGTGCTGTTCGACATCGACTGGCAGGGCACGCAGCAGCTGCGCCAGAAGGCGCGCGCCGACGTCGTCAGCGTCTTCATCCTGCCGCCTTCGGCAGCCGACCTCGAGAGGCGCCTGCACTCGCGGGCGCAGGATTCAAACGAGGTGATCCGCAAGCGGATGAGCCGCGCCAGCCACGAGATGAGCCACTGGGCCGAGTACGACTACATCGTGATCAATCACGACGTCGACGAGGCCTTCTCGGAGGTGCAGTCGATCCTGAAGGCCGAACGCCTCAAGCGCGAGCGGCAGATCGGCCTCGTAGGCTTCGTTCGAAATTTGCAAGGTCAGCTTCAAGGTTAGGCCGCGACAGGCGCGGCCCTTCCTTCGCCAGCTGTTCCAGCATCGTCGTGATGACGTCGATGTCGACGGCGTTCGTTTCGTCGCGATCAGCCGCCGGCTCGGCGCGATGCTCGCCGATCTCGTTCGTCGCGAGCTTGGGCGCAGCGGCCACGATCTCGAATTTCCTGTCGAGCGTCCTGGTCTCGACCTCGCTCCTTTCGAACTCGTCGTGTCCTGCGGCCGGAGCGGCAGCAGCCGGCTTTCGCGCGTCGATCAGTTCGATCTCGCGGCCGAGCGCGGCAAGCTTGGTCACTTGCTTCGTCTGCTTCGTCGCTTGCGGACGAGCCGCATCGAAGTCGACCGGTCGCGGCGGATGGGCGTCGACCGTCGTTGCAGCGTGCCAGGGCGCGCGGCTTGCATCCTGCTGCTCCGGCTCCCAATCGTCCCAATGGCTGTGGCGGTTGGCGG
>NZ_LSIC01000160.1 GCF_001556045.1 Bradyrhizobium sp. CCH5-F6
GCGCGGTCTGTTGCGGCGGCGTCGCCGGGGCGGGCGGGGCCTGCGCGATCGCGCTGCCTGAAGCGGCGATCAGGAGGCCGGCGAGGATGATGCTCGATGTGGTGCGCATGGAAGGCAAACGCACATCTCGCGCGCCGCGTTCCCTGCCCTCATGATCACGATTTGCGGTAGCGGATCAGCGAGAAGTGGCCCATCGGCGGCATGGGGCGGCGCTCGGCGAGCGTGATGCCGCCGTGCCTGGCGGCCCAGCCCTCGAGGCGGGCCCACGGGAATTCCGGGCGCCAGCCGAGGCGGCGTGCGACGGGCGCGAAGGCGAGCTCGAACAACCTTCGCGGTCCGCTCTCCGCGCCGATGTGGTTGACCAGGATCAGCTCGCCGCCGGGCCTCAGCACGCGCACGAACTCGTCGAGCGTGCCCTCGGGATCGGGCACGGCGGTGATGACGTATTGCGCGACCACCGCGTCGAAGAACTGGTCCGGAAAGGCGAGGTTCTTGGCGTCCATCACCGAGAGCACCTCGACGTTGGACAGCCGCATCGCGCGTACGCGCGCCTGCGCCTTGCGCAGCATCGGCTCGGAAATATCGACGCCGCAGATCTTCGTGGTGCGCGCGTAATCGGAGAGCGAGAGCCCCGTCCCGACGCCGACGTCGAGGATGCGGCCGCCGATGCGGTCGGCCTCCGCGATGGTCGACTGCCGGCCGGCGTCGAACACCTTGCCGAACACGAGATCATAGACCGGCGCCCAGCGGCCATAGGCCTTCTCGACCCCGGCCCGCGAGATGTCTGCTGCCATGCCCCCTGCCCTTGCTTCACCTCTCCCCGACGAGGAGAGGTCGGATTGCGCAGCAATCCGGGTGAGGGGCCGCGCGGGGTACGGTGGGACCGGAACCCCTCACCCGGATCGCATCTAGCGATGCGATCCGACCTCTCCCTCCGGGAGAGGTGAACCCAGCCCGACCAGCTGCGCAGAAAATCATTGTCATCAGCCGCGCACGGCTTCCGCGAGCGGTCGCGAGGTGGCCGCGCCGACTTTCGCCGCGGCGCTCTGGATGAAGCCGCCGCCGAGCACGCGGGCCTGGCCGCCGGCTGCGTCGTAGAACACGCAGGCCTGGCCGGGCGAGACGCCTTCCTCGCCGGCGACGAGCTCGACCTCGTAATGGCCGTTGCCGCCGCGCAGCCAAGCCGGCTGGGGGCTGCGGGTCGAGCGCACGCGCACGAACATTTCGAGGCCGGCGCCGATGGCGCGGTCGATGTCGCCGTCGCCGATCCAGTTGACGTCGCGCAAGCCGATGCGGTGCATCTTCAAGGCATCGCGCGGGCCGACGACGACGCGGCGGTGCGCCGCATCGAGCCGCACCACGAACAGCGGCGAGCCGGAGGCGATGCCGAGGCCCCGGCGCTGGCCGACGGTGAAATTGGCGATGCCGTTGTGCCGGCCGAGCACGCGTCCGTCGAGATCCACGATGTCGCCGGGGTCCATCGCGTTCGGGCGCAGGCGGGTGATGATGTCGGTGTAGCGGCCGGTCGGCACGAAGCAGATGTCCTGGCTATCGTGCTTGTCGGCGACCGCGAGCCCGAAGCGCCGCGCGAGCTCGCGGGTCTGCGGCTTGGTCATGTCGCCGAGCGGGAAGCGCAGGAAGTCGAGCTGCTCGCGCGTGGTCGCGAACAGGAAATAGCTCTGGTCGCGGTCGGCATCGGCCGCGCAGACCAGCGCGCGCGAGCCGTCGTCCAGGCGGCGCGAGGCGACGTAATGGCCGGTGGCGAGCGCCTGCGCGCCGAGCTCGCGCGCGGTCTTCAGGAGGTCGCGGAACTTGACGCTGCGGTTGCACTCGATGCAGGGCACCGGCGTCTCGCCCAGCGCATAGGAATCGGCGAAATTGTCGATGACGGACTCGCGAAAGCGGTCCTCGTAGTCGAGCACGTAATGGGGAATGCCGAGCTTGGCGGCCACGTCGCGGGCGTCGTGGATGTCCTGGCCGGCGCAGCAGGCGCCCTTGCGGTGGGTCGCCGCGCCATGGTCATAGAGCTGCAGCGTGATCCCGACGACGTCGTAGCCCTCCGCCTTCAGCAGCGCAGCCGTCGTCGAGGAATCGACGCCGCCCGACATGGCGACGACGACCCTGGTGTCCTCGGGACGGCCTTCGAGATCCAGACTGTTGAGCATGGGCCTTAAAGCGTTGTGACGGCGGCGAGCGCGATCCGCGATTGCTGTGCTTTCTCGCGGGACACCGGCATCCCCGGAACCCTGGTTCCCCGGGGGCACGACTGCCCAAGTCGAAAGCGGCTGAGTGACGTCTTTAATATAGGCGGCATTCCCGTGAAGCAATCACGCGGGCAGCCAGCTTAGGGCAATTCTTGCCGGGGCGGCAGAAATGGCGGGGCCGCGGCACGCTGCCCGGCAGCCGCCTCAATTCAACAAGACACTGATTTTATTGTATTAATTAGCAGATAGCGGTGCTGGCCCGCTCCTTGCTACCCCTTCTCCGAAGTTGCTTCCAAGGGGTTGCCTGTGGTCGGTCGTACGTCAGATGTCGTGGCAAGCGTGCAAGTTGCGAGCGCACAGCAAAAGCCTGCGCGGTCGCAAGTGCCGAAAGACGCGCCTGCGGACGACTCCTTCGGCTCGCTGGTCGACAGCAACACCCAGGCGATCAGCAACAATGCGCAGGCGCAGGACGCAGCGCCGCGCCGGAGCGATTCCACGTCGTCCTCCACGGCGTCCGACCGCCGGCCGCGCGAAAGCTCTTCCGCGGACCAGCCTTCGCAGAGCAGGGCGAGCGACGACACCGACACGTCCGCGCCGGCGAACAACGACAAGAGCGACGCGACAGGCGATCCGGCCAAGGACGCCGGCAAGGTCAAGGACAAGTCCGAAACGTCGGACGCCAAATCGGCGGACAAATCCGACGAGACCAAGGGCGACGATGCCGACGGGACCGACACCCCCACCGCCGCGGTCGATGCGGCTGATCCGAATGCGGCTGCGAACCAGGCCAGCGATGCCGCCGCCTCTCCTCTGACGATCGCCGCGGCAGGTCTTGCCGCCAGTGCCTCCACTGCGGCGCAGATCGCCGGCAATCAGTCCGATACCGCCGGCGACAAGAGCGCCAAGGCCGCAGGCGCCGAGATCGACGCCGACACGACGACGATGCTCGGCGAGACCGCGACCGGCACGCCGGAGGAGATCTCGACCGATACGAAAGCCAATGGCGGGCTGATCGCCGCCGCCAGTCAGGGCACGCCGAAGACCTCGTTCAAGGACGCCGTCGCGGCGCAGGCCCAGACCGATGTCTCCAATATCGGCCAGGATACCGGCAAGGCGAATACCGCCGCGACGCAAGCTCCGGGCGCAGCGACCCTCAACGCCGCCACCCATGCCCAGGCCGACAAGCCGCAGGCAGATGGCGGCGCGGCCGATGCGAAGGCGGCCGGCATCGAGCGCGTTGCCGATGCAGCGTCCGGAGCGCCGGCCACGCACGCTCATGCCGGGCCGCAAGCGACCGTCGCCCCGCTCGACGCCAGCGCGCAGGCCGCCTCCGCCGTGCAGGCGCCACTGACCAACACGACCTCGGCCGCCACCGCATCGACCGCGACTCTCACCGCGACCGCGGCAACCAGCGCGGCCATCCCGATCAACGGCGTGCCGATCGAGATCGCGGCCGCCATTCGCGCCGGCAAGAGCCGGTTCGACATCAGCCTCGATCCGGCCGAGCTCGGCAAGATCGACGTCCGCATCAATATCGACCGCAACGGCCAGGTCACCTCGCATCTCACGGTGGAGAAGCCGGAGACGCTGTCGATGCTGAAGCAGGACGCGCCGCAATTGCAGCGCGCGCTGGACGACGCCGGCTTCAAGACCGGCAGCAACGGGCTGTCCTTCAGCCTGCGCGACCAGAACTCGTCGAACCAGAACTCCGGCCAGAACAACGACAATGGCGGCAATGCCCGCCGGCTGATCGTCAGCGAGGAAGAGAGCGTTCCCGCCGCGCCCGTCGGACGCGGCTACGGCCGCATGCTCGGATCGAGCAGCGGCGTCGATATCAGAGTGTAGGAGTATTCGATATGGCCACCACGAATGCCGCCACCGCCCCTTCCGTCGTCTCCGGCACGACCGACATCCCGAAATCCTCCTCGTCGAACTCCATGAGCTCGACCACGGGGTCGACACTCGCCGGCAACTTCCAGACCTTCCTGACGCTGCTGACGACGCAGCTCCAGAACCAGAACCCGCTGGATCCGCTCGACACCAACCAGTTCACCCAGCAGCTGGTGCAGTTCGCCGGCGTCGAGCAGCAGCTCAAGACCAACGATTCGCTGGCCCAGCTCGTCGCCCTCCAGCAGACCACGCAGGCGACCCAGGCGCTCGGCTTCGTCGGCAAGACCGCCCTGGTCGACGGCTCCACCGCGACCATGACGAACTCGGTAGCAACCTGGCATCTCAACGTGCCGACCGATTCGACCGTCGACATCACCGTCGCCAATTCCACCGGCCAGACCGTGTTCACCGGCAAATATTCCTCCGCCGCCGGCACCGACATCCCCTTCACCTGGAACGGCATGGGCAATGACGGCACGCAGTGGCCCGACGGCAAGTACACGATCTCGGCCACGGGCAAGGACGTGGCGAACAACAATGTCGGCATCGCCGCGCAGGTGCAGGGTTTGGTGTCGTCGGTGGACCTGACCCAGTCGCCGCCGCTGCTCACCATCGACGGCGCCAGCTACACCCTGAGCCAGGTCAAGAGCATCATCGCGACGAGCGCCTATTGAGGCGGAGCACCTCTCCCCTGCGGTGAGAGCTGGAGCAGAGTTTCCCGGGCCCGCGTCGAGCCCGCGAATGTCGTTCGGCGTTAGTAAAGTATTTACCTTCTGCCCGCCTGGCCCGCCGGAAATGCGTCTCCCGCCGGCCGGGACGGCCGCGTTCCCACAAGTTTCAACGAGAATTGTATTGAACCCTTAGGCTTAGCGGATTTTTAAGCCGCCGGGCGTAGGGTTACGGCGTGAGTTCAGTGGTTGAGAGTTTGTGAGTACGCCATGACAGAACCCCATCGCCCGAGGGTAAAATACGTCATCGGGCCGGACGGCAGTCCGCTGACGATCGCGGATCTGCCTGCACCCGGCACCAAACGCTGGGTCATCCGCCGCAAGGCTGAAGTCGTCGCCGCTGTCCGTGGTGGACTTCTCTCCCTTGAGGAGGCCTGCAGCCGTTATACCCTGACGGTCGACGAATTCCTCTCCTGGCAGTTTTCCATCGACCAGCACGGTCTGGCGGGTCTTCGCACCACCCGCATCCAGCAATATCGCCAGTAGGCGATCCGGAAATCTGCGGCTTTTGACGAAAATCGGCCTCGCATTGCGAGGCCGATCTTTTTCATGATGCAGTTTTGTCCGACCTCTTAACCTTCGTTAACCATATCGAAACCATCCCCTAGGCAATAATTGCCCAGTCGGCCTTTCCAGTGAAAGCGGCCGAATCTGTGGGGCGGTTGCTTGCAAGGGCTTGCGGACTTTCTGAAGAGTATCGGCGCCGCCCGGTTCGGGGCGATGATCGCGGTCACCGCCGCGCTCATCGGCTTCTTCGCGTTCGTCATCATGCGCGTCACCACGCCGCAGATGACGACGCTGTTCACGGACCTCAGCGTCGAGGATTCCTCGAGCATCATCAAGGACCTGGAACGCCAGGGCATCCAGTTCGAGATCCGCAATGAGGGCTCCATCATCATGGTGCCCAAGGACAAGGTCACGCGGCTGCGGATGAAGCTCGCCGAGGGCGGTCTGCCCAAGGGCGGCGGCGTCGGCTACGAGGTGTTCGACAAGTCGGACGCGCTCGGCACCACCTCCTTCGTCCAGAACATCAATCACCTGCGCGCGCTCGAAGGCGAGCTCGCCCGCACCATCCGCGCCATCGACCGCATCCAGGCCGCCCGCGTCCATTTGGTGCTGCCCGAACGCCCCCTGTTCGCGCGCGAGGCGCCGGAGCCGTCGGCATCGATCGTGGTCCGCGTCCGCGGCTCGCTGGAGGCCCAGCAGATCCGCGCCATCCGCCATCTCGTCGCCTCCGCCGTCAACGGGCTGAAGCCGCAGCGGGTCTCGATCGTCGACGAGGCCGGCCAGCTGCTCGCCGACGGCGCTGCGAGCGATCCGGAGCAGGCCGTCGGCGACGAGCGCCGCATCGCCTTCGAGAAGCGCATGCGCAAGCAGGTCGAGGACATCGTGTCCTCCGTGGTCGGCTCGGGCCGCGCCCGCGTGCAGCTCTCCGCCGATTTCGACTTCAACAAGATCACCCAGACCTCGGACAAGTTCGATCCCGAAGGCCGCGTGCTGCGCTCGAGCCAGACCCGCGAAGAGCAGAGCATGACCGCCGACAACAACGGCCAGGTCACCGTCAACAACGAGCTGCCCGGCAACCAGCAGAACAACGCCGCCGCCGCCAAGGACCAGAGCAAGAAGACCGAAGAGACCAACAATTACGAGATCTCCCGCACCACCAAGACCGAGGTGACCGAAGCCGGCCGGGTCAACCGCATCTCGGTCGCGGTGCTGGTCGACGGCATCTACAGCAAGAACGAGAAGGGCGAGCTGGCCTACCAGGATCGCACCAAGGAGCAACTCGATCGCATCGCCGCGCTGGTGCGCTCGGCGATCGGCTTCGACCAGAAGCGCGGCGACCAGGTCGAGGTCGTCAACCTCCGCTTTGCCGACGCGCCGTCCACCGCGCCGATCGGCGAGCCCGGCGGCTTCCTCGGCATGCTCCAGTTCACCAAGGACGACGTCATGTACTTCGTCGAGCTCGGCGTGATGATGCTGCTCGGCCTGGTCGTGCTGTTCCTGGTGATCCGCCCGCTGGTCAAGCGCATCCTCGCCTCCGACGAGGTCGCCGCCGCCATCTCCGGCGTCCTTTCCGGCCCGGCCGCCTCCGACGAGGCGGCACCGGCCAGCGGCCAGCCGCTGCTGCCGAGCGGCGCCGCCAGCGCGATCGACGTCGCCACCGTGCAGGGCCAGGTCCACGCTCAGTCCGTTCATCGCGTCGGCGAGCTCGCCGAGCGCAACCCCAACGAAACAGTCGCGATCATCCGCCAGTGGCTGACCGAGCCTGCGAAGTAACGAGCAACTCCGCCAAGTGAATCAAGAAGTGATCTGAAATGGCCGCCTCCATCCAAAACGCCAATTCCAACGACATCACCAGCGTGATCTCGACGCTCGGCCAGCGCGCCGGCAGCCGTGCGGGGAGGTCTGAAGCGCTGGCCGGGCCCAAGCGCGCTGCGATTCTGATGCTGGCGCTGGGCGAGCAGTATGGCGGCAAGATTTGGAGCCTGCTCGACGACGACGAGGTGCGCCAGCTTTCGCTGGAGATGTCGACGCTCGGCACCGTCGAGGTCGACACCGTCGAGGACATGCTGCTCGAATTCGTCTCGCGCATGTCGGCTTCGGGTGCGCTGATGGGCAATTTCGACGCCACCGAGCGGCTGCTCCAGCAATACCTGCCGCCGGAGCGCGTTAACGGCATCATGGACGAGATCCGCGGGCCCGCCGGGCGCAACATGTGGGAGAAGCTTTCCAACGTGCAGGAAGAGGTCCTCGCCAACTATCTCAAGAACGAGTACCCGCAGACCATCGCGGTGGTGCTGTCCAAGCTGAAGTCGGAGCACGCCGCCCGTGTGCTCGGCATCCTGCCCGAGGAGCTCGCGCTCGACGTCGTCAACCGCATGCTGAAGATGGAAGCGGTGCAGAAGGAGGTGATCGAGAGCGTGGAGAAGACGCTGCGCACCGAATTCATGTCCAATCTGTCGCAGACCCGCCGCCGCGACGCCCACGAGGTGATGGCGGAGATCTTCAACAATTTCGACCGCCAGACCGAAACCCGCTTCATCACCTCTCTGGAAGAGGACAACCGTGAATCGGCCGAGCGCATCAAGGCGCTGATGTTCACCTTCGACGATCTCGTGAAGCTCGATTCCGGTTCCGCCCAGACCCTGATGCGCAACGTCGACAAGGACAAGCTCGGCGTCGCCCTCAAGAGCGCCAACGAGGACGTCCGCAACTTCTTCTTCGGCAACATGTCCTCGCGCGCGGCCAAGATGCTCCAGGACGACATGGCGGCGATGGGCCCGGTGCGTCTGCGCGACGTCGACGAGGCCCAGGCGCTGCTGGTCAACCTCGCCAAGGACCTCGCCGCCAAGGGCGAGATCATGCTGACTAAGAACCGCGCCGACGACGAGCTGGTGTACTGATGGCCGCTCCGGCGAAATTCCTGTTCGATACCGACTTCGCGGCGCCCGAAAGGACGACGCGCGAGAAGGCCGCGACCGCCGCCGAGATCGCCCAGAAGGTCGCGGAAGCCGAGGCGCGCGCCTACCAGGACGGCTTTGCCGCCGGCCAGCGCGAAGCCAAGGCCGAGAGCGACCGCCGCGTCGCGCTCGCCATGGAAGAGATCAACATCGCCATTCGGGGGGTCGCCTCCGGCATCGGCAACATCGAGACCAGGATGGAGACAGAGGCCGTCGAGGTCGCGGTCGCGGTCGCGCGCAAGCTGTGCGCCGATCTGGTCGCCGCCGAGCCGCTCGGCGAGGTCGTCGCGCTGGTCAAGGACTGCTTCTCGCATCTGGTCGCAACGCCGCATCTCGTCGTGCGCATCAACGACGCGCTCTACGACGCCGCGCGCGAGAAGATCGAGCGACTCGCCAAGCAGAGCGGCTTCGAGGGGCGTCTGGTGATCCTGGCCGAGCCGGACATCGCCACCGGCGACTGCCGGATCGAATGGGCCGACGGCGGCGTCGTGCTGGAGCGCGGCGCCATCATGGCCAAGATCGACGAAATGGTCGGACGCTATATCGCGTCCCGCAAGGGGAGCTAAGCCATGAGCGACACCGACGGACAGGTCCCGCTGCCCGATCTCAATGGCCCGATGCCACCAACCGGCACCGACGTCGGCTACAACGAGGACGAATATGCGGCGCGTGCCGCAGCCGACCTCGAAGCGGTGTTCGACGTGCCCGTGCAGGTCTCGGCCGTGCTCGGCCGCTCCAAGATGGACGTCGGCGAACTGCTGAAGCTCGGGCCAGGCACCGTGCTCGAGCTCGACCGGCGCGTCGGCGAAGCCATCGACATCTACGTCAACAACAAGCTGGTCGCCCGCGGGGAGGTCGTCCTGGTCGAGGACAAGCTCGGCGTGACCATGACGGAAATCATCAAGGCCGAACGCGGCTAGCGCAAGACACAAGGACATGACGCGCGGCAGCGCGAACAGACGGACAGGAGACTGACATGCGGCTTCTCATCGTTGGCACATTGAAGGGCCAGCTCACCACCGCCACCAAGATCGCCATGGAGAACGGCGCCACCGTGACCCATGCCGAGGATCACGAGCAGGCGATGCGCGTGCTGCGCGGCGGCAAGGGCGCCGACCTCCTGCTGGTCGACGTCGCCCTCGACATCCGCGACCTCGTGCTGCGGCTCGAGGCCGAGCACATCCACGCCCCGATCGTCGCCTGCGGCATCACCAACGACGCCCGCGCCGCGGTCGCCGCGATCCACGCCGGCGCCAAGGAATACATCCCGCTGCCGCCGGATCCGGAGCTGATCGCCGCGGTGCTCGCCGCGGTCGCCAACGATTCCCGCGAGTTGGTCTATCGCGACGAGGCGATGGCGAAGGTGATCAAGCTCGCCCAGCAGATCGCAGGCTCGGACGCATCGGTGATGATCACCGGGGAATCCGGGACGGGCAAGGAAGTGCTGGCCCGCTACGTCCATGCCCGCTCGGCGCGCGCCAAGCGTCCCTTCATCTCCATCAACTGCGCCGCGATCCCCGAGCACCTCCTGGAATCCGAGCTGTTCGGCCACGAGAAGGGCGCCTTCACCGGCGCAATCGCCCGCCGCATCGGCAAGTTCGAGGAAGCGACCGGCGGCACGCTGCTGCTGGACGAAATCTCGGAAATGGACGTCCGCCTGCAATCGAAGCTGCTGCGCGCCATCCAGGAGCGCGTGATCGATCGCGTCGGCGGCACCAAGCCCGTGCCGGTGGACATCCGCATCATCGCGACGTCGAACCGCAACCTGGCGGAGGCGGTGCGCGAGGGCACGTTCCGCGAGGATCTGCTGTTCCGCCTCAACGTCGTGAACCTGAAGATCCCGCCGCTGCGCGAGCGCCCCGCCGACATCCTGGAGCTCGCCCAGCACTTCGTGAAGAAGTATGCGGAGGCCAACGGCGTGCCGCTGCGCCCGATCTCGGCGGAAGCGCGCCGCGTGCTCTCCAGCAACCGCTGGCAGGGCAACGTTCGCGAGCTCGAAAACACCATGCACCGCGCGGTGCTGATGGCGCAGGGCGACGAGATCGGAGCCGATGCGATCATCACGCCGGACGGCGACCGCCTCGACCTCGCCAGGACGCCGCCGGCCGTGGCGCATGCCACGATGGCCGCCGAGCAGGTGACGCGGGCGCTCGTGGGGCGCACCGTCGCCGACGTCGAACGCGACCTGATCCTGGAGACGTTGAAACACTGCCTCGGCAACCGGACCCATGCCGCCAACATCCTGGGCATCTCGATCCGCACGTTGCGCAACAAGCTCAACGAATATGCCGACGGCGGCATCCCGATCCCGCCCGCGGGAGCGCCGGGTGAGTATCCGCGGATGCCGATGATGGGGGCGTAAAGCGGCGCCCACGCTGGTTGAGACAACGAATGCCCGGGCCGGTCCCGGGCATTTTTGTTTGAATGCAGGCTGCCAACCTCGTCATTGCGAGCGAAGCGAAGCAATCCAGAGTCTTTCCGCGGAGGCAGTCTGGATTGCTTCGTCGCAAGGGCTCCTCGCAATGACGGGGCTGAGAGCGCTGCCCGCATAACGGGACCGCGCTACGCGACTAGGCCATCTTCTGGCCAGGCCCTATAACCCGCCTGAAAGACCACGCGAGGGACCACATGTCTGAAGCTCAAATCACGGACTGGCTGGCGTCGCAGCGGCAGGCGATGATCGACCTGCTCCGCGACGTCGTGAACATCGATTCCGGATCCTACGACAAGGAGGGCGTCGACGCGGTGGGCGCGCGGTTCGAGCGGCATTTTGCCGAGCATGGCATTCCGTTCCGGCGGGAGGCCAACGCCACCTTCGGCGATGCGATTCATGCCGAAGTGGCAAAGCCCGGCAGCAACGAGACGCCGGTGCTGTTGATGGGGCATCGCGACACCGTGTTCGGCAAGGGAGAGGCCGGGCGGCGTCCGTTCACGATCAGAGATGGCCGCGCCTATGGACCCGGCGTCGCCGACATGAAGTCCGGCCTCGTCATGAACGTGTTCGTCGCAACCGCCTTCCACAAGTTCGGCGGCTCGCCGCATCCGATCAAGGTGCTGATCACCTCGGACGAGGAGATCGGGTCGCCCTCCTCGCGCCCGGTGATCGAACGGGAGGGACGCGCCGCGCGCGCGGTGTTCAACTCCGAGCCCGGCCGCCCCACCGGCAACGTCGTGACGGGGCGCAAGGGCGGCATCTTCATGCACATGGCCATCACCGGCAAGGCTGCGCATTCCGGCGCCAATTTCGCCGCGGGCATCAGCGCGATCGGCGAGCTTGCGCAGAAGATCATTCACATCCATGCGCTGACGGACCTCGACAAGGGCATCACGCTGAATGTCGGCCTCGTCTCGGGCGGGCAGTCCGTCAACACCACGGCGCCCTACGCGGAAGGCCAGATCGACCTGCGCTATGTCGATCCCGCCGACCGCGCCAGGATCATGGCCGCTATCGAGAAGATCGTCGCGACACCTTACGTGCCGGGCACGAGCGCGACGCTGACGATCAAGGGCGAGTTCGTGCCGGTGGTTCAGAGCGAGGCTTCGAAGGCGCTGTTCGAGAATTATCAGGCCGCAGCAAGACAGGTCGGCCTCACCACGCTCCAGGGCGAGTTCTCGGGCGGCTGCGCCGATTCAGGCTTCACCGCCGCGGTGGGCACGCCGACGATCTGCGGCCTCGGCCCGGTCGGCGGGCTTGCGCACACGCCGGAGGAATATCTCGAGCTCGACAGCATCGTGCCGCGCGCGCAGGCGCTGGCATTGGCGATTTTGCGGGGGTGAATGCAGCTGCCGTAGGCTAGGCAAAGCGACTTGTCCGCCGTAGCTCGCAGAGCGAAGGCGGAAGCGTGCCCACCACTTCCGTCACGTGCGGGAAAGATGGTGGGCACAGCGCAAGGGCGACTTTGCCCACCCTACGAGACCGACCAAGTTCTACGAATAACTCGGCGCGTCCGGCTTGCGGAAGATGTGGATGGGGTCGCCCGGCATGATCGGGGAGCCCGAGAACATCGCGTAGGCGTAGAGCGCGAGATAGGCGATCGCAAGCGCGCCGACGGCGTAGAAGGCCCAGGTCGCAACGCGTTTCATCGATCCGCTCCATTGCCGTCCCGCATGGGGGTTCAGACGCTTCTAGAGCGATGACGGGGAAAACGCCAGCCGTCCTCGCCGCCAAGCGCGGCGATCAAATGCCGCGCCGGGCTCGCGCGGGAAGGCTGACGTCTGCGAGCCTGGCCGCGTCTTCGTCCTGATCGACCGCCACGTACTGGCCGTGCCAATAGGCAAGGGCCGCGGTACGGGCCGAGCTGCTGATGTTCCTGACCCGCCCGATGACGATGGCGTGCGAGTGCCGTTCGAAGACCTCCTCGACCTCGCAATCGAAGGCCGAGAGCGCGCCGACCAGGAGCGGAACGCCCGAGACCGCCGTCACCCAATGGCTGCCTGCAAAGCGATCGGCGCCCTTCAGCCCGCCCTTGCCGGAAAAGCGCTCGGCAACATCGAGCTGGTCGGCATTGAGGATGTTCACGCCGAAAGCGCCGTGGCGGCGGATCAGCGGAAATGACGAGGCATCGCGGTTGATGCTCACCAGCAGCGTGGGCGGCTCGACCGACAGCGAGGTGACCGAGGTCACCGTCATGCCGCTGATGTCCTTGCCCCGCCCGGCGGTGATGACGCTGACGCCGCCGGTGAGATGACGCATGGCGCCGCGGAAATCGGCGGGCGAGATGACAGTTTCAGTCATGAGATCGCGAGGCACTACATTCATGGCATGGTCCCCGACGCGGGGTCCTCCAATATCTAGGTACGATCTTCCGCCGACAAAAGGTTGCTCAAAATTGAGCCTTCGAGGCTTGCCAATTCGGCAGAGCCGCGTTCCCGGGGCCGGGTGGCGTTAACCGTGACGTCATGGGCGATCCGGCCCTCGTCGATCACCAGCACCCGGTCCGCCAGTGCAACGGCCTCGGCGACGTCGTGGGTGACGAGGATCGCAGTAAAGCCCTGGTCGCGCCAGACGCGCTCCAGCAACCGCTGCATCGAGATCCGGGTCAGCGCATCCAGCGCGCCGAGCGGCTCGTCGAAGGCGAGAACGCGCGGACGGGAGACCAGCGCACGGGCGAGCGCGACGCGCTGCTTCTGTCCGCCCGACAGCACCGAGGGCCACTGGTCGCGCTTGTCGGTGAGCCCGACCTCGGTCAGCGCCTGTTCGGCGCGGGCATGCGCATCGTTCGACGCACGCTCGCGGCCGAGGCCGACCTCGACGTTGGAAAGCACCCGCGCCCAGGGCAGCAGCCGCGGCTCCTGGAACATCACGCGGATGTCTTCGGGCTGGATGTCCTGGCCGAAGCCGATGGTGCCGGCATCGATCTTTTCCAGGCCGGCGATGAGGCGGAGCAGCGTGCTCTTGCCGCAACCGCTCTTGCCGACGATGGCGACGAACTGGCCGGCCGGGATGTGCAGATCGATGCCGCGCAGCACCTCGTTGGCGCCGAAGGATTTGCGCAAGCCGCGGATGCTGAGCGGCAGGCCGGCCGTCTGCGGCGCCCGCTGCTCACGCACCACACGGGCGTGGGGCGCGAAACTGGCGCGGCTGGCGAGCTCGGTCTCGGGAAGGGAGGTACGAAGCGCTGTCTGCATGTGATTCCCAGTATTTCTGCTCAACGTTTCTGGAAGGCGGGGTGCCAGGAGAGCGTCAGGCGCTCCAGCACGCGGGAGGCGCTGTCGGCGAGCTTGCCGAGCAGGGCGTAGATCAGGATCGAGAGCACGACGACGTCGATCAGCATGAACTCGCGCGCCTGCATGGCCATGTAGCCTAGCCCTGAGGACGCGGCGATGGTCTCGGCGACGATCAAGGTCAGCCACATGATTCCGAGCGCGAAGCGGATGCCGACGAAGATCGAGGGCAGCGCGCCCGGGAAGATCACGCGGCGGAACAATTCGCCGTCGGTCATGCCGTAGATGCGGCCCATCTCGATCAGCTGCGGATCGACGGTACGGATGCCGTGCAGCGTGTTGAGGTAGATCGGGAAGAACACGCCGAGCGCCACCAGGAACAGCTTTGCGCTCTCGTCGATGCCGAACCAAAGGATGACCAGCGGGATCAGCGCCAGATGCGGCACGTTGCGCACCATCTGGAGCGTCGTATCCGTCAGTCTCGCCGAGAGCTGCGACAGGCCGTTGGCGAGGCCGAACGCGAAGCCAATGCCGCCGCCGATCAGAAAGCCGATCGAGGCGCGCCAGAACGAGACCCAGATGTTGCGGACGAGCTCGCCGGAGAGCAGCAGCTTCCAGCCTGCGAGCACGACGTCGCTCGGCGCCGGCAGCACGCGCGTCGGCACGAAGCCGGTGGCACAGGCGACCTGCCAGATCGCGATGATGGCGAGCGGCACGATCCACTGAACGAAGCCGTCGAGGCGCGGCAGGCGGAAGCTGCGCGGAGGCGAAACGCTGTCGATCAGGCTCATGACTGGGACACCCGATGCTGCGGACGGAGATCGCTGCCGACCGTCTCGCCGAACGGACCGCCGTTGAAGTGGAGCTTCGTCACGTTGCCCGGCTGCTCCAGCGAGAGCAGCGGGAACACCAGCTCGGCGAAGCGATAGGCTTCCTCCAGATGCGGATAGCCCGACATGATGAAGGTATCGATGCCGAGATCCTGATACTCCTTGATGCGGGCCGCGACGGTCTGGGCGTCGCCGACCAGCGCGGTGCCGGCGCCGCCGCGCACGAGGCCGACGCCGGCCCACAGGTTCGGCGCGATCTCGAGCTTGTCGCGTTTGCCGCCATGGAGTTGCGCCATGCGCTGCTGGCCGACGGAGTCCATGCGGGCGAAGTTCTTCTGCGCCAGCGCGATGGTCTCGTCGCTGACATGCTTGATCAGCTCGTTGGCCGCGCGCCAGGCCGCTTCGTTGGTCTCGCGGACGATGACGTGAAGACGGATGCCGAAAGAGAGCTTTCGACCGCGCGCGCTGGCGACCTCCCTCACCTTCGCGATCTTCTCGGCAACCAGCGCCGGCGGCTCGCCCCAGGTGAGATATTTGTCGACGGTATCGACCGCGACGTCGATGCCCGCATCGGAGGAGCCGCCGAAATAGAGCGGCGGCCTCGGCGACTGCACGGGCGGAAACAGCAGCTTGCCGCCCTCGACATGGATGTGCTTGCCTTCGACATTGACGGTCTTGCCGGCGAGCAGGTCGCTGTAGACACCCAGGAACTCGCGGGTGACCTCGTAGCGCTCGTCGTGGCCGAGGAAGACGCCGTCGCCCTTGTTCTCGACGGGATCGCCGCCAGTGACGACGTTGACGAGCAGCCGGCCGTTCGAGATGCGATCGAGCGTCGCCGTCATGCGCGCCGCGACGCTCGGCGATTGCAGGCCGGGACGGACCGCCACGAGATAGCGCAGCCGCTCGGTGAAGGGCGCAACTGAGGACGCGACGATCCAGGAATCCTCGCAAGATCGTCCGGTCGGGATCAACACGCCGTAATAGCCGAGCTGGTCGGCGGCCTGCGCGATCTGGCGCAGATAGTTGAAGTCGACCTCGCGGCCGCCGATCCCCGTGCCGAGATAACGGCCGTCGCCGTGCGTCGGCAGGAACCAGAGGATGTTGCTTTTGGACTGGCTCATGGATGGCCTCCTAACCGTAGGTCGTTCCGACCGCGGCGGCGACGATGCCGATCGACATCACGATCGCGGAGATCAGGCGTTGGACGACACGTTTCATGTTCGAACTCTTGTTGATGGGAAGACTGGTCGGCACGATCATGCTGCCGGGTTGCGCCAGACGATGTCGCGGATCACGATCGACTTCGGGATCAGGCCGAGCCTGTGGAAGCGATCGGCGACGCCCTGCTGGGTCGCGACGATGTCGTCGGTGACGGGGCCGACCACGAAGTTCGCGCGGTTGGCGGCGATGGTCTGGATCTCCAGCGGGACGCCGGTGACCGCGGCGAGCGATCTGGCGACCTCGTCGCGGTGCTGCTCGGCCCATTTGCCAACCGTGGTCGTCACATCGACGATCTGTTGCAGGACCGCCCCGTGATTCCTGGCGAACTCACGGTTCGCGATATAGAAGGAGTTGGTCTTGGTGACCTCGCGCGCATTGATCAGGATGCGGCCGTTCTGCCGGGTCTCGCCGATCGCGAAATACGGATCCCAGATCGCCCAGGCCTCGATGCTGCCATTGGCGAAGGCAGGCCCGGCATCCGGCGGGGTCAGGTAGACCGGGGTGATGTCGGCATAGGCGAGGCCGGCCTTCTCCAGCGTCTGCACCACGATGTTGTGCGCGCTGGAGCCCTTGGTGAAGCCGATGCGCTTGCCTTTCAGCTCGGCGATGGTGCGGATCGGCGAATCCTTCGGCACAAGGATGCCCTGGCCGTTGGTGATGGGTTGGCCGGCGGCATAGACGATCGCGCCGTAATCGACGCTGCCGACGTTCATCGCCTCCATCATCGGAGGCCCCGAGGAGAACTCGATCCATTTCACCTCGATGCCTTGTGGCGCGAAATGTTTTTCCAAGGCGGCCTGCTGGCGCGCGATGACCAGTACGCCGTTCTTCTGGTAGCCGATACGAATTTCCTTCACCGCGCCTTGCGCGTTCACCCGAGAAGCAAACGCTGTGACGGCCGCGGTTCCAGCGGAAAGTTTCAGAAAGTCTCGACGCCGCATTCCACACTCCCGGCCGGATGCGGCCGTCATTCATTCGTGTTGCTCGAATGATGGTGCGGCCGATCGGAGGTGTCGAGACGTGCGGAAAAATAGCGATGCGCGCACTGCGCGCGAGGCGCGGCGCATGATTAATCTTTCAATCCGCGGAGCGAATGCAGAGCGAATTTTTCCGCACGCGAATGTGAGAAACGCGACGCACGGCGCCCGGCACCATCAAAAATGCGAAAACAACCCCATGCACAGTAGCCAAGGTCTTGTTTTCGAAATCAATTTCGTATTTAGCGAACCTGGCTTGATCCGTCGGGCAACACAGTGGCAGAATGTCATCGTGCGGCAGGAGGGGTAGGCAGGCCCTCGCCAGCTAGTGGTGCCACCTCACTGGCAGATTGAGCAGCCCGCGGAACGCCCAGCCGCCGATCCGCACCTCCTCGTCGTCGGCCAATTCGAGCCGTTTGGCGCGGGCGAACACGGTCGGCAGCGCGACGTCGGCGATCATGGCGCGGGAGGCGAAGGCGCCGGCGCAGAAATGCGGGCCGGCGCCGAAAGCGACGCTCTTGGACGTGTCGCGGCGAACGTCGAACTCATCGGCGCGCTCGAAATGCTTCTCGTCGCGGTTGGCGGAGCCGAACATCAGGAACACGCGTTCGTCGGTTTCGAACGAGACGTCGCGGATGCTCCAGGGTTTTGCGATCCGCCGCGGCGACATGCCGATCGGCGAGATCCAGCGGGCATATTCCTCGAAGGCCTGGAGCCAGGACACATCGCCCTTGTGCACGAGGTCGAGCTGGTCAGGATGGGCGAGCAGCGCCCATACCGTGCCGGCGATCGCCTTGCGCGGCTCGTTCTGGCCGCCCGAGATCGCGAGCTTGACGTTGGCGCGCACGCTCTCCATCGGCATGCCAGAGGCGAGGAGCACGCCGAGAATGCTCTGGTCGGGATGCTTGCGCATCACCGGCAGCATGTCGTCGATCGCGGCATCGATGCCCGACGTCGCGGCGTGGCAGCGTGCCTCGACCTCGGGATCGCCGGCATAGTTGGCGATGCCCTCGATCATGCCTTGCGACCACGCGTCCATGTCCTCGAAGCCGATATTGGTGAGGCCGGTGATCGACTTCAGGCATTCGCCGGAAAAGGGCAGCGCGAAGTCGCGCATGAAGTCGATCCGCCCCGGTTCGATTGCGTCGATGATGCGGTCGGCATGGGCCTGGAACAGCGCAGTCCAGTGCGCCTTCACCGTCTTCGGCGAGACCGTCGGAAACATCGCGCGCCGCTCGGCCTGGTGCGCCTCGCCGTCCTTGCGCATCATGTTGTGGCCCATCAGCCGGTTCATCAGGCCGGCGGGCTGGTGCGAGGAGAAAACGTCGATCTGCTTCTCGGAGATCGAGATGTCGTCGCGGCTCGTCAGCAGTGTCGAGCCGAGCTGCGGCACGAAGGCGATCGGCGCCTCTCGGCGCATCTTCGCAAGCATCGGATAGGGATCGGCCCAGAAGGCCGCCGGGTCGATGTCGATGCGCGGCGCGGTGCTCAAGCGGGCCTTCTCCGGATTTCGCTTCCTCTCGGAGAGACTAGCGAAATCCGGTGGCGGCGTCTGTCCCTAGAGATAGGGACGGACGGCGCGGGTGCCGGCCACACCGGGTAGCGGACCTTCCGGGCAAGGGCCGACCTATCAGGTCGTAGCGGTCAAACAGGATGCCGGACGGCTCTGCGTTGATCCGGCCTGGCACCGGGCTTCAGGCTCAAATCGTCCAGTGCGGTCCCCGGGCAGAGCACGGGGGTAAGCACCCCCGTCTCGCAAACGTCAGTCGGATCAAAAGCGATAGTTGATGCCGCCCTTGGCCGTATGAAGCTGCACTTCCGTATCGGAGAAGGACGCTCCGGGGAATGAGAGCGTGGTGTTCGACTTTCCGAGATCGATGTAGATGTACTCGGCCTTGAACGTCCAGCGCGGGTCAAAAGCCCATTCAAAGCCACCACCCACGGAGTAACCCACCTGAAAGTCCGACGATGACGAGCTTCGGGTCAGGGCCGGGAAGAAGCCGTTGAAATTGGCGATGTTGTCGGTCGCGAGGTTGGAGGTGAAGATGCTGTTCTTGACGTGCCCCCAGGCGAAGCCGCCGGTGCCGTAGATCAGCAGGTTGTTGGCAGCAAAACCGAGGCGTCCGCGGACCGTGCCGAAGACGTCGATTTCCTGCTTGAGGTTGAACACGCCGGTGAACGCGCCGTTATCGCCGCCGATCGTTCCGGTGACGCTGAAGGGGCGGCTTGCCGTTTCCCGAATGGCTGCGCCGCTGACATCCGCTTCCAGACCGTACACGAAGGTGCCGGACTGCCAGTTGTAACCGAACTGGCCGCCGCCGAATCCGCCCTTTGGACTCACGTCCAGCGAGAAAGGCCCGGTGCCACCCGTGACGACATAGCCGGGGATCGTACCGGTTGCGAGGGCGCCCGGATCGAAGGTCGCGGTCGGATCGGTCCAGCCATAGCCACCATGCACGCCGGCATAAAAACCGGTCCAGCTGAATACGACCGGCGCGGGCGGCGCCTTGGTGTAGGGCCTGCCGAGATCGGCCGCCGAGGCTCCCTGGGACAGGCAGACAGCCGAGAGCAGGACAGCACCAGAGACGACGGACTTCATGACTTTCCCTCTTCCGTTGCGCTCGTGACGAAGCGGCACCTGGCCGCGTGAGCACTCGTTGAACCGCCGATGACCGCGGTCCGCCAAGGCCCATTTGTAGAGGTGATTTCGCTGTTTTGCTGTAATCCCGGAGACACACCCTGGGGCTGTCAAACTGGTTTTTTGCGCACAAAGCATGTATGGCGCGTCGCGGCCAAGACTATCGCGACGAAGGCAGCTCCGGGGTGTGCTCAACACGCAGTGGGGCGCTCTGAGGTGATCGCCGAAGCGAACAGAACGATGTTCATCGCGACCGAGACTCTACGCGCCAGTTCAGGTTGTGTGTCGGCAGGCGCAACACGATCGAGGACGATCGTTTCCGCGAGGAGATGCCGAGCCGCTCACAGACGCTTGCGGCAGGTTGCCTCGGAGCTCAGGCCGGCGAGAGTACGGACCTCCTGCTCGCGCGGGATGAGAGCGGGACGACTTGAATTGCCTCCCTGTCCGCAGTTGCACACCGAAGACGATACCCAGCAAGATCTAAGACTTCGAAGCGATGTCGTTCAGACTGGAACCGTCAGCGATAGCTAACGCCGAACTCCCGTTCGGCAACACAACAATTGGGATTACCGCTTGATATTCAGGTACCGACGTGAACGCCGTGCTTCTCATGTCGTAGCGAGTCGAGATCTGAGACGCCCGGCGGAGCGGACACGCTGCGCTCTTCATTGACCGCGGCTTCGGGTCACAACGGGAATTGCCCGGCACGGGTTGGTACTTCGCTTTGGATCGAGCGCGACCTTGTCCATCGACATGGGCTGCGTTGCAGCTAACGGGCAAGCGCATCTTTGTAGATAACCCCATCTTTCATGATGATCTTGAGATTTTTCGCGGGGTCGGCAAGAAGGCCGATATCGTCCAAGGGATTTCCGTCGACGAGCAGCAAATCCGCGAGTGCGCCCTGTTCCACGACGCCGAGTTTGCCGGGATAAGGATTCCGCTTGCCCGATAGCGCCAGCAGTTCGGCGTTTGTCGATGTCGCCATGGTCAGCGCTTCGGCGGGAGTGTACCAGCGAGCGAGTGAGGCCAGGATGGCCCCCTGTTGGCGCGCGAGCGCTGCAGAGAACAGGACGTCGGTACCCCACGCCGTCTTGATCTTGTACTTCCTCGCCAGCTCGTAGGATCTGGCTATGCCGGGCCAGACCTCATCCGCCTTGGCTCGCTGGATGGAGCCTACAGGAAAGCCCAGCCTCAAGTCCTCGGGGAGAGGCTGCATACTCAGCCAAACGCCCTTCTCCGCCATCAGTTTCGCTGTTGCGTCGTCCATCAGGAAGCCGTGTTCGATACACTTCACCCCAGCCGCAATGGCTCCCCGAATCGCATCAGCCGTAAAGGCATGCGCAGCGACGTACGTGCCCCAGTTCTGAGCCGCTTCAACGGCGGCGCGTATTTCGGGTTCGGTGAACGTGGTCACGTCGATCGGACTGAAGGGCGACGACACACCGCCGCCAGCCGTCAACTTGATTTGGGAAGCGCCTTGCATGAGCTGTTCCCGGACACGGACGCGGACCTCGTCGGGGCTGTCCGCAATCATTGCCCCACCGGTCTGTTCCATGCGGGTGAGCATGCCCCCGATCGTCCGCGGCAGGTCGGCAAGCTGGCGGAAGTCCCCATGCCCACTCGTGACAGTAATGATTGCGCCGGATGGATAAATGCGCGGCCCCTTGATGATACCTTCGTCGATGGCGCTCTTGAGCCCAAACACCGGCCCGCCCACATCTCGAACGGTAGTAAAGCCGCGCATGAGCGTGTGCGTGGCCTCGTCGCCAGCGACAAGATTGAGATAGCCGATGTCGCCGAACGACTGTGCCGGAGTGACCCGGATCAACATCGCATGCCAATGGTTGTCGATGAGGCCGGGCATCAGTGTGCGCCCGCCGCCTTCGATGATGCGAATGTCCGCCGGGCCATTCACCGCTATCGGCTGTAGCGAGATTGATTCTATCTTGTTGCCGCGCACCAAAACGTTGGAGGAGGCAGACAGCGTGGCGCTCTTGCCATCGAAGATGCGGACGTTCTGAAAGAGCGTGGCCCCGCCACCTGCCTGGAGCGCCTGCTGCGCCAGGCTCGCTCCTCCGAGCCAGGTCGAGAGCACCACCGCGAATGACAGCGAACGACATGTTACGCTCACCGACGGTCGGATCCGGCGCGCGCTGTACGACGTACCCAAGAGAGTTCCTGACATCACCGCGCACGGCCCCTCTCGTTGTGTATCAGCTGCGTTCGATTGAAGCGGCCAGACCTTCGCGATTGCGATGCTGTGCATGGCTCTCGCAGCGCCAGATCAATCTTGCGACCTCGGTCAAAGCTGATTGCCCTGGTTCCGCCTAATGATCTTGAGAGCCAGGAAAATCGCGCCAGCAACAAGGAAGGCGATACCGATCGCGGTGAAGCCGTTGGACTCGTTACTCAAGCCGAGCGCCGTCAATAGCAAACCGAAAAGCAAGAGAAGGATACCCGCGAGCTTCTTGATCAGGAGGATTGGTCTTTCAACTGCGATCGCCATCAGCGCACTCCCCTTATCGCCTCATTTCCGCTATGCCGCTCCCGCCGCCCGCCGCCATGCATAGGTCAGCCGGGCTATGCTTGAGAGATCAGGTCGGCGCCAAGCACAAATCCGAGCACCCAAAGCCCGTCATCGGGACTCCACTGAGGATGAGGAGGCCACCAGAATTCCGCATGCGCCGGATCCCGGATAACAGCATGACCCAGCCCGCATCCCTCCATCTGAAGCCCAGAAAGAGTCGGTAGCTGCGAAGTCGCGCAGCCCTTTGGATCAATCCAACGCGCGAACAAAAGGCGAGGCCATCGCTTCCAGTTCGCGAGGAGCTACTGTAGCGTGCAAACATTCATAATGAAACGACAGGTGATCTGACACAACGGAGCGGTCGAAAGGCGCATAGCCAAGCTTTGCGGCAGGAGCAGCCAGGTGATTTCAGTCCGTAAATTCGTATTCATGTTGGTGAGGTGGCCGAGAAAGCTGATTGGCTTTCTCATTCGGCTCATACTCGTCACATGGGCCGTACTGGCCATCTATTACTCGAACTTGCCTTGGGGCGGGCTGCGTACGATTTCGGCCGCAGCGTTTGCGGGCTTTGCAATTTGGGCGCTCTGGCGTTCCCGCCAACGGCGCATGTCCGTTCTCTTCCTCGTCATGTTCTTCGGTGTCGTCGCATGGTGGATCTCAATCCCTCCATCACACAATCGCCATTGGCGACCGGAAGTCGCCGTGATGCCGAGGGCGGCTATCGACGGCGACCGCGTGCGCCTGACCGGTGTCCGTAACTTCGACTACCGAAGTCGAAGCGACTTCACGGTGCGCTACGAGGAGCGCGAGGTGTTGTTGTCGCACTTGATAGCTCTCGATTTCTACGTTTCCTATTTCACCGAGGGGCCAGTCGGACACACGTTTGTGAGTTTTGTCTTCGACAATGCGCCCCCACTGGCCATCTCCATCGAGACGCGTCCCGAGGTTGACGAAGGCTTTGCGCCCGTCGCCTCTTTGTTCAAGCAATTCGAACTCATCTACGTGGTAGGTGAAGAGCGTGACGTTGTAGGCGTACGCACCAACCATCGCCACGAGCCGGTGTACTTGTATCGCCTGAATACATCGGCTGACGACGCGCGTCGGCTGCTGATGATCTATTTGACGCGTATCAACGAACTCGCCGATCATCCGGAGTTCTACCATCTGTTGACCAATAGCTGCACGATCAACATCGTGCGCTATGCAAATGCGGCGGGCCGGCGGGGGCGCTTCGACATTCGACATCTGTTCAACGGTTTGATCGATAGCTACCTCTATCACTCGGGCCGGATAGAGGCGACGCTGCCGTTTGATGAACTGAGGCGGGGATCCCTGATCAACGAAGCTGCACAAGCGGCCGATGGCGCGGACGATTTCTCACAGCGGATTCGCTTATCCTTGCCGACAATGATGCGCCCCTAACCGCAAAGCTGCCTCTGCCCGGTTTGAACGGAATTGTGGTCTGCGCGACGGTCTTGGATGGCGAACAGTGTCCGCTTTACTCTCGGAAACAGAGATCGCGGACCCAGTGTCCCCTCAGTTCAGTCCGTGAGGCGCCGAGAGCTGCCGCAGCACGACCGCGAACAGCTCGCTCCGCGAGCAGATGCCGAGCCGCTCACAGACGCTTGCCGCAGGTTGCCTCGGAGCTCAGGCCGGCGAGGATGCGGACCTCCTGCTCGCGCGAGCGGCGAGGACTTGAATTGCCTCCCTGTCCTCAGTTGCACACCGAAGGCGAAGGACTGGCTTACCGGGCCTCGGCGATCTTCGGTCCTGATGACGGCATCTGTGCGTTGGCCGCCAAGGGCCGCTTCGACGGCGATGCCGGGTCCGGCAACCGGAAGGCGGCGTCGGGCGCCTGGGCCGGACGACGGGCAGCGGTTGCCGGAAGCACGATCACCTTCGCTCCGATCTTCACCCGCTCATAGAGGTCCGCGACGTCCTCATTGGTCAGCCGGATACAGCCGGACGAAACCCGCTTGCCGATCGTATCGGGGTTGTTGGTGCCGTGAATTCGATATTCGGTCTCGCCCAGATACATCGCCCGGGCGCCGAGCGGATTGCCGGGACCACCGGCCATGAAGCGCGGCAGATAAGGCTGGCGCCCGATCATCTCGGTCGGCGGATGCCAGTCCGGCCATTCGGCCTTGCGCGCCACCTTCTGCTCACCGGACCAGGTGAAACCTTCGCGGCCGACACCGATGCCGTAGCGCATGGCCTGCGCGTCGTTCAAGACGAAGTAGAGGAAGGTGTTTTGGGTATCGATGATCACGGTGCCCGGCGGCTGGCGGCTGGCGTAGTCGACCACCTGCCGAACGAATGCTCCGGGACCTTCAGCGGCTTTTGGCGGCTCGACCAGAGGCGCCGGGGCCGGAATCGGAGCCGGAGCCGGAGCCGGAGCCGGCGCTGATGCATGAGCCGGGGTTGCCACGTAAACCGGCGTTGACGAGGCCTGGGCTTGCGGTGCGGACGGCTTCTTTGCCGGTTGCACGCTCGCCGGAGGGAACAGCAAACCGTACCCCAATGCGGCGACGGCCACCGCGCCAATGGCAACTCTCGCGGCCATGGGCAGTGCGAGCGTCTCTGCCTTTCCACGCTTCGCCCGCTTCTTCATGTCTTCTCCCAGGTCATCATGCCCAAGAGAGGTATCCAGCAACATTTAAGAAACTTCGAAGCGATTGCCTCAGAACTGGAACCGTGCCGTTTGGTTAACGATGAACTCTTCCTCGGCAATGTTGGGAATACCGCTCATATTGAGCTGGCGACCCGAACGATACCTCCGATCGCGGAACGAATAGACGTCTGAATTGCCCCGTGGGTCGGACACGTTCAGCTCTTTCGTTGACGGCGACCTCGGCTCAAGGTTGATCCTGTCAGCTCCCGGACCGAGTCGGTTCAACACTGCAGAGCGGAGATAGAGGCACCGCTCGCAAACAGATGCTTACGACCCCTTCGGGCTCTTATCCATCGCGTGAATGGCCACTGTGTCATTACCTTCGTGCTACTTGGAGCCTTCAGCCGCAGAGACTTTGAGATGGCCCGCCGAGTCAGCATCCCAATGGGCTACCGGGCCTGATATCTGGCGCTCTGAAGCAGTTTCCGCTTCCGAGGTATGAGCGTCGGACAGATAAAGGTTGGTCTTCGGCAGCAGAAGGATAATTCCAAGAGCGATGAGCTTTAGTCCCAGTCGCATGATCGCCTCCTCTCCCTTTTGACCGATATCAGGAGATGAAGCGTCACAAAATTCGGGTCGGCACCCTAAGGGAATCTACGCAGGAGCCAGCATTGTGTCCCGCGCCCACATCGCCGAGGTCGCCTATGGGTCGATTCTGTTGAAAAAGGCCGCAGTTGCGACTCAGAGACAGCAGTGATTCA
>NZ_LSIC01000161.1 GCF_001556045.1 Bradyrhizobium sp. CCH5-F6
CGGCGGCGTTCACCGCCTCGACGGACAGCTCATGGTCGTCCTCGACGTCGATCGCATCCTCGAGCTCAAGACCGAAGTGCAAATGGCTGCCTGAGTTCTCACGGAAGAAATTTTAGCGGGAGATCCAAGATGAAGACGTGTTTGGTTGTTGACGATTCCAGCATCGTACGAAAAGTCGCGCGCCGCATCGTCGAAGCGCTGGGCTTTCAGGTCATCGAGGCCGAAGACGGCGTCGAGGCGCTGGTCCATTGCAAGAAGGCGATGCCGGAAGCGATTCTCCTGGACTGGAACATGCCCGTCATGGACGGCTTCCAGTTCCTCGGCACCCTGCGCCGCATGCCCGGCGGCGACGAGCCCATGGTCGTGTTCTGCACCACCGAGACCGGTATCGACCACATCACAAAGGCAATGGGCGGCGGCGCCAACGAATACATCATGAAGCCCTTCGACAAGGACATCGTGATGGCGAAGTTTCAGGAGGTGGGGCTGATCCCGCTGGGTGAAGAGACCGCCGCCTGAAACGCGTCCGCTAACTTCAAGAGGTCTTCCGTGAACCCGACCGAGTATGAGTATCTGCGCAAGTTCTTGAAGGATAATTCGGGCCTCGACCTGTCCGCAGACAAGCAATACCTGATTGAAAGCCGCCTGCTGCCGCTCGCCCGCAAGGCGGGACTCTCCAGCATTGCCGAGCTGGTGCAGAAGCTGCAAGCCGGCTCGCGCCAGATGATCACCGACGTGGTCGAAGCCATGACCACCAACGAGACATTCTTCTTCCGCGACAAGGTCCCGTTCGATCATTTCCGCGACCACATCATGCCGGAGATCATCAAGGCGCGCGCCGGCAAGCGCAGCGTGCGCATCTGGTGTGCCGCCGGATCGACCGGCCAGGAGCCCTATTCGCTGGCGATGTGCCTGAAGGAGATGGGCGCGGCGCTCACCGGCTGGCGCGTCGAGATCATTGCGACCGACCTCTCGCAGGAGGTGCTGGAGAAGGCCAAGGCCGGCGTCTACAGCCAGTTCGAGGTGCAGCGGGGCCTGCCGATCCAGATGCTGGTCAAATATTTCAAGCAGACCGGCGAGACCTGGCAGATCAATCCCGAACTGCGCGCGATGATCCAGCACCGGCAGCTCAACCTGCTGCACGATTTCGCCCAGCTCGGCACCTTTGACGTCATCTTCTGCCGCAACGTGCTGATCTATTTCGATCAGGACACCAAGATCAACATCTTCAACCGCCTGGCACGCCAGATCGAGCCGGACGGCTTCCTGGTGCTGGGCGCCGCCGAAACCGTGGTCGGACTGACCGATACGTTCAGGCCGATTCCGGAGCGGCGCGGCCTCTACAAGCCGAACGACGCGCGTGCGGCGGCCGCCAAGCCGGTTCTTGCCGGTGCGGCGCCGCGCATGGCTGCCGTCGTGGGACGATAGGCATGGCTGAGGATGGCAAAGGTGCAGAGCGCGTGACGTTCAGCCGCGGTTATGATGTCTGCATCATGGCCATCGACGGTACCTGGCGGCGCGATTGCAAGCTCAACGCGATCTCCGACACCGATGCCATTCTCACCGTTGAGGGCTCGATCCAGGGGCTGAACCTGAAAGAGTTCTTCCTGCTGCTGTCCTCGACGGGCCTCGCCTACCGTCGCTGCGAGCTGGTCCGCGTCAACGGCGCCGAAATGGACATCCAGTTCCTGCGCGGCAAGAACCGGAAGAAGCGCGGTGCGGCCGGCGGCCATGACGCCGCGGCATGATCTGGCCGCAGCTGTCGCCGCCTTTTCCGGCGCATTGCTTCACATTTGCTGAAAACATCCGAATCAATTGGCCGCAGCAGCTTTACGTGGCTTAAGCGCGAGCCGTGTATCCGTTGACCGTCTCAATCCAGGATACGGCAATGCCCAGAAGTTCTCTTTCTCCCATCCCGTCCAACCCGTCCGACTCCGCCGAGCGACGTGCGCTTCAGCTCCTGGTGGTCGATGACGACGCCACGCAACGCCACCTGATTACGGTCGCTGCCAAGCAGGCTGGCCACGAAGTCACCGTGGCGCCGTCGGTGGCGGACGCGATCGAGAAGCTCCGCGCCGCGCGCTTCGACTGCGTGACGCTCGATCTCGTGCTGGAGGATGGCGACGGCATCGACGTGCTGCGCGAGATGGCGAGCGCGAAATTTGCAGGCTCCGTGATCGTCATCAGCGGTATGGAGGGCAAGCGCCGCAGCGCCGCCCGCAGCTTCGCCCGTTCCGTCGGGATCGAGCTCCAAAGTCTGCCGAAGCCGCTGGATCTGGCGGCCCTGCGCATCAGCCTCGCCAATCTCGGCAAGACCGCCATGGGCCTGCCGGCGATTCACACCTGGGGTGGTGTCGCCACCGACGCGATCGTGGAACGGCACCGCGCCTAAAGCGCGGAGCTGCCACGCGATCAGACGCGGTCGGCCGCCGCGTTGCCGAATTCCGACAGGCGACGCGGTGGCATGACGGGCGTGACGTCAACGAGCAGGAACACGTCTGCGGAACCCCAGGGATCGCTGCCTTGTCCTTGATCCATGGCTGCGGCGATCCGGCGCATGCTGGTCTCCATCCCTGCGATCAGCGAGCGAATGTCCGCCGCAATCAGCTCGCGGATCTCGACTTCGGTCGGCCAAATTCAGCATGGATATTCTCCGTCCCCCGCAATTAGGCGCCATGCCGCGACTTGTGCGCTAAGTCCATGTCCCGTACAAATGCAGGTGGGCCGAATCCGCGCCGAACGTCATAAGGGTTGGCGTGGACGCGAGTCCTTCATGCCAACCGGATGTGGCACATGGCCGAACAAAGCTCTCGCGGTGAAATCTTCGTGGTCGACGACGACCCTGCCGTTCGCGACACCTTGTCGATGGTGTTGAAGGCGGCGGGCTATGACGTGATCTGCTTCGCCGACGGTGCAGCGCTGCTCTCCGTCGCGCGGAACCGTACACCTGCTGCGATCCTGCTCGACGTGAATATTCCCGGAAAGTCGGGCCTCGATATCCTGAAGGAGTTGCACGGCGAGGACTATCCCGCGCCGATCTTCATGATCTCAGGGCAAGGCGACATCGCGATGGCGGTGGGGGCGATCAAGAGCGGCGCGCTCGACTTCATCGAGAAGCCGTTCCGCGGCAGCGAGATCGTCGGCCGGCTCGACGAGGCGATCGGCGCCTATGCACGCCGGCAGGCGGAGAACGCGTCGCCGAAATTCGGCTCGCTGCATTTCCCCGGACGCGAGCCGTTGACGCGCAGGGAACGCGAAGTACTGGAGCAGTTCGCCTCCGGCGCATCCAACAAGGAAGCCGGCCGCACGCTCGGCATCAGCCCGCGCACCATCGAGGATCACCGCGCCAACATCATGAAGAAGCTCGGCGCGCGAAATGCCGCCGATCTGATTCGCATCGTGATGACCGCGGCCCAGCGGGCGTCCTAAGAAACTGTTGTAGCCCGGGCGAGCGAAGCGATACTCGGGAACGCTCTCGCAGAGTCCCGGATGTCGCTGCGCTCATCCGGGCTACGGCTCTTCAATTGCTCAGCGCCTTGCGGATGATCCGCGCCAGGTCCGATTTGCGATAGGGCTTTGCGAGCAGCAGAACGCCCGAATCCAGCCGGCCGTGATGGATGATCGCGTTCTCGGTATAGCCGGACGTGTAGACCACCTTGAGATCGGGACGTGTCTTCTGAAGCTCGTCGGCGAGCTGCCGGCCGTTCATCTTGCCGGGCATGATGACGTCGGTGAACAGAAGGTCGAAGCGCTCTCCGGCGGCGACGATCGCGAGCGCCTCCGCGGCGTTCGCCGCCTGCAAGGTGACGTAACCCAGCGAATGCAGTTGCGCCAGCACGTAGTCCCGCACCAGCTGGTCGTCCTCGACGACGAGGATCGTCTCGTGTCCGCCCTCGATGGTCGCCGCCGTCACGCCCTCGCCGACCGCGGTCGGCGTCTTGCCGGGCGGCAGATACATCTTGATCGTGGTGCCGTGGCCCTCCTCGCTGTAGATCCTGATGTGACCCGCGGACTGCTTGATGAAGCCGTAGACCATCGAAAGCCCGAGCCCGGTGCCCTTGCCCGGTCCCTTCGAGGTGAAGAAGGGGTCGAAAACCCTGGCCAGCATGTGCGCGGGAATGCCGGTGCCGGTGTCACTCACGGCAATCAGCACGTAGTGCCCCGGCGGCACGTCGTTCACGCTGGCATAGACCTCGTCGAGATAGGCGGCGCCGGTTTCCAGGATCAGCTTCCCGCCGCCCGGCATGGCGTCGCGAGCGTTGAGCGCGAGGTTGAGGATCGCGGTGGTGAGCTGGTTGGGATCGACGATCGCGACGCAGTTCTCGTCCTCGAACACCGATTCGATCTGGATCTGCTCGCCCAGCGTCGGCCGCAACAGTTTCGCGGTGTCGACGATCAGCGAGTTGATGTCGATCTCGCGCGGCTGGAGCGGCTGCTTGCGCGCGAAGGCGAGCAGGTGCTGGGTCAGATCGGCGCCCCGCGCGGCGGCCTCGTCGATCATCTTCGTGATGGCCGCGAGCTGCGGTTCCTTCGCGACCGCTTCCGCGAGAATCTCGATCGTCCCGGTGATGACGGTCAGAATGTTGTTGAAGTCATGCGCCACGCCGCCCGTAAGCTGGCCGACGGCCTCCATTTTGTCGGCATGGCGGATGCGCTCCTCGGCCGCGATCTTGTCGGTGAGGTCGCGGCAGAAGACGTTGAACAGCAGGCCTTCGCGGCGCTTCAGCGCGGTGACGCTCAGCTCGGCCGAGAACTCCTTGCCGTCGCGGCGGCGGCACAACAGCTCGCGGCGGCGCTTGAACGCCTTGCCGTCCTCGTTTTCGAGGAAGCGCTTCATGCCGGCCCTCACCCTGTCACGTTCGCTCTCGGCGACGATCAGGTCGATCGTGCTCTTGCCGAGCACCTCGTCTCGCCGCCAGCCGAAGAGCTGCTCGGCCTGCGAGTTCCAGTTCAGGATGCAGCCGGTCTCGTCGGTCTGGACGAAGGCGTCGAGCGAGGTCTCGACGATGTTGCGGGCGAGCCGTTCGCTTTCGCGCAGCGATTCCTGTGCGAGCCGAGCCTCCGTCATGTCGCGCCCGACGAAGAAGAAGCGCTGCGCCGGCCCTGACCAGCTGCCGAGCCAGGACAGCCAGACCGCGTGACCGTTCTTGTGGAAGCAGCGGGTGTCGGCGACCTTGATGCGCTCGCCCTGACGCATCGCGCGCATCTCGGCGCGGGACTGCTCCAGATGCTCGGGATGAATGAAGTCGGCGCCGCTGCGGCCGATCATCTCGTCCGGCCGGTAGCCGAGAATGATTTCGCTGCTCGGGCTGACCTGCGCGACATGGCCCCGCGCATCCATGATCATGATCAGATCCTGCGATGTCTCGAAGATCTGCCGCCGCTCCTCGAGCTGCTGCTGCAGTGCCCGCTCCGCGCGCCGCGCCTCGGTCAGGCAGCGCGCGCTTCCGGAGGCGCCGATGATCTCGCCCGAGGGTCCCCTGATCGGCGACAGGCTCAACGAAATCTCGACGGGCGTGCCGTCCTTGCGCAGGCGCACCGTCTCGAAGCGTTCGATCGGCTCGCCGCGCGCGATCCGCCGCAGATAGTCCTTGCCATGCTCGCGGCGGTCGGGCGGCACGATGATCGACGTGGGCTTGCCGATCGCCTCATCTGCCGAATAGCCGTACAGCCGCTCGGCGGCGGGATTCCAGCCCGTGATGACGGCATCGAGCGTTTGCATCACGATCGCATCGTCGGACGATTCCACTGCGGCACTGAACAGGCTCTCGCGGGCCGCGTGATGGCTTCGTGCGGCCTCGGTGCGGCGATGCTCCCCGATCTCGCGTTCGAGCGCGGCGGTTTTCGCCTGCGTCTCTTCCACCATCCGGGCAAACGCCCGCGCCAGCACGCCGGTCTCCCCAATGGCATCGACGGGTATCTCCGCGGGGCGCCCGTTGCCGATCGCCTCCACCGCCCGGGTCAAACGGACGATCGGTTGCGTCAACGAGCGCGCCAGCAGAACCGCAAGTGCAGCAGCGGTCAGGATGGCAAGCAAGCCGACGACCAGGGACGACCTTTGAATCGCCGCCGGCACGACGCCGAACACCGGTGCTGGTATGGTCTCGATGATGGCGACCCATTCCTTGCCCACGAGCCGCGCGGGCGCGATCGCCGCCCCGCTCGGCCGGCCGGACTCGTCCGTCATGAGCCGAGTCGATACATCCGACGTGCCGGTCAGAGCAGAGAAGTACGGAAAATCATCGCGCCAGTTGGTGGGATGACCGCGCAGTGAGCCGAATTCCCGGGTGCGATCGGGATGGACGAGATAGTCGCCGCGCGAGTTCACGACGTAGATATCTCCTCCCGAGGTGGTCGTCGAGCGGACCTGATCGAGGGCCGGGCGCATGTCGACATTGGCGACGATGATGCCGAAAGGCTTGCCGTCCTGCGTGAACAGCGGCATCGCGACGCGCAGGGTCGGAACGTGAAGAGCCGTGGTGCCTCCCCGGCGCGTGGCGAGATCGACGGGCGACACATAGATTTCGCCCGGCCCGAGCCGGATCGCTTCCTGAAAGTAGGCGCGGTCGCCCTTGCGCTCCAGTTCTCCGTCCGGGGCGATCCGTGCGGTTCCGCCCGGTCCGGAGCGATCGACGCGGACCAGTTCGCGCTGGTCGTTATCGACACCGATGATCCGGAACTGACCATAGATGGGCTTGGCGTCGATCTCGGCTGCGAGCCGCGTCGCGATACGCTCGCGCCAGGTTTGCTCCGAGACGCCGTCAATGGGGTCGATTCCTCCACCGGTGTGAGCGCGGATGAGGCCATTGATTGCTGCTGCGGCGCGATAGCCGATCAGATCGCCGCGCACTCCGGCAACGTAGGATTCGAGATTGGTCGCCAGCAGGCGCGACTGGGCTTCCACCCGCTCCAGGACCCGCGGAATGACGGCCTGTGTGGTGTTGCGATAGCCAAGCCATCCGACTGCGGCCACGGTGACCGCCACCAGCAGGATCATCGCGATGGCCAGTCGCGTTGCCAGCGTCGTTGCGGGCCTCATGGGGATGTTGGCTGCGGTATCGCTGCGCCAGGTCTGGTTTGGAGCAGAGGGGGCGCTGTCATCGGTAGCCGGAGCGGACATCGGACCCCTCCGGCTCGCCCGCCTTCAGGCAGCCATCGACCGCGGCAAGCAGTGCGTCGGGGCGGAACGGCTTCTGCAGGCTTGCCACCGCTCCGAGCTTGGTCGCCATGGTCAGGAAATCCGGCTCTGCATAGCCGTCCGGCGTGATCGAACGGCCGGAGATCACGACGATCGGAATGGCCGGCGCGCGCGCCCGAATGTGACGCATCGTCTCCAGCCCGTCCATGCCGGGCATGAAGATGTCGAGAAACAGCAGGTCGAATTGGCTGACCTCGAACAGCGCCAGGCCCTTGCAGCCATCGCCAGCGACCGTCACGTGATGACCAGCCCGTTCCAGCAGCAGCCGGATGGTGATCTGTACGGCCGGATCGTCATCCACGATCAGGATGTTGGCCACGTCCGAAATTCCTCCGAGGTCGGTGGGGTGTTCCAGCGACCGCAAATCAAGCCATCAAATGCGAAATTGTTGCGCGGATTCTCCTCTGGCCGCAAGCACTTCGAAGTGCTTGCGGCCCATGTGCCGCTTTATTGCGCTGCACCCCCGGTATGCACGCCCGAGTGCATAGCTGAGATCCGCCTCCGGCCCGCCCAGCAGCTTGCCGGGGGTGGACAGCGTATGAGAAGAGCAAGACGAATTCTCCGGACGGACAAGGAATAATATGACCGACAAGAAAAAGACGCCCGGCCAGCTCCGCAGCGCCCGCTGGTTCGCGCCCGACGATCTGCGCTCGTTCGGCCACCGCTCCCGCGCCATGCAGATGGGCTACGCCCCGGAGGAGTGGAAGGACCGGCCGATCATCGCGATTCTCAACACCTGGTCGGACGCGCAGCCCTGTCACATGCACTTCAAGTCGCGGGTGGAGGACGTCAAGCGCGGTATCCTGATGGCCGGCGGCCTGCCGCTGGAGCTGCCGGCGCTGTCGCTGTCGGAATCCCTGCTCAAGCCCACCACGATGAACATCCCGGCGATCTATTTGCCGGCCGGCCCCATGCTGCGCGGCAACTGGAAGGGCAAGACGCTCGGCTCGGGCTCGGACGGCTGGAAATATTGGGACGAGCGCCGCGCCGGAAAAATCTCCGACAAGGACTGGCTCGACATCGAGGCCGGCATCGCCCGCAGCTACGGCACCTGCATGACCATGGGCACGGCCTCGACCATGACCGCGATTGCCGAGGCGATCGGCATGACGCTGCCCGGCGCCTCCTCGATTCCGGCGGCCGATGCCAACCACATCCGCATGGCCTCCGAATGCGGCCGCCGCATCGTCGAAATGGTGTGGGAGGATCTGACGCCCAAGACGATCCAGACCCGCAAGGCCTTCGAGAACGCCATCGCGGTTGCGATGGCGATGGGCTGCTCGACCAACGCGATCATCCACCTGATCGCGCAGGCCCGCCGCGCCGGCCAGGACATAGGGCTCGACGATTTCGAGACCGCGAGCCGCAAGGTGCCGGTGATCGCCAACGTCCGGCCGAGCGGCGATACCTATCTGATGGAGGACTTCTTCTATGCCGGCGGCCTGCCGGCGTTGATGGGCCAGATCAAGCCGCATCTGCATCTCGATTGCATCACCGTCACCGGCAAGACGATGGGCGAGAACATTGATGGCGCCGAAGTGCACAATGCCGACGTGATCCGCTCCATCGACAATCCCATCTACGAGGAGGGGGCGCTCGCCGTGCTCAAGGGCAATCTCGCGCCCGACGGCTGCGTCATCAAGCCCTCCGCCTGCGCGCCGCGCTTCCTCAAACACACCGGGCCTGCGCTGGTGTTCGACGACTATCCCTCGATGAAGAAGGCGGTCGACGATCCCAATCTCGACGTCACCGAGGATCACATCCTGATCCTCCGTAATGCGGGGCCGCAAGGAGGGCCGGGCATGCCGGAATGGGGCATGCTGCCGATCCCGACCAAGCTCGTGAAGCAGGGCGTGCGCGACATGGTGCGCATCTCGGACGCGCGCATGAGCGGCACCAGCTACGGCGCCTGCATCCTGCACGTCTCGCCGGAGTCCTACATCGGCGGTCCGCTGGCACTGGTGCGGAACGGCGATCGCATCACGCTCGACGTGGCTGCCCGCACCATCAATCTCGATGTTCCGGAAGCCGAACTCGCCAAGCGTCGCGCCGCCTGGCAACAGCCCGAACGTCGCTTCGAGCGCGGCTATGGCTGGATGTTCACCAAGCACATCAAGCAGGCGAATGACGGCTGCGATTTCGACTTCCTCGAGACCGATTTCGGCGCGCCGATCGGCGAACCGTCGATTTACTAGTGACCCTGTCATTCCGGGGCATCGCGAAGCGATGAGCCCGGAATCCATCGTGCCGCGGTACATGCCGCCGATGGATTCGCTGTGCGCGCCCCGGAATGACGATCAGAGAGAGTATGACATGTCCAAACTTTCCGAAGCCACCCGCAACAAGCTCAAATCCGTCTCCACCGCCACGGTCGCCACCGCCCTGTTCAAGCGCGGCCTGCGCATCCAGATGATCCAGGATGTGCATCCCCTAAGTCCCGATCAGCCGACCATGGTCGGCGAAGCCTTCACGCTGCGCTACATGCCGGCGCGCGAGGATCTCAACACCATCGACGTCTTCAAGGACCGCTCGCACCCGCAGCGCAAGGCCGTGGAAGATTGCCCTCCGGGCGCTGTGCTGGTGATGGACAGCCGCAAGGATGCACGCGCGGCATCGGCAGGCGCGATCCTGGTGACGCGCTTGATGAAACGCGGCGTCGCCGGCGTCGTCACCGACGGCGGCTTTCGCGACTCCGCCGAGATCGCCAGGCTCGGCTTTCCCGCCTTCCACCACCGCCCCTCGGCGCCGACCAATCTCACACTGCATCAGGCGATCGAGATCAACGTCCCGATCGGCTGCGGTGACGCTCCGGTGTTCCCCGGCGACGTCATCCTGGGCGATGCCGATGGCGTCATCGTCATCCCGGCGCATCTGGCGGATGAGATCGCGAGCGAAACCTTCGAGATGACCGCGTTCGAGGATTTCGTCACCGAGGAAGTCGGCAAGGGCCGCGGCATCTTCGGCCTCTATCCCGCCACCGACCCGCAGACGCTGATCGATTTCGCGGAATGGCGGAAGAAGAACGGGAGGTAGTCTCTTCGCCTCTCCCCGCTTGAGGCAGGGCTATTGCTTATGGTGTCCACGGTGCGGCGACATTGGCAGTCGGCTCCCTCTCCCGCGCGCGCGCAGGGGTGCATACGGCTCGTTGCGGCGGCCTGCGCGCACGCCTCGTCCTTCGAGACGGCGCTCACGCG
>NZ_LSIC01000162.1 GCF_001556045.1 Bradyrhizobium sp. CCH5-F6
GGGCACGCTCGTAGACGACCACTTCGTCGGGCGGGGGCGGCCGGCGCTTGGGCGGCGTCTCGACCACCTTGCGCTTCGGCGGGGTCTCGTCGACGCGCTTCTTGATGACGGGCGGGGTGACCGGCGTTGCCGGCGGCGTCGGCGTCGAGCACGGGCAGGTCGGCGCCATCGCAACGGCGACCGGGGCGGGCGTCGTCGCGGCGGCAACCGGCTGGCCGTAGTTGCGGTTCTGGACGCGGAGCAGCAGCCTGCGCGCTGTGGCAGCCAAATCGCTGTTGTCCCAGTTCGCCAGATAAGCCTCGAACGAGGCGCGGGTGTTGATCGCGGTCGCGCGCTCCCAGGCCAGCATCTGCCGCCGCCGCTCGAGCACGGTGCGCAGGCGCGGCGTGCGGGCGTCCTGTGCGTACAGCTCGATATAGGCCTGATAAGCGGGCACCGTGTCCTCGGTGATCACGAGTTCATAGGCGACCGCGGCCGGCTTGCCCTGCAATTCCTTGCGCCAGTCCTCGAGGCTGCGCGTGGCACTCGCAAGCGCCATCGAATCTGCGCCTGGAAGGGCAGGCGTCTGGACGCTGCTCTCGCCGAAGAACCTGAAGTCCGTGGTCAGCGAGGAGCTTTCCCAGGGGATCTGCCGTCCGTCGGTCGATTGAGCCACGGCGACACGGATGCGCTTGAACACCTCCTCGATCGGCAGATTGGGTTGCTTGGCGATGGTCAGCGCGGCCGCGGTATAGGGGCTGTCGAGGCCGTTGCCGTCCTCGGCCTCGGCGCCGGGCGAGGTCGAATAGGAGATGAAGGAGCCGGGCGCGCCGGCCTTGGTGTCGACGATCGCAAGTCCGTGGCCGGCGCCCCTGAGCGCGGGGAACGGATTGTTGCGGCAGGCATCGAGCATGAAGATGCGCGCCCGCGTCGGCAGCGCGCCGAGTGTGTTGAGCAGATCGTTCAGCCGCACGCCCTGGAGCGGAATGTCGGCCTCGCGCTTCGGATCGAGATCGACCGGCACCAGATAGTTCTCGCCGTCGATCTGAAGGCCGTGGCCGGCATAGAACACCAGCGCGACGGTGTCGGCGCCGCTGGCACCGACCTTGCCCGCGAAGTCCGAGATCGCCGCGCGCATCTCGTTCTGCGCCAGGTTGGCGGCCGTGGTGACGGTGAAGCCGGCACTGCCAAGCAGCTCCGTCATGCCCTTGGCATCGTTGGCGGCGTTGGGGAGTTCCGGCACCGTGCGATAGGCGGATTGGCCGATCACGAGCGCGAGCCGGGCTTCGGCGGCGGCATCGGTCGGCGTCATCAGCTGCGTGAGTGCAAGAAAACCGGACGCAAGAAGCAAATTGGAAAAGTCTGGACGGCGCATGGTATCACCTCCGTCGGCAATGCGCGCGCGATGATGGCAGCTTTTCTACGCCTGCGCCATGAACACGTCTGTGCCCTGGATCACGCAGGGCCGCGGCAAAATGGGGCAGACGGCGGTGCGGCAGGTGGAGGTCGTCAAGAGCGAGGTGCCGCGACGGCACTGAATGGCCCTAAAGCCGGTCCACCGGCTTGAACGTCCCGTCCTTCTGGATCACCGTCAAGAACACCTTCGGCGGCGTGTCGATCATGCGCGTGCCGATTGTGAAGATGCTGCCGCTGATGTCGAAACGGCCGATATCGTTGATCGCGCGCAGCAGGCTCGCGCGCGTCGGATTCGGTCCGGCCGCTTCCAGCGCGGCAGCCGCGAGACGACCTGAGAGATAGCCTTCGAGCGACACGAAATCCGGCGTCAGCGTCGGATCGAACGCCTTCTGCGCCGCCTGGTAGTCGGCGACGAGCTTGAGCGAGCGGTCCCAGGGAAACGGCACGACCTGCGAGACGATGACGCCTTCTCCCTCGGGGCCGAGCTCGGCGGCGAGCGCATTGGCGCCGACGAAGGAGATGTTGACGAAGGTCGGATAAAAGCCGCTGCGGTGGGCGAGCTTGATGAACTCTGCGCACGGGCCATAGGTCCCGACCATGACGATGGCCTCGGGGTCGGCACGCTTGATGATCCGCCAGGCCTGGCCGACCGCGCGGGTGTTGCGCTCGAAGGTGCCCTCGGCGGCGAGTTCGAGGCCCCGCCTGGCGAGCGCGCGCTTCACGCCAGCCAGACCGTCGCGGCCGAAGGAATCGTCCTGGTAGAAGATGCCGATGCGGGTGAACCTGCGATCCTCCGTGAGATGCTTGATCCAGGCCTCCGCCTCCGCGCCGTAGCTCGCGCGGATGTTGACGACGTTCGGAAGTTCGAGGTCGCGCAAGAACTCGGCGCCGGTGAACGGACCGATGAAGGGCACGTTCCTGGTGCTGGTGATCGGAATGGTCGCCATCGCGGTGGGCGTGCCGACCGCGCCGATCAGCGCGAACACCTTGTCGTCCTCGATCAGGCGCAGCGTCTGCGCCACGGAACGATCGGGATCGTAGCCGTCGTCGCGACTGATGAGCTGGAGTTTGCGGCCGTTGACGCCGCCCCTGGCGTTGACCTCCGTGAACGCGGCGACGATGCCTTGCCGCATCCGCAGTCCGAGCGCGGAGGAGGGGCCTTCCAGCGCGGCGGCCTGCCCGAACAGGACGGCATCCTCGCTGACGCCGGCCTCGTCGCCTCTGGACGCGAGCGCGCTCGCGGCCAGGAGCATGCTGGCCAGGATGGCGGATCTCGCTGATCGAAATCGATGCATCGGGAAGTCTTGCCGGATGATTGGAGGAAACCTGGCGCAAAATATCCTTGCGAGCCTGAACAGCTCGCTAAACGGCACGACATCGGTGATCCGTAGTACTCCGGGCAAAACCGGCAGATTGTTTCCACTATGCGAGGTCATTCGCGCACTTCATTAACTAGTTTCCGCGCTGCGGAACGATCGGGTTTCGAAATTGTGCAGTTCTTAACCGCGGTCTTGTTCCGATAGCGACGCCGGCACCTCAACCAGAGGTTCGGTTTGTCGCGGACAGGGGGACGGCGGCTTCAAGATGGGCGGTCAGGATCACAACGATCAGGATCGGAGGCGTATGACCGGATGGTGGCGCGCCGCGCCGCTGCTCGGGCTCTATCGCCCTGCGCTCGTCGCGGTGGGAGTCGGACTCCTGTTCTCGATCGTGGGCGCTGCCGCCGTGGCACGATGGGAAAATCGCGTCAACAGGATCGAGTTCGGGAACGCGGCCGAGACCCAGGCGATCGTCATGCAGAACGGCATGAACGAGTACATCTCGAGGCTTCTCGCACTGCGCACGTTGTTCGAATCGACCAACGACGAAGTCACCCGCAGCGAGTTCGAGACCTTCAGCGCCCGCCTGTTCGAGCGCCACCCCGGCATGCTGCGCATTGCCTGGTTGCCGCGCGTCGGCCGCAAGGAGCGCGCGGAGTACGAGGTCGCCGCGATCAGGGACGGTGTGCCCGGCTATCGGATCAAGTCGCTGCAGGGGCAGAATTTCGACACGGCGCCGCAGAGCGACGAATATTTTCCGGTGTTCTACTCGACCCAGCCGAAGACCTCTTCAGTCTATGGCATGGACTATGCGACCGTTCCGGAGCGCCGGGCGCTGCTGGAGCGCGCGCGCGACAACGATCGCGTCGCAGCCATTCGCACGCGCCTCTTCGAACCGAAGCAGGGGGGCGGCCTTGTGCCCGACGTTCTCGTCGCCATTCCCGTCTACGCCAAGGGCACGTCACGCGAGGAGATCGCGGACCGGCGCCGCAATCTCGCCGGCTTCGTCGTCGGCATCTTCGACCTGCCGCTGCTGATCCAGTCCATTCGCGTGACCACCGGAGCAAGCCCCGCGGTCAGCATGAACGTCTACCCGCCCTTCACGGCACAGATCGCCAACCTGGAGGAAACACTGCCGGATTACGCGTCGGCCGCCACCCCGCCGCGCTCGATGCGGGACATCGCGCGGTCCGTGCACTGGTCGGGCAGTCTCAGGATCGGCGATACCGACTGGCAGGTGCGGGCGGTTCCGACCGTCGGCGGACCGCTGGCGACGACTTATGATCGCGCGGGCGCGGTGCTGATCGTCGGCATGCTGCTGACGCTGTCGCTGTCGACCTATCTGATGCTCGCAAGCCGCAATTCCCGGCGGCTGTCGCAGGCGAACCGGCGGGTGCTCGAGCTCGCCCAAACCGACATCCTCACCGGACTGCCGAACCGCGCCTTCTTCCTCGCCCGGCTCGACGAGCTGAACGCGCGGCGCGAGGGCGCCGGCCCGGCCTTCTCGATCCTGATGCTCGACCTCGACCGCTTCAAGAACGTCAACGACTCGCTCGGCCACGGCGCCGGCGATGCGCTGCTGCGCCAGGTGGCGCAGCGGCTCAAGTCGGCCATGCGCGCCGGCGACGTGCTGGCGCGGCTCGGCGGCGACGAGTTCGCCATCATCCAGAAGGCTTGCGAGGATCAGCATGCTTGCGCGACCGAGCTCGCAGCGCGGATCGCCAAGCTCGTGGCAGAGCCGTTCCTGCTGCCCGGACATCGCGTCGAGATCGGCACCAGCATCGGCATCGCGATCGCCCCGGATCATGGCAGCGACCAGGAGCAGCTGCTGAAGAAGGCGGATCTCGCGCTCTATCGTTCGAAATCGGCGGGCCGCAACTGCTTCACCATCTATGACGAGGCGATGTCGGCCGAGCTGGAGGCCCGCAACACGCTGGAGGGAGATCTGCGCGACGCCATCGCGCTGTGCCAGCTGGAAGTGCATTACCAGCCGTTCGTCGACGCCCTCAGCGGCGAACGACGCGGCTTCGAGGCGCTGGTGCGCTGGCGCCATCCGACGCGCGGACTGATCCCGCCGGACCAGTTCATCCCGCTTGCGGAGGAGACCGGGCTGATCGTGCCGCTCGGCGAATTCGTGCTGCGGCGCGCCTGCGCGGACGCCGCCCTCTGGCCATCCGATCTCATGGTCGCCGTCAATCTGTCGCCGATCCAGTTCAAGGAAGCCGAGCTGTTCGAGATGATCGGCGCGGCGCTCGCGGATTCCGGCCTGCCGCCGCAGCGGCTGGAGATCGAGATCACGGAATCCGTGCTGCTCGAGCGCGGCGTCGAGAACCACGCCTTCATGGAGCGGCTGAAGGGCATCGGCATCGAGCTTGCGCTCGACGATTTCGGCACCGGCTATTCCTCGCTGAGCTACCTGACCGCGTTCCCGTTCGACAAGATCAAGATCGACAAGTCGTTCATCCGCAACCTCACGGAGCAGCCGCGCAGCTCCGCGATCATCTCCTCGATCGTGACGCTGGCACGCGGGCTGGACATGTCGGTCACCGCCGAAGGTGTCGAGACCCACGAGGAGTTCGAGCGGCTGAAGGCGCTCGGCGTCAATTTCGCGCAAGGCTATCTGTTCGGCCGCCCGCAACCGGTCGATCGGATCCTGTTCGACGCGCCCGCCAAATCGTCACGGCGCGACGCCGCCTGAGCGCGCCGAAGGGGCATGCGCGAAAAGCGCTTGACCCGGGCGGTCCCGGATGGTCCGAAGGACCGTCCAGGGATGAAACACACAAATATGCGGCTTCCGTTCTTCTACGGCTGGGTCGTGGTCGCCGTGACCTTCGTCACGATGGCCATCGGCGTGAACGCGCGCACCGCCTTTTCATTGTTCTTTCCGCCCATCGTCTCCGAGTTCGGCTGGGAACGCGGCGTCACTGCGGGCGCGTTCTCCTTCGGATTCGTGGTGTCGGGCGTGGTCAGTCCGCTCATCGGGCGCCTGATGGATCGCGCAGGTCCCCGTGCCGTGATGGAGCTCGGTGTCGTGTTGATGGGCGGCGGGCTGCTGCTGGCACCGCTGACCAGTGCGCCCTGGCATCTCTATGTGACGATCGGCGTCATGGTCGGAGCCGGCTCGGTCTGTCTCGGCTATTCCGGCCAGTCGCTGTTCCTGCCGAACTGGTTCATCCGCAAGCGCGGCTTTGCCATCGGCATCGCTTTCGCCGGCGTCGGCATCGGTTCGGTGACGCTGCTGCCGTGGGTGCAGCACATGATCGAAGAGACCGGCTGGCGCACCGCCTGCACCGCGATGGGCGTGCTGATCCTGATCGTGCTGGCGCCGATCAACCTGTTGCTGCGCAAGCGTCCCGAGGACATCGGCCTTCAGCCGGACGGCGACGCGACGCCGGCGCCCGGCGCCGCAATGCCAATCTCGAACATCGTCGATCCCGTCTGGGCCGGCACCGAATGGACGCTGAAAAGCGCCGTCGCGACTGCGCGCTTCTGGTGGGTCGCGCTCGGCTATTTCTGCGGCCTCTACGTCTGGTACGCGGTGCAGGTGCACCAGACCAAATTCCTGCTCGACATCGGCTTCAGCCCGAACGTTGCCGTGTGGGCCCTCGGCATCGTCAGCCTGCTCGGTATTCCCGGCCAGATCGTGCTCGGCCACGTCTCCGACCGTATCGGCCGGGAGTGGGTGTGGGCGATCAGCTGCGCAGGTTTTGTCGTCTGCTTCGCGGCGCTGATGGCGCTGAAGTTCCATCCGTCATCATGGCTCGTCTATCTCATGGTGTTCACGCAAGGCGCGCTTGGCTACGGCCTCACCTCGATCATGGGCGCGGTGGTGTTCGAGATCTTCCAGGGCAGGCACCAGGGCAGCATCTTCGGCACGATCATGCTGGCGGCGCTGGCGGGCGGCGCGGCCGGCCCGTGGGTGACCGGCTTGCTCCATGATCGCGCCGGCGACTACACGCTGGCTTTCGCAATTGCGATGGTCGTGAGCGGATTGTCGGCGCTCTCGATCTGGCAGGCCGCGCCGCGCAAGGTGCGCGCCGTGGCCGGCCGGCTGCACAAGCTCAAGGGACCAGCCCGGGATTGATTCCGGATGCATCGGATTGCCTGCCCCGCCTTCGTCAACCGTTAAGCATGGTCGCGTCTTGCCGCGAGGCCGGCCGGTTGCAAAAACGTCTTGGACACCATCGGAACGCTAGCTTCGCGCATTGCCGCTTCTTCCCGCTGCCCCTGGTCCAACGATGCCTGCCTCCGATTGTCGTGTGATGGAAACTCCGAACCTCCTGTCGGCTGCGCTGGAGCACGCCGAAGATGCCGTGGTCATCATCGACGGCGCGCGTCGCGTCTCGCATTTCAATGCGGGCGCAGAGCGGCTCTGGAAGCTCGCACGCGCCGAGGTACTCGGCCGCAATGCCGAACTTCTTGGTCTCAAATGCTTGCAGGCCGATCCGATCGCGGAGTTTCGCGACGAGATCAGCCTGACGCGGCGCGACGGCAGCCGGATCCGGGCTGCCATCTCGGTGTCCTCCATCGACGGCGGCGCCGGGATCCATCACGTCGTGTTCGCACGCGACGTTACCGCTGAAGCTGAGCGTCGCGCCCGCATCGCGCTGCTCGATGCCGTCTCGGACCAGACCAACCGCGCGGTGCTCGTCACCGATCCGTCGTTGAACATCCGCTACACGAACGCGGCGTTCACGGCCCTGTTCGGCTATGGTTCGGCGGAGGCGGAGGGGCGCCTGGCGACCGACCTTCTTGCCGGTCGTCACACCAACCGGAGCTCTCTGACGACGATCGGCAGGCGGCTCATCACGGGCGGTCCGGGCGGCGAGGCCGAGGTCCTCGTCTACACCAGGGAAGGCGAGGAGATCTGGGTCTCGGCAAGGATCGACGCGTTTCGCGATCACAAGGGCCGGGTCAAGCACCTCTTCGCGCTGCTCGAGGACATCACCGAGACCAAGCAGCTGCGCTCGCTTCAGCAACTCATCATGAGCGCGCTCGCCGACGAGGTGCCGATTGGCGAGATCGCCGACCGGCTGTGCCGCCGCGTCGAGGAGATCGCGCCGGACGTCGTTTGCTCGCTGCTTCACGTCGATGCCGCCGGCCTGATCCATCCGCTCGGTGGTCCCAGCCTGCCCGAGAACTATTCCCGCGCGCTCGATGGCATCGCGATCGGCCCCAATGTCGGCTCCTGCGGCACCGCGGCCTTCTACGGCGTGCCGGTTCTGGCGACCGATCTCGACACCGACCCGCGCTGGCAGCCTTACAAGGCCATGCCGCTCGGGATCGGCCTGCGCGCCTGCTGGTCGACGCCGGTGAAGGCCAAGGACGGCCGTGTCATCGCAACTTTCGCCTTTTATTATCGCGAGCCGCGCGCGCCGAGCAATTGGCACCGTCGCATCGTCGAGGCCTGCGTCAACCTCGGCGCCTTCGCGATCGAGCGCAAGGAGGCCCGTGCTGAGATTGCGCGGCTCGCCTATCACGACATCCTCACCGGCCTGCCAAACCGCGCCCAGCTGCGCCACCTGATCACCACGGCGATCGATGCCTGCCCGACCGGCAGCCATGTCGCGCTGGCCTTCCTCGACGTCGATCATTTCAAGGATGTCAACGACACGCTCGGTCACGCCGCCGGTGACGAGCTCCTGGTCCAGCTTGCGCAGCGCCTGCGCGAGCATATCGGCCCAGGGGACATGCTGGGCCGGCTCGGCGGCGACGAGTTCGTCATCCTGCTGCCGCAACGCAACGCCGAGGGTGCCGCGCGCGTCGCTGCCGATATCGCCGACGCGCTGGCGCGGCCGTTGCGGCTCGGATCGAAGCTGATGCCGATGTCGGCCAGCATCGGCATCAGCCTCTACCCGGATCACGCCACCGACATCGACACCTTGATGCAGCAGGCGGACGCGGCCATGTACATGGCCAAGCAGGCCGGCCGCTCGACCCATCGCATCTTCAGTGCCGAGATGAACGTGCTCGCGGAGCAGCGGTTGGCCTTGATCGCGGCGCTGCGCCGCGCGATCGCGGAGGGCGCACTGAGCCTCAGCTACCAGCCGCAGATCCGCAGCTGCGACGGCGCGATCCACGGCGTCGAAGCGCTGGCGCGCTGGCACGATGCCGCGCTCGGCGACGTCTCGCCGGCAAAGTTCATCCCGCTCGCCGAAGAGTGCGGCCTGATCGAGCAGATCGGCATGTGGTCGGTGCGCGAGGCCTGCCGGCAGATGGCCAGTTGGCGCAGCGCCGGACTCAACATCCCCAGCGTGTCGGTGAACCTGTCGCCGATGAATTTCCGCCATGCCGCGCTCGCTGCGCGACTGAAGGACATCCTTGCCGAATACGCGCTGCCGCCGGACGCGTTGATGCTCGAAATCACCGAAGGCACGTTCATGCAGGATGGCGCCGCCGCGCTGGAGACGATGCAGGCGATCCGTGCGCTGGGCATCGGCCTTGCCGTGGACGATTTCGGCACCGGCTATTCCAGCCTCAGCCGGCTCGCCCATCTGCCGATCCGCGAACTCAAGATCGACCGCAGCTTCATGCGCGACATCGAGAACGACGCAGGCGCGCTCGCGATCGCCACCGCGGTGGTCCGCGTCGGCCAGGGCCTCGGCATGACCGTGGTCGCCGAGGGCATCGAGACCGAAGGCCAGCGCAGGACGCTGGCCGATCTCGGCTGCGACATCGTCCAGGGGTTCCTCTACGCCCCCGCGCTGCCTCCGGTCGCCTTCGAACGCTGGTTGATCGAGCATTGCGCCGAGCAGGCGAGGACCATGCTGGGCCGGCTCGACGTCGCCCCGGCGGCACGCGGCGCGGCGAAGCGCTCGGCTTAGGCGGCCCCCGCATTGGGGCCGGCATACGCAATTATCAGCGCCGTCTCAGGCACAAATCAAGGTTTTCTCCAAGCTTTCCGCCGCGCGCGCGCCATAATGCCCGCAATCGGACCTATCGAGGCAGAAAGCTCGTCAGATGTTGCAATATCGCGCCTGGTACACGACGGGATCAGCCGCCCTCATGCTCGCACTGATCATGGGTACGCTGGTCAACGGTCTCACCGCGTTCTTTGTCGCGATGGAAGCCGCCGAAGGTTGGGGCCGCTCCGAGATAGCCGCGATCAACAGCTTCGGACTTCTCGGCATAGCGGCCGGAAGCGTCATCATGGGATTCGTCTCCGATCGCCTCGGCATCAGGCCGATATGCCTGATCGCGGTCGCCGTCATGGGGGCCTGTCTGCTCTTGACGGCCTATGCGCATGCGCCCTGGCAACTTTATGTGATCTTCTTTCTCGCCGGTGCACTGAGTGGAGGCGCGCTCTTCGCCCCGATCTTTGCGACGGTTGGAAACTGGTTCCCGACTTCCGCCGGCCTCGCGATCGGGATCGCCGCCGCAGGGCAAGCCGTTGGCCAGGGCGCTGTGCCCTTCCTCTCGGCCTATCTCATCGAGCGCTATGGCTGGCGCGGTGCGATGATCGTCCTGGGGACGGCCATTCTCGTGACGCTCCTGCCGTTGGCCGCGTTCATGCGCGATGCCCCCGCGCCGGCGTCGGGTGGCGGCGCAGCGCAGATCCCTCCGATTCGAGCGAGCGTCGCCGTTCCCGTCCTCAGTGTCGCGGTCTTCTTCTGTTGCGCCTGCATGGCGGTCCCCCTCATGCATCTGATGCCGCTGATTCAGGGTCTCTGCATTCCCGCGACCGATGCCGGCGGCGTCATGCTCGCCATGTTGCTTGCAGCAATTGTCGGCCGGATCGCGTACGGCAAGCTGTGCGACATGATCGGCCCGCTTTCATCGTGGGCGGTGGCGTCGGCGCTCCAGACCGCCGGCGTCCTGGCATTCACGCAATTCGGATCGTTGCGCGGCTTCCTGATCTTCTCCATCGTGTACGGGTTCGCTTACGCCGGCGTCATGACGAGCGTGCTGGTGTCTGCACGGGCTCTGACCCCGCCGGCGCGTCGCGGAGCCATGATGGGGATCATTCTCGCGTTTGCCTGGATCGGCCACGCATTCGGCGGATATCAGGGCGCTGCGACATTTGATCTGACGGGCACCTATACGACGGCCTTCGCCATTGGCTCTGCGGCCGGCGTTCTGAACTTGGCTCTCGTGATGACGCTACTGTTGCTCTCGCGACGCCGCAGCCTGCCGGCTGCTGCGGGAGCGCTGACCTGAGCTTTCAGCCTTCACTCCCCGCCAATCCCGTCCTGCGCCTGAGATCCGTGATCGCGCGCAGAAAGCTGTCGGCCGGCGTCGTCTCCGGATCGATCAGCCGATGCAGGCGAAAGCCGTCTTCCAGCGCGAGCACGATGGCGGCAATCCATGGCGGATTCAGATTGTCGTTCCGCCCGTTGCTCTTCAACGTCGCCTCGACGATGTCGGCGACCAGCTTGCGCCGCGCACGCAGGCGCTTGGCGAGCTCGGGGCGCCGCTTCGCGGCGCGCGCGACGAACAGGATCATCTCCATGTGGAGGAGGGGCGATCGGCCGAGCGGATCCTGCCGGTTGCGGTCCATCGTCTTCAGCGCAGCGATGAAATCGTCGAGATTGTCGTGCTGCGCGAGGATGTCCATGTTGCGCCGGATCGACTGCTCGACATGGTCCTCGAGCATGGCGATGATCAATTCGTCCTTGCTCTTGAAGTTGGAATAGAACGCGCCGCGGCTGAAGCCGGCGGCGGCTGCGATCGCTTCGATGCTGGCACCGCCGATGCCGTCCTGTTCGAACACGCGCGCGGCCGCCTCGAACAGTCTGTCGCGCGTGTCGTCCCTGGTCGGTCTCGTTCTCACCCTTGACATCGGCACAGGCTAGGGCAGACTGCAACTCGATACAACAATGTATCGAGCTTGATAATCCAGGGATGGTTACGCTGCGCACAAGGGGCTTGCCCGGCGTATTCGATTCATGCGGCAACCGATCCGAGGTCACCATGAACGAGCACGTGCAAGGCGCCGGTAGCGGACCGCTGTTCAACCCCCTCTCGCCGGACTTCATCCGCGATCCCTATCCGCATTACGACCGGCTGCGCACGATCGATCCCGTCCACGTGACGCCGTTCGGCCAGTTCGTCACGAGCCGCCATGCCGAAGTCAGCCTCGTGCTGCGCGACAAGCGCTACGGCAAGGATTTCGTCGAGCGTACCACCCGCCGCTACGGTCCCGACATCATGAAGGAGCCGGTGTTCCGCAGCATGAGCCACTGGATGCTGCAAGCCGATCCGCCGGACCACACCCGCCTGCGCGGGCTCGTGGTGAAAGCCTTCACCGCCCGCCGGGTCGAGGACATGCGGCCGCGCATCCAGGAGATCGTCGAGAAGACCATCGATGCCGTGATCGACCGCGGCCACATGGACCTGATCGAGGATTTCGCCTTCCGTCTGCCGGTCACCATCATCTGCGACATGCTCGGCATTCCCGAGGAGCACCGCGAGACCTTCTACAAGAGCTCGCGCGACGGCGGACGGCTGCTCGACCCCGTGCCGTTGTCTGCGGAGGAGATCAAGCAAGGCAACGCCGGCAACCTGATGGCGCAGATGTATTTCCAGCAGCTGTTCGAGCTGCGCCGTCGCAACCCCGGCGACGACCTCATCACGCAGCTGGTGCAAGCCGAGGAGGACGGCAACAAGCTCACCAACGAGGAGCTGACCGCCAACATCATCCTCTTGTTCGGCGCAGGCCACGAGACCACCGTCAACCTGATCGGCAACGGCCTCCTGGCGCTGCACCGCAATCCGGACCAGCTTGCGCTGCTCAAGGCGCGGCCGGAGTTGATGGTCAATGCGATCGAGGAATTCCTGCGCTACGATTCCTCGGTGCAGATGACCGGACGCGTCACGCTGGAGGACATCGACGATCTCGGCGGGGTGAAGATCCCCAAGGGAGAGACCGTGCTGTGCCTGCTCGGCTCGGCCAACCGCGATCCCGCCGTCTACCCCGACAGGCCAGACCGGCTGGACGTCACCCGCCAGAACGTCAAGCCGCTGTCCTTCGGCGGCGGCATCCATTTCTGCCTCGGGGCCCAGCTGGCGCGCATCGAGGCCGAGATCGCCATCGCGACGCTGCTGCGGCGTCTGCCGGACTTGCGCATCGACGACGTCGAAAACCCGGAATGGCGGCCGACCTTCGTGCTGCGCGGGCTGAAGCGGCTGCCGGCGAGCTGGTGAGGGGCGCGCGTTAACCTCCGCGCGGAACAGTCGCTGTGACTTCGCCACACTTCCCTCTATATAAGGGGCTGTTCCGGCGCGCCTGAGGCCCTCAGGTTCGGCCCGGGCCGGTTTGGCCGAGGGGAGACCCGTGCAGACGACGCTGCTCGGATTGGCGATTGCCTTCATCATTGCGCTGCTGGCCGCGCTGATCGGGCCTTACTACATCGACTGGAACCAGTTCAGGCCCCAGTTCGAGGCAGAGGCCGGCAAGATCATCGGCGTGCCGGTCCGGGTGGCTGGCGAGCTCGACGCGCGGCTGTTGCCGGCGCCGACGCTGCGGCTGCGTGGCGTCACCTTCGGCGGCAACAACGATCTCGGCCGGCTGCGTGCCGACAAGCTCGACGTGGAGTTCAGCCTGGGCTCGCTGATGCGCGGCGAATGGCGCGCCACCGAGCTTTCGGTGGGCGGCATGGCGGTCGATCTCGGCCTCGATGCGCGCGGGCGGGTCGATCTGCCGTCCACCGCGAGCGGCGCCTTCAACCTGGCGTCCCTCGCCATCGAACGGCTGAACCTCACCGGCCGCATCGCCTTGCACGATGCCGCCAGCCGCTCGACGCTGGAATTGAACGATATCGCCTTCTCCGGCGACGTGCGCTCGCTGGCAGGCTCCGTGCGGGGTGACGGCAGTTTCACCGCCGCCGGCGTGCGCTACCCGTTCCGCGTCTCCTCCGGTCCGAGCGCCGACGGCAGCGCGACCCGTCTCCACCTCAACATCGATCCCGGCGAGCGCGCCATCCTCGCCGACCTTGAAGGCGTGCTCGCCTTCGACAATCGCCAGCCGAAATTCGACGGTGCGCTGACTCTGGCGGTGCCGGCCACGAAGAAGCCGGGGGAGGCGGGGCCGACGCCCTGGAAGCTCGCGACCAGGCTCAAGGCCGATCCGGCCGGCGCGAAATTCGAGCAGATCGACGCCAGCTTCGGCACGGAGGACTCCGCGCTGAAGCTCGGCGGCGTCGGCGATCTCAGGTTCGGCGCCTCGCCGCTGCTGCGCGCGGTTCTGTCCGCGCGGCAGGTCGATGCCGACAAGCTGACCGGCAGGGACGATACCGATCCGCAGCGCGTGCTGCCGGCGCTGCGGGCGGGCCTTGCGGCAATCCCGCAGACGCCGATCCCGGCGCAGATCGAATTCAACGCCGACCAGATCATGCTCGGCGGCCGCCCGCTCCAGAACATCGCGGCCGAGCTTCAGACCGACGGCAGGTCCTGGACCTTCCAGCGGCTCGAATTGCGCGCGCCCGGCTCGACGCAGCTCTCGCTCAACGGCGCGACACCGGGCGCGGACAGCTTCAGCGGCCGCCTGCGCGTCGAATCGTCCGATCCGGACACGCTGGTCGCCTGGCTTCAGGGCCGCAGCGAGGTCAACCGGCGCAGCACGCGGCCGCTGCGCCTTGCCGGCGAGGTCACGATTGCCGCCAACCATCTCGCCATCGACAGGCTGAAGGCCGACATCGAAGGCGGCAGTGTGGAAGGCCGCGTCGCCTTCGTGCAGACCGGCGCGAGCAAGGGCTCGCGGATCGACGCCGAGCTGAAGGCCGACCGGCTCGATCTCGATGCTGCCGCCGCCTTCGTGCGCGCGCTCGCGGGGCCGCAAGGCGAGTGGCCGGAAGAGGCGAAACTCTCGCTCGATATCGGCCGTGCGATCTCCGCCGGCCAGGAACTGCGGCCGTTCGCTGCCAAACTTGCATACAGCCCCGCATCGCTGTCGCTGGAGCAACTGCGCTTCGGCCAGGCGAGCGGCGTGACCACGGAGGCGAACGGCAGCTTCGACCGCGCCAAGGCCACCGGCAAGCTTGCGCTGAAATCCTCCGCCAATTCGCTGCGTGACCTCACCGCGCTGATCGAGCCGTTTGCGCCTGCGGTGCGTGCGCGCTTGGATGCTCTCCCGTCACTGCCCGGTGCGACCCGCCTCAAGCTCGATCTCAGCCTCGACAGGAACGCCGAGCATGCCGATCGCAGCAACGCCCGAATCGTGCTCGATCTCGACGCCCCGCAGCTCAAGGCCACCGCGACGTTGGCGGCGCAGACGCCGGCGGCGGCGATTGGCAGCATCGATCTCGAGCGCCTGCGCAACAGCGACTTCACGCTGGATTCGAGAGTGTCGGCGCAGCAAGGCGGCGCGCTGCTCGCGCTGCTGGGGCTCGATCGCATGGTGGCGGCGGGCGAGGGCGCCTCGCAATTCGAAGGCCGCTTGAGCGGCGCCTGGGGCCGTCCCGTGCAATTGACCGCAAAGCTCAGCGGCGGCGGGCTCGATGCGGATGCGCAAGGCAGCGTCGAATTGTCGGAGCCGAAGGCGAGCGTGAACCTGCGCGTGCGCAACGCCAATCTGGCGCCGCTGCTGGGGACCGGCCCGGCCGACAAATCGGCGCAGAATGTCAGCCTGTCGTCCCGCCTCACGTTCTCGGGCAATCGCGTGACCTTCGACGATCTCGACGGCAACGCGGCGGGCTCGCATCTGCGCGGGCGTATTTCGGTGACGCTCGATCAGGAGAAGAACGTCGAGGGCGAAGTCGGTCTCGACTCGCTCGATCTCGCGCCGGCGCTCGCGCTTGCCATCGGCGCGGCCGGACGCGAGTCCGGCGAGCCGTTCAGCCCGGGCCTCGTCAGTGGCTGGCGCGGCCGCATCGCCTTCCAGGCGTTGCGCGGAACGTTGCCCGGCGGCATCGAGCTGCGTCCCTTCGGCGGCACGGTCCGCAGCGACGGCCAGTCGCTCGCGCTCGATGCGCTCAAGGGCGGCCTCGGCGGCGGCGAGATGTCCGCGAGCCTCGACGCGCGCAACGGCGCGAATGGTCTTGCGCTGAACGCGCGCATCGAACTCGGCAATGTCGATGCGGCGGCGTTGCGCTACCGCGATCTCGCGCTGCCCAAGGGGCGCGCCTCGGTGCAGATGGCGCTGAGCAGTCAGGGCCGCAGCGTCGCGGCCCTGATGGGTGCGCTCGCCGGCAACGGCACGGTGACGCTCGAGTCCGCGGAGATCGCCGGCCTCAATCCGCGCGCTTTCGAGATCGCCATCCGCGCCAGCGACGGCGGGCAGGTCAGCGACGACAACCGGTTGCGGCAGCTCGTCGAGCCCGCGCTGTCGGCAGGCTCCATCGCGGTGCCCTCGGCGCAGATTGCATTCACGATCCGCGACGGCCGCCTGCGTGTCGGCGCGACGCCGCTCGAGGCCAGGAACGCCCGCGCCATCGTCTCCGGCGGCTACGACATTCCCGCCGACCAGGCCGACATCCGCGCCAGCCTGACGCCGATCATGACCGGCCTCTCCGGTGCCCCGCCGGAGATCCAGCTGTTCGCGGCAGGGCCGCCCGACAGGCTCAGCCGCACCGTCGACCTGACGCCGCTGTCGTCATGGCTTGCGGTGCGCACGATCGATCGCGAGACGCGGCGGCTCGATGCCATGCTGCCGACGCTGGTGTCGCCGGATCCCGCACCCGAGCAGGCGCCGGCCAATGTGCCGCTGCCCGGCCAGGATCCGCGCCGCGTGCCGGCAAGGCCCAGGGTCGCGCCGACACCGAAGGCCCCGCAGGCCGCTCCCGCGGCGCCCAGCCCGCCGCTCGCAAGCCAGCAGGCCGCACCGCTGCCGCCGCCGATCGAGGTGAAGCCAGCCCCGGGCCCTGCGCCCACAAAGCCCAGGCCGAAGCCGCCGCTGGTGCTCACGCCTCAGAATCCCTGAGGTGGAGGCGAGTGACTCGTGCCGTGCGGGAGGCGTGGCCGGGACGAGCCCGACAATGGCTGGAGCAGGCATCTGCAAAAGCCTTATCGCAAGTGCGCGCCTTGCCCGCCCGTGAACGCATTTCCTCGCATTTGAACGAATTTTCGTCGGCAAAACTGATTTGCCGATTTTACTGAATTCTCGCGTTTCATCTCTAGCGTCGGTCCCGAGGAATGCGGTGTCCCGCCACGAGCGGCGGGACGACACCAAGAACTGGGGTGATCGAGATGAACGGGGCGAAATCGCTGCTACAGGATCTGGACGACGCGATCGCGCGCGGCACCGACGAAAGCCGCGCGAAGGCGTTGTGGCACGCGACCGACATCCTGATCACCGGCCGCTACAGCGACGACGAGATCTCCACGTTCGGCGAGGTCATCGGTCGGCTCGCCGAGGAGATCGAGGTCGCCGCGCGGGCGCAACTCGCGGAGCTGATGTCGGGATGCGATCACGCGCCGCTCAACGTCATCGAAAAGCTCGCGCTCGACGACGAGATCGACGTCGCAGGTCCCGTGCTGCGCGACTCCAATCGTCTCGACGAGAAGATGCTGGTTGCGAGCGCCATGACCAAGAGCCAGTCGCATCTGCTCGCGATCGCGCAGCGCAAGTCGATCGGCGAAGCCGTGACCGACGTGCTGGTCAAGCGCGGCAACCAGGAGGTCGTGACCTCGGTTGCGAAGAACGATGGCGCGCGCTTCTCCGGATCTGGCCTGCTGCACATGGTCCGCCGCGCCGAGGGCGATTCGATCCTCGCCGAACAGCTCGGCCTGCGCAAGGATGTGCCGCGACACGTCTTCCAGCAGCTCATCTCGAAGGCGTCGGAAGACGTGCGCCGCCGCCTCGAGAGCGAGCGGCCCGAAATGATGGCGCAGATCCAGAGCTCGGTGACCGATGTCACCGGCGATCTCCAGTCCAAGTTCGGACCGTCCTCGCGCAGCTATTTCGTCGCCAAGCGCGTGGTCACGACGCAGTACCGGCAGGGCAACCTCAATCAGGACTCCATCTCGAACTACGCGCGCCAGCACCGCTTCGACGAGGTGCAGATCGGCCTGTCGCTGCTCTCGTCGCTGCCCGTCGACGTGATCGAGCGCGCGCTGATGGACCGCAATCGCGAGATGATCCTGGTCCTGTGCAAGGCGCTCGACTTCTCCTGGGACACGACGATGTCGCTCCTGTTCCTCGGAGCCAAGGATCATCTGATCACGGCGCGCGACCTCAAGGACAACGAGCGCGAATTCGGCCGGCTCAAGATCGAAACCTCGCGCAGCATTTTGAAGTTCTACCAGTCGCGCAAGAACAGCGCGGGTGCCGATGCGGGCCGTCAGCCCGAGCTTCAAATTCACTGAGGACAGGGGAGTATCTGCAATGTTGCCTCAATTCGGCACCGCGGTTCGCAAGAACGTCAACAAGGCTCCGGCCGCCGATATCGCCGGTGCGCCGGACAAGGCCTCGGTCGACGCCGCCTGGCTCGTGCTGGAGGCCGCCAACGATCTCGGCGACCATGCCGCGATCGAAGCCTGCCGCCGCGTCATCGACGCCGAGCTGAACGGCACGGTGGCGGGCAATGCGGACGTGGATCTCGTGCTGGGATATTTCAGGTAGGCGTGCAACGCCGCTGAACGCAACGAACCCTCACGAGTTCAGCAGAGAACCGGAGCGTTTGGATTCCGCGTCGAGTCGAAGGGTCGACTTCGCGGCGTTCAGCGCCGCGGCCAGGTCGTCGATGTGATACGGCTTGGCTAAGATCTGGATACCCGCCGCTTCGGCTTCATGGATCGCGGCCTCGGCGTATCCGCTGGTCAGCAGGACCGGTATGTCGCTGCGCCGCCTGCTGATTTCCCGCGCGAGCTCCACGCCATTCATGCCGCCCGGCATCATGATGTCCGAGAACACGACATCGACGGAGCGGCCGTCCGCCAGGGCACCGAGAGCTGCTGCGGCGCTGGCGGCCCGTGTAACTTCGTAGCCGAGCTGACCGAGCATCTCGCCAACGAGTGCGGCCACCTCGTCGTCGTCTTCGACCAGAAGGATCTGGCCCTGGCCGTTCTTCTTCGGTCGCACCGTCCTGTTGAAATCGATCAGGTGTCGTTGCCTGGAAGCGAGATTCAGCGAGCGGGGCAGGTAAAGCTCGATGCTGGTGCCCTGACCGATTTGCGATTTGATGCGAACCGTCCCGCGCGACTGGGTCGCAAACCCATGGACCTGTGCGAGTCCCAGTCCGGACCCCTTGCCGACGTCCTTGGTGGTGAAGAACGGCTCGAAGACGCGCGACAGGATTTCCGCAGGTATGCCGACGCCGGTATCGATGACCGACAGCCGTACATAGTCGCCGGCGATCTCCGGGTCATTGAGATCGGGCAGGTTCTCGCCGCGAACGAGGATGGTGCCGCCGTTCGGCATCGCATCCCGGGCATTGACGGCCAGATTGAGAATGACCAGCTCGAGTTCTCCGGGATCGACCTCCACCGGCCAAAGAGCATCCGGGAACTCGAATTCGACGTGCACGTCGCCCCGCAGGCTTCGATCGAGCAGCTCGCGCATGCCGCCGATCTGCATGGCGACGTCGACCGCTTCCGGGCGCAGCGTCTGCCGGCGTGAGAATGCCAAGAGCTGCTTGGTCAGGCTGGCGCCGCGCTGCGCGGCCTGGATCATCCCGTCCATCAGGCGCCGGCGACGGTTTGGATCCGTCTGGCGGTCGAGCATGTCGAGGCCGCCGGAAATCACCATCAACAGGTTGTTGAAGTCGTGTGCGACGCCGCCGGTGAGCTGGCCGATGGCTTCGATCTTCTGCGCCTGCCGAAGCGTCTCCTCGACCCGGGCGCGCTCGTTCATTTCGAGACGCAGTTGCTCGTTGGCTTCCTTCAGCTCGCGTGTCCGTTCGACCACCAGCTTCTCGAGTTCCTGCGCAGTCTGCTCGCGCGCCGAAAGCAGGGCCCGGATCTCGTACTGCCGCCGCCGCGCCCGCATCGCCGACTGGATTGCGCTGGTCAGCGTGATCGGCTGCACCGGTCGCTCGAGCAGCGAAACGTTGCGAAGCAGGGCGACGATGTCGCGGCGCCAGGCGACCACCGCGGGCTGCTCACGATGGCTGGTGAGAACGATGAAGGGAAGGTCGGACCATGGCGCCTGGCTCGCGATCCATTCAGCGAGCGGCGCGGTGTCTTTCCCGAACAGTCCCTCCTCGGCGAGGAAGACCGCGCCCACGCCGGCACTCATCTCGCTGACGAGTTCGGGCAGACTTCGGCAGTTGACCGCCTCCAGGCTCGCGCCGCGGAAAAGCTCGGCCGATGCCGGTCCGTCGCGGCCGATCGGAGCGAAAATGAGGACGCGGTGATCGCGGTCGGCGCTCATCAGGCCGGTCCTTCCAGGATATCCGTGCCGGTATAACGCGGATTGCCCGAAAAGATGCCCATGAAGTCGGTGAGGGGCGGGCCGAGCTTGACGCCGGTGCTGCCGAGCCGGAACTCGCGGATGGTGTGCTCGTGGTTGCCGCTGCGCTTCTTGACGACGGACAAGGCGCGCCGCACCGATCCGCCGGACTCGAAATAGCGCAGCATCAGCACCGCGTCGCTCAGATAGCTGATGTCGAGCGGCGTATCCATCGGGCCGACCAGCCCATGTTGAGCGAGGATCAGGATGGTGAGAACGCCCTGCTGCGCCAGGTAGGTCAGCAGCTCGTGCATTTGCAGGATGAGAAACCGCTCGTCCGGCATCGCGTTGAGGTAGCCGTTCAGGCTGTCGATGACGACCACGCGGGCGTTGTCGTCTTCAACGCTCCGGCGCAGGATCGCCGCGAACTCGCCGGGCGACAGTTCGGCCGGATCGATCTGTTGAAACCGGATGAGGCCGGACTCGACGTGCTTTTCCAGAGGCAGGCCGAGCGTCCGGGCGCGAGCTTCCACGGTGCCGCGGCCTTCGTCGAACGCGAAGAATGCGGCGTGCTCGCCGCGTTCCGCCGCCGCTATCGCGTAAGTGAGCGCGAGGGAGGATTTTCCCACGCCGGCGGCGCCGATGAACAGGGCGTTGGTGCCGCGCTCGAGCCCGCCGCCGAGGAGCTGGTCCAGGGCAGCGTTGCCGCTGGCCGTGAATTCGCCGGGAAAGGCTTTGTGGTGTTCCGCCGCCACGAGGCGCGGGAAGATCCGCAAGCCCCCCTTTGCAATCGTGAAGTCGTGGAAGCCGCCGCGGAATCGAATACCGCGCATCTTGATCACGCGGATCCGCCGTCGCTCCGCCCCGTAGTCGATCGCGACCTGTTCGAGCATGACGACGCCATGCGCGATCGAATGCAGTTGCAGATCGTCCTGGGAGGACGAGAGATCGTCGAGGAGCACGACGGTGCAATTGCGGTTGGTGAAGAAGTGCTTCAAGGCCAGCACCTGCCGTCTGTAGCGAAGCGGGTTCTGGGCCAGCAGACGAAGCTCGGAGAGGCTGTCGAGCACCACGCGCGTGGGGTTGATCCGTTCGACTTCCTTGAAGATCAGACCCGTCGTTTCGTTCAATTCCATTTCGGCGGGATGGAAGACCGTGAGCTCCCGCTCCGGATCGAGCGTGGTCTCGGGCGGAACCAGCTCGAAGATGTCGACGCCGTCAAGCGACCAGCCGTGCCGCTGCGCGACGACGGTCAGCTCCCGCTTGGTTTCGGACAGCGAAATATAGAGCACGCGTTCGCCGTCGCGCACGCCCCGGAGGAGGAATTGCAGCGCGATTGTCGTCTTGCCCGTGCCGGGCCGCCCCTCATACAGATACATCCGGTTGGGGTCCAAGCCGCCGCCCAGGATGTTGTCGAGACCTTCGCTGCCGGTGGAAACGCGCGGCAAATCGGAGGCGCTCGTGGACGTACCGGTCATTGAAACCCCTTACGCTTCTTCGATCCGGGAGGGCGTATGTCCAAGCTTCCCGCAGGCCGGCGGCCCGGGGAAGGAACTCACGGGCCGGCATCGAGTTCCCGCCCGAGAAGGTCGAATGGCCGACAGGTGAGGTCGTGCAGTCCTGGCGGCTTTCAGCGCCGGATGCGGTAGATCGCGACGTCTTCGCCGTTATGATTCGTGCTCTGCTCGAACAGGTACTTCGACTTCTCCAGCACGCACCGTGATGCGGCATTGCCGAGTGAGACGATGCCAATCAGGGATGACAGCTGCAGCTGTGACAGCCCGATCTGCGTCAGCGCGGTCGCGATCTCGCTCGCAAGTCCCTGGCCCCAGAATTCGCGCTTGAAGGCGTAGGCAATCTCGATCTCGTCGACCTCATCCACGATGATGTGCCGGATGCCTGCCCGTCCCGCGAACACTCCGTCTTTCGTTCGGAGCGTCCAGAGCCCGAAGCCGTGCTGGTCCCAATGCGCCATATTGGTCGCGAGATAGACCTTCGTCACCTCGGGCGTCCGCACCCCGCCGAGATAACGTGAGACCTCGACATCGAGATGCAGCGCGACGAGGTCGGCGAGGTGATCCTCGCGCAGTCGTTCGGCGGTCAGTCTGGCGGTGCTGAAGTGATCCATCCTGCCGAGCTCCTTGCGGCGTCGTACCGCTGTTTTTCGAGAGGGTCGACCGGCTCTGCGGAAGAGGCGGGACACGGGCGCAATCGCACAGCCGCCCTGGTGGGCAATCAATCCGGTGTGTCGGTCAGGGGCGCCGGGTAGCCAAACCTTTTCATCGTGCCATTGTGCCGGTGTTTTGCCCGACGACGCAACTGATTTTCCGAATTGGGCCGTCCCGCAGACAGCGCAGGTTGTGGTGTGGTCCGGCAGTGGCGCGCAGCGCCGACTGCGTCGCACCGTAGGGCACACTCCGGCTGGAAAATTTCGTCCGGTGCATCAATAGCTTCGCTACTGTGCATGGGGTTGTTTTCGCAGTTTTGGTTTTGAAAGGCGCTATCCCGCCCCGAGCGCCACCGCGACATTGTAGGTCGCGAGGCTGGCCGCATAAGCCAGCACCAGCATGTAGGCGAAGGTCACGGCCATCCACGCCCAGCTTCCGGTCTCGCGGCGGATCACGGCCAGCGTCGAGGCGCATTGCGGGGCGAAGATGTACCAGGCCAGCAGCGACAGCGCGGTCGCCAGCGACCATTTGGTCGCCAGCACCTGGCCGATCTGCTCGGCCGCCTCCTTGCCGCCTTCGATCGCATAGACGGTGCCGAGGGCTGCGACCGCGACCTCGCGTGCCGCCATGCCCGGGATCAGCGCTACCGCGATCTGCCAGTTGAAGCCGACCGGCGCGAGCAGCGGTTCGAGCGCCTTGCCGATGATCGCGGCGAGACTGAAGTCGATGGCGGGTTCGGTGGCGCCCGCGGGCGGCTGCGGGAACGAGGCCAGGAACCAGATCAGGACCATCATCGAGAAGATCGTGGTGCCGGCGCGCACCAGGAACATCTTGGCGCGGGTGTAGATGCCGATCGCGATCGATTTCAGCCGCGGCATCTTGTAGTCAGGCAGCTCCAGCATGAACGGGGCCGGCGCAAAGTCGCGCAGCATGAAGAATTTGATCAGGAACGAAACCAGCAGCGCACTGACGATGCCGGTGGCATAGAGGCCGAACATCACGAGGCCCTGGAGGTTGATGAAGCCCCAGACGTCCCTGGCCGGAATGAAGGCGGAGATGATCAGCGTGTAGACCGGAATGCGCGCCGAGCAGGTCATCAGCGGCGCGATCAGGATCGTGGTCAGCCGGTCGCGCTTGTTGTCGATGACGCGCGTCGCCATGATGCCGGGAATGGCGCAGGCGAAGCTCGACAGCAGCGGAATGAAGGCGCGGCCGTGCAGCCCTGCGCCGCCCATGATGCGATCCATCAGGAAGGCGGCGCGCGCCATGTAGCCGAAATCTTCCAGCAGCAGGATGAACAGGAAGATGATGATGATCTGCGGCAGGAACACGATCACGCTGCCGACGCCCGAGATCACGCCGTTCTGGAGGAAGCTCTGCAGCAGGCCGCCGGGCAGGGTGTCGTGGACGAGCTCGCCGAGCGCATCGAAGCCGGAGTTGAGCAGGTCCATCAGCGGCTGCGCCCAGGCAAACACCGCCTGGAACATCACGAACAGGATCAGCGCGAGCACGATCAGTCCGCCGACGGGATGCAGCACCACGGCGTCGATCCGCGCGGTCCAGGTGTCGGGGCTGGTAGGCAGGCTGACGCAGTCGGCGATGATGCGGTCGGCCTCGCGCTGGGTCGCGCGCAGCTCGGCGACACTGAGCGCGCGCCACTTGTTCTCCCCGGGCTCGGCATCGAGCCTGGCCGAGATATCGTCGGTCAGCGCCAATAGATCGGCCGTGCCACCCTTGCGCACCGCGATCGAGGTGACCACGGGCACGCCGAGCTCCTTGGCGAGCCGCTCGACGTCGACGGTGATGCCGCGCCGGCTCGCGATGTCGAACATGTTGAGCACGAGGATCATCGGCCGTCCCGTGCGCTTGAGCTCGAGCAGCAGGCGGATGGTCAGGCGCAGATTGGTGGAATCGGCGACGCACAGCACGAGATCGGGCACGGTCTCGCCGGTGGCCTTGCCGAGCACGAAGTCGCGGGTGATCTCCTCGTCCGGGCTGCGGCCCCGCAGCGAATAGGTGCCGGGCAGGTCGACCACGGAGACCTGGCGTCCCAAGGGGGTGACGAAGAAGCCCTCCTTGCGCTCGACGGTGACGCCGGGATAGTTCGCGACCTTCTGCCGGCTGCCGGTCAGGGCATTGAACAGCGAGGTCTTGCCGCTGTTGGGTGTGCCCACCAGGGCCAGATGCAGCAGGGGTAATTCCATGGGTGCAGGCGTCCGGTCGCTATCTAGGCGACGATGATGGCCATGGCTTCGCGACGACGGACCGCGATGGTGATGCTGTCGACCCGCACGGCGATGGGGTCGCGCCCGACCAGCCCCTCATGCAGGACCTCGACCCGGGCCCCTTCGACGAAGCCGAGCTCGATCAGCCGGCTCTCGAGCTCGACGTCCGAGAGCGCCGAGCCCGTCCCCCTGGCGGAAAGGTGCTGGATGACGCCGGTGTAGCCACGCTGGGCCAAACCCAGCGGCATGTGCGAGCGCGTGTCAGGGGTGTCGATCATGCCCTGTATTTTCAACGCAGGGCATCGAGGTCAAGCGCGCCTGCCCGCCGAACCTGCACCTTAGAGTGATTTTAAGGTGCAGCGGCCAGGGCTGCGCCGGGAAAGCACCCGGCGGCTACTGGGCAGGGACCTTTTCAGGCTGGCTGGCCATGGCGCGGCTCTTGAAATAGTCCAGGACGAACAGGCGGATCGCCGACGACAGATTGCCCTGCTGGCGGTTGCTGTCGATTTCGCCGACGAGCTCGGACAGCGTCATGTTGCGCAGGCCCGAGATCTCCTTCATGCCGTTCCAGAACGCCTCTTCCAGGCTGACGCTGGTCTTGTGGCCGGCGACGACGATCGACCGTTTCACGACCGGCGATTTCATGGCTGCTCCTCGCGATCGATCCGGTGCTGGTCCAGATGCTCCTTGGCCTGGTCCGCCCGCTTCTCCTCCACCGACCGCTCCGCCTTGGTGCGACCGAACTTCGCCCGGTTGGCGTCCGCTTGCTTCGCCGAGGCTTCCCGCTCGGCGCGCTTCCTGAAGCGATTCAGGTTGATGACGTTGCCCATGCGGTGTCTCCATCATCCGATCCTCGTCAGGCAGAATGAAACATTCAGAAACAGGGTGCCTCGTTGCGCCCCGCAAGACTTGATCGCCATTCGCTCGTCCTCGTCAATCGGCCCCTCGGGCCATCAAACGATGATTTCGCCCGTCGAGGGCAGAGGAGCTGCGTAACACGCTGCCCCGCCACAACATTGACGGTAATCAAATCCCGCCCTCAAAGCCGCACTTTTTCTCAGTGCCAGGGGTCCGTATCATTACGGATGACCATCGGAATTCGGAATTTAGCCCGGGCTGGTCATCTTTTCGGGGCGGACCAGGCGGTCGAACTCGTCGGCCGAGACGAAACCGAGCCGCAGCGCCTCCTCCTTCAGCGTGGTGCCGTTCACGTGGGCCGTCTTGGCGACCTTGGCCGCGTTGTCATAGCCGATCTTCGGGGCGAGCGCCGTGACCAGCATCAGCGAGCGCTGCATCAGCTCGCTGATGCGCTTCTCGTCGGCGCGGATGCCGCTGACGCAATGTTCGGTGAAGGAGCGTGCGGCATCCGCCAGCAGGCGGATCGAGTGCAGCATGTTGTAGGCCAGCACGGGCTTGTAGACGTTGAGCTCGAAATGGCCCTGGCTGCCGGCGACGGTGATGGCGGTGTGATTGCCGAACACCTGGCAGCACACCATGGTCATCGCCTCGCATTGGGTCGGATTGACCTTGCCGGGCATGATCGAGGAGCCCGGCTCGTTCTCCGGCAGGATCAATTCGCCGAGGCCCGAACGCGGGCCGGAGCCGAGCAGGCGGATGTCGTTGGCGATCTTGAACAGGCCCGTCGCCACCGAATTGATGGCGCCGTGCGCCAGCACATAGGCATCGTTCGAAGCCAGCGCCTCGAATTTGTTGGCGGCGCTCGTGAAGGGGAGCTTCGTGATCCCGGCGACGTGCTTTGCGAACAGTTTTGCAAAGCGCGGCTTCGAGTTGAGGCCGGTGCCGACGGCGGTGCCGCCCTGCGCCAGCGGATAAAGATCCTTCACCGCGACCTTGAGCCGGGCAATGCCGCTTTCGACCTGCGCGGCATAGCCCGAAAATTCCTGGCCGAGCGTCAGCGGCGTCGCATCCTGGGTGTGGGTGCGGCCGATCTTGACGATCTTTGCGAACTCCTTCTCCTTCTTGCGCAGCGCGCGCAGCAATTCGCCGAGGGCAGGGACGAGATCGGCGTTGATGCGGCTTGCGGCCGCGATGTGCATCGCGGTGGGAAACGAGTCGTTCGACGACTGGCTCATATTGACATGGTCGTTGGGATGCACCGGCTCCTTGGCGCCGAGCTCGCCGCCGAGCAGCTCATTGGCGCGGTTGGCGATCACCTCGTTGAGGTTCATGTTGGTCTGCGTGCCGGAGCCGGTCTGCCAAACCACCAGCGGAAAATGATCGTCCAGCCTGCCTTCGATCACCTCGCGCGCGGCGCGGATGATGGCGTTCGCGCGGCGCTGGTCGAGCAGGCCCAGCTCGCGGTTGGTCTGCGCGGCCGCGAGCTTGACGATGCCGAGCGCATGCACGAGCGAGATCGGCATGCGATCGGTGCCGATGCGAAAATTCTGGCGCGAGCGTTCGGTCTGCGCTCCCCAATAGCGGTCGGCGGGGACGTCGATGGGACCGAAGCTGTCGGTCTCGATGCGGGTCGCGGAGCGTGAAGCGCGGGTCGTCTTGGCCATGAGCACATCCATTCTGCCGCGCGAAACGCCGCACGGCCTTTTCATGTGCTTCTCTATATAGGCAGTTTGGCTGTGTGCGACGGGCTCGAGCCCAACCTAGATCATTTCTTACGGAAACGATCGAGCCGCACGACTTCGGCGCCGCCCTGGCTCGGCGGTGTCGGCTCGTCGCCGGCTTCCGCATTCTCGGTCGCAGGTGCCGGGACCGATACGGCCGACGGCGCGGGCGCGGCCGGCAAAGTCTCGGGCGCGACCTCGGCGACGTCGGAGGTGTCGAACTGGAGGCCGAACTTCACGGACGGATCGAGGAAGCTCTTGATGGCGCTGAACGGCACCACCAGCCGCTCCGGGATGCCGCCAAAGGACAGGCCGACCTCGAAACGGTCGTCGAGCACGGTCAGATCCCAGAACTGGTGCTGGAGGATGATCGTCATCTCTTCCGGATATTGCGCGAGCAGCCGCGGCGACAGCTTCACGCCCTCGGCCTTCGACACGAAGGTGATGAAGAAATGGTGCTCGCCCGGCAGTCCATGGGCCGCGGCATCGGTCAGCACCTTGCGCAGCACGCCGCGCAACGCGTCGCGGGCCAGCACATCGTATCGGATATGATCGGTCGCCATGGTGGTCCTGTTGCATCCCCGAAGCCAGACCAGCCAGTCCGACTCGCCAAGCCGCAATAGTACCGCGCCTGACGGGCCAGCAGGAGTCCCCGTCGGGGAAGAAATCGAAAAGTAAAGTGGAGGCTTCTGTTGCCAGGTGCCTCCGAACCCCGCCTAGCGGAGCTTAACCCGCTAGGACTTTAGAGTGGTCTTTCAAACTGCGTTACGCAGCCTGAGCAACCGGAGCAAAGTTGTCGTTGGCAACTATTGCAGTAGCCCGATAACGGCGGAACAATACCGGGAAAAAGTACGCCCTTTACGCCCTCGTCGATCCTATTTCGCCCCCGCCAAAGCCCGCTTCTGGGCCAGCCCGATGGTGGGCTTTGGTGGAGGCGCCGGGTACCGCCCCCGGGTCCGAATGGTTTATTGCGACGACCGTTTATTTCCATAGCCGGCGAACCGGCAGTCCCAATATAGGGTGCAAAGCTTTCGAAAAACAGAGGTTTCGAGCGGATTGGCCGCGGTTCCCTTGGGATAGGTTCCGGATCGTCTTGGCCACCGCCGGAGCCCCGTTCTAAGCTGCTGACATGTCCACGGATTCAGCACCGGCCGTCCAGAAGCCGGATCTCGCCGCCGCACCGCCAGGCCTTCTCGCGCTGTTTCTGGCCTTCGCCAGGATGTCGCTGGCCGGTTTCGGCGGGGTCCTGGTGTTTGCCCGCCGGGCCATCGTCGAGCAGCACCGCTGGATGACCGCGGACGAGTTCAACGAGACCTTTGCTCTCTGCCACTTCCTGCCCGGGCCCAACATCGTCAATCTGTCGATGGTGTTCGGATCGCGGCTGCGCGGCATCGCCGGCGGCGTTGCCGCCTTCACCGGGCTGTTGCTGCCGCCGACGCTGATCATGACGGCGCTGGCAATCGCCTACGCCCGTTTCGGCGATACCGAGGTGCTGCGCCGAATCCTTGCCGGCATCTCCTGCGCGGCGGTCGGCCTCTTGATCGCGGTGGTCTTCCGCATGATGACTCCGTTGCTCAAGCGGGCGGATCCCCTCGCGCTGATCCTGATGCTCGGCGTGTTCCTCGCCATCGGCGTGCTGCGCCTGCCGCTCCAGGCGGTGCTGCTGGTCGCGATCCCCGTCAGCGTGGGCGTCACTTGCTTGCTGCGGCGGAAAGTAGCCGCATGACCAGCCACAGCCCCATCTGGTCGCTGATCTCCACGTTTGGTCTGATGTCGCTATTCGCTGTCGGCGGTGCCGCGGCCGCGGTGCCCGAGATGCATCGCATCGCGGTCGAGGTGAATCACTGGATGACCGACAAGCAGTTCGCCGACGCCTATGCGATCGCGCAGCTCTCGCCAGGTCCGAACGTGCTTATCGTGACGTTAATCGGCTATGCCGTGGCCGGCATCCCCGGCGCGCTGGCGGCGACGTTGGCGATGTGCCTGCCGACGGCGTTGCTTGCCTATTATGTGAGCCGGCTCCTGAACCGGCCCAGCCAATCGCGCTGGCCCGGCCTGATCCAGGCTGCACTGGTTCCGCTCTCGATCGGTCTGATGGCGGCGAGCGCCCTGATCCTGGCCCAGTCGACCGATCGGACAATTGCTGCACTGCTTCTGACCGCAATGGTTGCGGTGATCGCCTCGGTCTCGCGCATCAATCCTCTTTGGCTCCTTCTCGCCGGGGGCGTGTTGGGTTTTGCTGGCATTGTGTGATGAAAATCGCTAGGCAGTGATCCGGGCGGGGGACCCAGTTCCAGCCGATTTAGAACAACAGTGCTCGTGACTTACGGTCGCGGAGGAGACAGGCATGGCCGACACGATGGGCCACTCAGCGACAGCCACCCGAAATACCCGGTTGGCGGTTGGCTTTTGTCTGCTGGCGATTGCGCCGCAGATCTTCGAATTGATCTGGTCGATCGGAACGATCTTCGGCTGGGGGGCCGGCCGCGGCCCGGCGACGGTGATCACCAGCCACGTGACGGCGCTGCTCGCCGGCGCGCCCAGTGCCATATTCGGATCGTTCGGCGGCGGCACCAAGAAGATGTCGTCCGATGTGCTGCTGGCGCTGATCTATTCCTATCCGCTGTTTGCGGTGGCGATTCTCACGCTGTTCATGACGATCCGCTCGGCGCAAGATTATGTCGGCGGCGTCGTCCTGATGGCGGTCGCCCTGTTCGCGCTGTGGGCATCGAGTGATTTGCAGGGCATGCGCGGCTTCTCCTTCGGCGCAGGGACCGCGCCGCGTATGTTCGGCGGGCTCCTGGTCGCCTTGTCCGCCGGCATCGCCTTGACCGGTCTTCTGACCGATGGGCCTGCGATGGCCCATTACTCCTGGCGTGGACCGCTGTTCGTCGTCGCCGCGATCCTCTTCTTCGCCCTGTCGATCCGGTCCCTCGGCGTCGTGGTCACGGCCTTCGCAAGCTTCATGATTGCGGCGACAGGCTCCAACGAGACGCGCTGGCTGGAAGCGGTGATCGTCGGCGCCTGCCTGACGGTCGGCTGCGCGATACTCTTCCCTTATGTGCTCGGGCTGCCGATGCCGATGTTTCCGCGTTTCCTGCAGTGAGGGTGTGATGGATATTTTTGCCAACCTCGCTCACGGCTTCGCCGTCGCCTTCTCTCCGATCAACCTGCTGATGTGCCTGATTGGCGCCCTCGTCGGGACGCTGGTCGGCGTGCTTCCGGGCATCGGCACCATTGCAACCGTCGCAATGCTGCTGCCGATCACCTTCGGACTGCCGCCGGTCGGCGCGCTGATCATGCTCGCCGGCATCTATTACGGCGCCCAGTATGGCGGCTCGACCACGTCGATCCTGGTCAACATTCCAGGCGAGGCGACATCGGTGGTCACCGCCATCGACGGGCACCAGATGGCGAAGCAGGGCCGCGCCGGCCCGGCGCTGGCGATCGCCGCGATCGGCTCGTTCTTCGCCGGCTGCGTCGCCACCGTGCTCATTGCCCTGCTCGGTGCGCCGCTCACAAAGCTCGCGCTGGCGTTCGGTCCGGCCGAATATTTTTCGCTGATGGTGCTCGGCCTGATCTTCGCGGTGGTGCTGGCCAAGGGCTCGGTGCTGAAAGCGATCGCGATGATCGTGTTTGGTCTGCTGCTGTCGATGGTCGGGTCCGACATCGAGACCGGCGCCTCGCGCATGTCCTTCAACATTCCGGAGCTCGCCGACGGCCTCGGCTTTGCGACGGTGGCAATGGGCGTGTTCGGCTTTGCCGAGATCATCCGCAACCTCGACCATGGCGCCGGGATGAACCGCGACCTCGTGCAGCAGAAGATCACCGGCCTGATGCCGACCAGAAAGGATCTGCGCGACGCGGCGCCGCCGATCCTGCGCGGCACCGTGCTCGGCTCGATCCTCGGCATTCTGCCCGGCGGCGGCGCGGTGATCGCGTCCTTCGCGGCCTATACGCTCGAGAAGAAGCTCGCCAAGAACCCGTCGCGGTTCGGCCGCGGCGCGATCGAGGGCGTGGCGGGACCGGAGAGCGCCAACAACGCCGCGGCGCAGACCTCGTTCATCCCGCTGCTCACCCTCGGCATCCCGCCGAACGCGGTGATGGCGCTGATGGTGGGCGCGATGACCATTCATGGCATCGTGCCGGGCCCGCAGGTGATGCAGAAGCAGCCGGACCTCGTCTGGGGCATGATTGCCTCGATGTGGATCGGCAATCTGATGCTGATCATCATCAACCTGCCGCTGGTCGGAATCTGGGTGCGCCTCTTGCGCGTGCCGTACCGGCTGATGTTCCCCTCGATCGTGATCTTCTGCGCGATCGGCATCTATTCGGTGAACAACGCCCCGGTCGACGTCATCCTGGCCGGCATCTTCGGTCTCGTCGGCTACTGGCTGATCAAGCACGATTTCGAGCCGGCGCCGTTGCTGCTCGGCATGGTGCTGGGACCGCTGATGGAAGAGAACCTCCGCCGCGCGCTGCTGATCTCGCGCGGCGACTGGAGCGTGTTCCTGACGCGTCCGCTGTCGGCGGTGCTGCTGGCGGTTGCGGCGAGCCTCCTCGTCCTTACGGTGCTACCGGCGTTGCGTGCCAAGCGCGACGAGGTGTTCACCGAGTCCGAGAACTGAGGTCGCGCCCTGCGTCGCGCCACGCCCTGCGTCGGCGCGCCGCATTCGGAAGTCGAATCGACTTGTGTGACGGCTTAGTGAAATGAAAATACCGGCCTTTGGGCCGGCAGTCTTTGTGTCCAAGGGGATCCACATGACCTTTCTTCGCGCGCTCACGGGCGCATGTGCCGCAGCGCTTGCTTCGCTTGCCACCTTCACCGCGCCGGCCGAGGCGCAGACCTACCCGACACGCAGCATCACCATGATCGTGCCGTTCGCGGCCGGCGGGCCGACTGACGTGATCTCGCGCATCGTCACCGGGCATATGGCGCAGACGATGGGACAAAGCATCATCATCGAGAACGTCGTCGGTGCCGGCGGCACCACCGCGACCACGCGCGCTGCGCGCGCGGCCAACGACGGCTATACGCTGATCACCGGCCACATGGGCACCCATGCTGCATCGGTGCCGCTCTATCCGAAGCTCGCCTATCATCCCGAGAAGGATTTCGAGCCGATCGCGCTGCTGGCGGGCACGCCGATCCTGATCCTGGCGCGCAAGGACTTCCCGCCGAAGGACCTCAAGGAGTTCGTTGCCTATGTGAAGGCGAACGCCGAGAAGGTGAACGCCGCGCATGCCGGCGTCGGCTCGGTCTCGCACGTCTCATGCGAGCTTCTCCACTCGATCCTCGACATCAAGCCGGTCGGCGTGCCCTTCAACGGCACGGGACCTGCGATGAATGCGCTGGTGGGGGGCCAGGTCGATTACATGTGCGACCAGATCGTCAACGCCGTGCCGCAGATCAACGCCGGCACCATCAAGGCCTATGCGATCGCAACGCCGGAGCGCAATCCGTCGCTGCCGAACGTGCCGACGACGACGGAAGCGGGCTTGCCGAAGTTCCAGGCCCAGGCCTGGAATGCGATGTTCGCACCCAAGGGAACCTCGCCCGCGATCGTGGCGAGCCTGAACGCGGCGGTCGTCAAGGCGCTCGACGACGAGACCGTGCGCAAGCGTCTGCTCGACCTCGGCAGTGTCATCCCGGGTCCCGCCGAACGGACCCCGGAAGCGCTGGCCGCCCTCGTCAAGAGCGAGATCGCGAAGTGGACCCCGGTGCTCAAGCCGGCAACTTAGGCAATGCAATCAACCCGATAGGCAGAAGGGCGGGACGTCAGTTCCGCCCTTGTCGTTTGTGCCGGGAACACTCATTTTTCCGGGTATAATCAATTGGAGTAGCGAATCGCCGCTGTCGCAGCGCGGGGGTGGCCGCTAAGTTCGCCGCCTCCCCCAAAAGGCTGCCGTCGTCCCAGGGTTTTTGGCACATGCACCAGTATCAGGACCTGCTCGAGCGGATTCTCTCAGACGGCGCCGAGAAGACCGACCGGACCGGCACCGGCACGCTCTCGGTGTTCGGCCACCAGATGCGCTTCAATCTGTCGGCCGGCTTCCCGATGCTGACCACAAAGCGGCTGCCGCTGAAGGCGATCGTCCACGAGTTGCTCTGGTTCCTGAAGGGCGACACCAACATCAAATATCTGCGCGACAACGGCGTTACCATCTGGGACGAGTGGGCCGATGCCAATGGCGATCTCGGCCCGGTCTATGGCCATCAATGGCGCTCCTGGCCCGCCCCGGACGGCCGCAGCATCGACCAGATCGCCAACGTCGTCGAAATGATCAAGCGCAATCCGGACTCGCGACGCCTGATCGTATCGGCCTGGAATCCGGCCGAGGTCGACAAGATGGCGCTGCCGCCGTGCCATTGCCTGTTCCAGTTCTACGTCGCAGGCGGCAAGCTGTCCTGCCAGCTCTATCAGCGCTCCGCCGACGTCTTCCTCGGCGTGCCCTTCAACATCGCCTCCTATGCGCTGCTCACCATGATGGTGGCGCAGGTCACCGGGCTGAAGCCCGGCGACTTCGTGCATTCGTTCGGGGACACCCATCTCTATTCCAATCATCTCGAGCAGGCGAAGCTCCAGCTCACCCGCGCGCCGCGCCCGCTGCCGGCGATGCGGATCAATCCCGACGTGAAGGACATCTTCTCCTTCCGCTTCGAGGATTTCGAGCTCGTCGGCTACGATCCGCATCCGCACATCAAGGCGGAAGTCGCGGTCTAGCGCAGATGTCGCTGACCATCCGCCGCGCACGCCCGGGCGAAGCCGGGCTCGTTCTTTCCTTCATCCGCGAGCTTGCCGAATACGAACAGCTCTCGCACGAGGTGGAGGCGACCGAGGCTGACATCGCCGACGCGCTGTTCGGCGACCGGCCGCAACTCTATTGTGCGATCGCGGAGTGGAACGCCGAGCCGGTCGGCTTCGCGGTGTGGTTTGCGAATTTTTCCACCTTCAGCGGCCGCCACGGCATCTATCTCGAAGATCTCTACGTGCGGCCGTCGCATCGGGGCAGGGGCCTCGGCAAGGCGCTGCTGGTCTATCTCGCCAGGGAATGCGTCGAGAACGGCTGGTCGCGCCTGCAATGGGCGGTGCTCGACTGGAACGCGCCGTCGATCGCGTTCTACAAGTCGCTCGGTGCGGTCATGATGGACGACTGGACATTGTGCCGCGTCACCGGGCCTGCGCTGAGGCGGCTTGCCGGGAGCGCGCCCTGATGGAGATCGTCTTCGTCGTCGCCATCGCGGAGAACGGCGTCATCGGCGCCGGCAACGCCATTCCGTGGCGATTGAAATCCGACATGGCCCGCTTCAAGGCGCTCACGATCGGAAAGCCGGTGATCATGGGCCGCAAGACCTTCGAATCCCTGCGCCGGCCACTGCCGGGCCGCACCAACATCGTGATCACGCGCGATACGGCTTATCGTGCCGCAGGCGCCGTCGTCACGACATCGGCTGCGGCTGCGGAGGCGGTCGCGCTTGGCGATGCCCTGCGGCGTTCGGTCACTGAGATCGCGGTGATCGGCGGCGCCGAGGTCTACCGGCAGTGGCTCGATCGCGCCGATCGCCTCGAAATCACCGAAGTGCATGCGCGGCCCGAGGGCGACACGCATTTCGACGTCGACAAGGCGGGGTGGGAGGAGACGACGCGCATCCGTCATCCGGCCGGCCCCGACGACAGCGCCGACTTCTCCTATGTGACATATCGTCGGCGGGCGGGCCATTAACCGCATTCGTCAATGTTTACATTGACTTTTTCGTCCCCGAGCATAGCTCGGAAGTCGGCCCGGGTTGCGTTGTAAGGGACCTGCCTGTCCCCTATAAAGCCGGACCGGACAAAGCGGGCGGGGGCAATTCCACCCTGCCGAGGAGAGCATCGAATGCCGTGGAAGAATCAGGGCGGTGGCCCATGGGGCTCGGGTCCAAAGGGACCATGGGGCTCAGGCCCGCAACCGGTTGGGCCGAGGCCGCCGGATCTGGAAGACCTTCTGCGCCGCGGCCAGGACCGCCTCCAGCAAATCATGCCGGGCGGCTATTTCTCCGGCATCGGCATCACGCTGATCATCCTGCTGATCGCCGCATTCTGGCTGCTGTCGGGCTTCTTCCGCGTGCAGTCCGAAGAGCTCGGTGTCGTGCTGCGCTTCGGCAAGCACGTCCGAACCGTGCAGCCGGGCCTGAACTATCATCTGCCTTATCCGATCGAGACCGTGCTGCTGCCCAAGGCGCTGCGCGTCAACACCATCTCCATCGGCATGACGCTGATCGACGATCCGGCGCGGCGCGGCCGCTCCGTTCGTGACGTGCCGGAAGAGAGCCTGATGCTGACCGGCGACGAGAACATCGTCGACGTCGACTTCACCGTGCTGTGGCGCATCAAGCCCGACGGCGTCGGCAACTTCCTCTTCAACATCCAGAACCCCGAAGGCACCGTGAAGGCGGTGGCCGAGAGCGCGATGCGCGAGGTGATCGGCCGCTCGCAGATCCAGCCGATCCTGACCGGCGCGCGGAACGTCACCGAGCAGAACGTGCACGAACTGATCCAGAAGACTCTGGACAGCTATGGCGCGGGTATCCAGATCAGCCAGGTGCAGATGCAGAAGGTGGATCCGCCGGCGCAGGTGATCGACGCCTTCCGTGACGTCCAGGCGGCGCGCGCCAATCTCGAGCAGCTGCAGAACGAAGCGCAGACTTACGCCAACCAGGTGGTGCCGCAGGCACGCGGCCGTGCAGCGCAGATCCTGCAGGCTGCCGAAGGCTACAGGGAGCAGGCGGTCGCCGAGGCCAAGGGCCAAAGCGCGCGCTTCCTGAAGGTTTACGAGGAATACAAGAAGGCGCCAGACGTGACGCGTGAACGGATCTATCTGGAGACCATGGAGCGCGTGCTCGGTGGCGCGGACAAGCTCATTTTTGACGGCGGCGGCGCCTCGGGCCAGGGCATCGTGCCCTATCTGCCCCTCGGCGAATTGACGACCAAGCGGCCGCCTACCACCGGTCCGCAGTCGAGCGGAGGCAACCGATGAGGTCTCCGGTCACAGGTATCGTCACGCTGCTCGGGCTCCTGCTCGTCGTGATCGTCGGCTACATGTCGCTGTTCACGGTTCAGCAGACCGAGCAGACTATCGTGCTCCAGTTCGGCCGGCCCGTCGATGTCGTCACTGCGCCCGGCCTGCATTTCAAGGCGCCTTGGAATTCCGTGATCAACATCGACAAGCGGATCCTCGACCTTGAGAATCCGTCGCAGGAAGCGATCGCGTCCGACCAGAAGCGGCTCGTGGTCGACGCCTTCGCGCGCTACCGGATCAAGGATGCGCTGCGCTTCTATCAGAGCATCGGCTCGATCCAGGCTGCCAACGTCCAGCTCACCACGCTCCTGAACGCGGCGCTGCGCCGCGTGCTCGGCGAGGTGACCTTCATCAACGTGGTGCGCGACGATCGCGAGAAGCTGATGCTGCGTATCCGCGACCAGCTCGACCGCGAGGCCGACGGCTACGGCATCGAGGTCGTCGACGTCCGGATACGCCGCGCCGACCTGCCGGAGCAGAACAGCCAGGCGGTCTACCAGCGCATGAAGACCGAGCGCGAGCGCGAGGCGGCCGAGTTCCGCGCTCAAGGCGGCCAGAAGGCCCAGGAGATCCGCTCCAAGGCCGACCGCGAAGCCACCGTGATCGAGGCAGAAGCGAGGTCGCAGGCCGAGCAAACGCGTGGTATTGGCGACGCCGAGCGTAACCGCCTGTTCGCCGAGGCTTACGGCAAGGACGCCGACTTCTTCGCCTTCTACCGGTCGATGACGGCTTATGAGAACGGGTTGCGTTCGAACGACACCCGCTTCCTGCTGCGGCCGGACTCGGATTTCTTCCGGTACTTCAGTAATCCGTCCGGCAAGATGGCAACCGAGGCGCCGAAGCCGTAAGCTAGAAAAAGGGGCGGCCGGTCTGGCCGCCCTTTTGTCCAGATAATAACAGCACTACGGGAGGTTCCATTCCGATGAGGTCCATTGCGTTCGCCGACTTCCTCATCGGCCTAGGCATCCTGTTCGTGCTTGAAGGCTTGATGTTTGCGGCCAGTCCCAACTGGATGCGCAAAGCCATGAAGAGCGCCATCGCTACGCCGGACAACATTCTCCGGGCGGTCGGGATCGGCTCGGCCGTGGCGGGCCTGGTGCTGATCTGGGTTATACGGCGCCCCATTTAGCCATCAGGCCAACGCCAAAGTGAAGGCGCCGGACCGGTTTTCGCCGTATTATCGGGGTCTTGAGGGCCGCTAAGCTCCGCGCTTGCGCCGTGCCCCCGTTCGAGCGCAGTCTGGCGCCGAATCCCTCTGTCTGGAGATCACAATGACCGCTGCCACCACTGCCCCGTCCCGTTCGCGCCGTAGCGTGCGACTTGGTGTGCGACTTGGGCTGGCCGCGCTCGCCGTCGGTGCTTTCAGTGCGTTCGGCACGGCGGCCCATGCGCGCGGACCGGATGGCATCGCCGACGTCGCCGAGAAGGTGATCGACGCGGTCGTCAACATCTCGACCTCGCAAACCGTCGAGGCCAAGGGCGGCGGCGGCAACACGATGCCGCAACTGCCGCCGGGCTCGCCGTTCGAGGAGTTCTTCGACGACTTCTTCAAGAACCGCCGCGGTCCCGGTGGCGGCAGCAAGGGTGGCGAGAACAATCAGCCGCGCAAGACCAACTCGCTCGGCTCCGGCTTCATCATCGACACGGCGGGCGTCGTCGTCACCAACAACCATGTCATCGCGGACGCCGACGAGATCCACGTCATCCTCAACGACGGCACCAAGATCAAGGCCGAGCTTGTCGGCGTCGACAAGAAGACCGACCTTGCCGTGCTGAAGTTCAAGCCGACGAAGCCGCTGGTCGCGGTGAAGTTCGGCGACTCCGACAAGCTGCGCCTCGGCGACTGGGTGGTCGCGATCGGCAACCCCTTCAGCCTGGGAGGCACGGTGACGGCCGGCATCGTTTCGGCCAAGAACCGCGACATCTCCTCGGGGCCATACGACAGCTACATCCAGACCGACGCCTCCATCAACCGCGGCAACTCCGGAGGTCCGCTGTTCAACCTCGACGGCGACGTCATCGGCGTCAACACGCTGATCATCTCTCCCTCCGGCGGCTCCATCGGCATCGGGTTTGCCGTGCCGTCGAAGACCGTGGTGGGCGTCGTCGATCAGCTCCGCCAGTTCGGCGAGCTGCGCCGCGGCTGGCTTGGCGTGCGCATCCAGAGCGTCACTGACGAGATCGCCGAGAGTCTCAACATCAAGCCTGCGCGCGGTGCGCTTGTCGCCGGCGTCGACGACAAGGGCCCGGCCAAGCCCGCCGGCATCGAGCCCGGCGACGTCGTCGTCAAGTTCGACGGCAAGGACGTCAAGGACCCGAAGGACCTGTCGCGCGTCGTCGCCGACACGGCGGTCGGCAAGGAGGTCGACGTCATCGTCATCCGCAAGGGCCAGGAGCAGACCAAGAAGGTCACGCTGGGACGCCTCCAGGATCCCGACAAGGTGCAGGCCGCGGTGAAGACGGACGAGCCCGCGCCCGAGAAGCCCGCGACACAGAAGGCGCTTGGCCTCGATCTCGCAACGCTGAGCAAGGATCTGCGCACGCGCTACAAGATCAAGGACAGCGTCAAGGGCGTGGTCGTCACCAATGTCGATGCCAACTCGGACGCCGCCGAGAAGCGCCTGTCCGCCGGCGACGTCATCGTCGAGGTGGCGCAGGAGGCCGTTTCCAGCGGTGCCGACATCCAGAAGCGCGTCGATCAGCTCAAGAAGGACGGCAAGAAGTCCGTGCTGCTGCTGGTCTCGAATGGCGAAGGCGAGCTGCGCTTCGTGGCGCTGAGCGTGCAGTAGCTGACGCATCGCCTCACACTCACGGCCATTCCGGGATGGTGCGCAAGCACCAGACCCGGAATCTGGAGATTCCGGGTTCGATGCTTCGTATCGCCCCGGAATGACGGAGAGAAAGATCTACCCCTCCACGAACTCGTCGCGCCGATACCCCTGCGCATAGAGCAGCGCGGTGAGATCGCCGTGATCGATCCGCGCGGCAGCGGCCGCAGCCACCGCGGGCTTGGCGTGATACGCAACGCCCAGCCCAGCCGCCTGGATCATCGCGAGATCGTTGGCGCCGTCGCCGACCACGACCGAGTCGATGTCGTCGAGATCGAAGGATTCCATCAGGTCCACCAGCGTGGCGAGCTTCGCTGCGCGGCCGAGGATCGGCTCCTTCACCTCACCGGTGAACTTGCCGTCGCGCACGACGAGCTCGTTGGCGCGGTTCTCCTGGAAACCGATCTTGGCGGCGACCGCACTCGTGAACAGCGTGAAACCGCCGGAGACGAGGCAGGTATAGGCGCCATGCTTGCGCATGGTTGCGACCAGTTCGCGGCCGCCCGGCGTCAGTGTGATGCGCTTGTCCAGCACTTCGTCGACGGCGCTGGCGGGCAGATCCTTGAGCAGCGCGACGCGCTCGCGCAGCGCCGGCTCGAACTCGATCTCGCCGCGCATCGCGCGTTCGGTGATGGCGGCGACATGCGCCTTCACCCCGACGAGATCGGCGAGCTCGTCGATGCATTCCTGGCCGATCATGGTGGAATCCATGTCGGCGAGGAAAAGCTTCTTGCGCCGGACGCCGGCTGGCTGCACGACGATGTCGATGGGCAGGTCGCCGCGCAGCTCGCGGAGCCGCTGCTCGATGGCGTGGCGGTCGCCTTCGAGGTTACTGTCGGCGCCGAAGGGAATGTCGACCGCAACCCCGTCGAACAGCCAGTGCGCGGGAGCTGCCTGTGGCAGCACGGCGCGGGCGCCATCGACGATGGTGGAGTCGAGCGCGGGATTGTCGGGGTTGCAGATCAGCGTGGCGACGAGGGACATTTGAGGTTTTCGTGAGCGAGGGGCATTCAGGCAAGGCCGTGCTTATCGCAGGCCCGACCGCCAGCGGCAAGTCGGCGCTGGCGCTCGAACTGGCGCTCGCCACCGACGGCGTCGTCATCAATGCCGATTCCATGCAGGTCTATCGCGACCTCCGCATCATCACGGCGCGGCCGACGGCGGCGGATGAGGCGCTCGTGCCGCATCGTCTCTATGGTCATGTCGATGCCGCCGTGAACTTCTCGGCTGGCGCCTGGGTCAGCGACGCGGCGAAAGCGCTCGATGAAGCGAGGGCTCGCGGCCGTTTGCCGATCTTCATCGGCGGCACCGGGCTCTATTTCAAGGCGCTGACCGCGGGCCTTTCCGTGGTGCCGCCGATCCCCGCCGAGGTGCGGGACGATGTGCGCGCGCGGTTGGACCGGAATGGCGTCGAGGCGCTGCATGCGGAACTTGCGCGCCGCGATCCGGGCGCGGCCGAGCGATTGAACCTGCGTGACCGCACGCGCATTGCGCGCGCGCTCGAGGTGATCGAGGCAACCGGACGTTCGCTGCTCGACTGGCACCGGGAGGGCCAGCCGCCGCTGCTGCCCAAGGACAGTTTTCGCGCGATTTTTCTCGCGCCCGAGCGGGAAGAGCTCTATGCCCGCATCGATGCCCGCTTCGACGCCATGTTGGGAGCCGGCGCGTTCAGGGAAGTCGAGCGGCTCGCCGCGAGGCATCTCGATCCGCTGCTGCCGGCGATGAAAGCCCATGGCGTGCCGGCCTTGATCCGGCATCTGCGCGGCGAGCTCAGCCTGGAGGAGGCTGCCGGCATTGGGCGCGCTGACACCCGCCACTACGCCAAGCGGCAATTCACCTGGTTCCGGCACCAATTGCCTGAATTCGAGTGGGTGAAACCGGAGGCGGCGAGGGGATGGCTGGCGGCCGCCGTGAATGCGGCGCGTACCGCACACTGACGTGCTTTTCTGCCGGGTTCCCGAATTTACCTCTCGCCGAACTCCGGGAACGCCGCTACACTGCCAAAATCGCGACGGAACGGCCACATTGCCTTGACATCCGGGCTTTGACCGCTATGTTTCGCGCAACCTTTGGGAAGCTGAACGCCTGCCATGCGTAACATTATTACCAAACTTCTTATCGCCGTCGTACCCAGGCACACCGCCGGGGGTGGCTAGCTGCCATCCACAAGACAGGCGGTGTGCATGGGCCCTCTTCGGGGCCTTTTTTATTTCCCGAACCCGACACGAACGAAGCCGCTGACAACAGCGCATCCGGAGCAAGCCAATGAGCGACAAGAGCCACGATCCGAACCAGATGACCGGCGCCGCGATGATCGTCCGCGCGCTCATCGATCACGGCGTGACCGACATTTTCGGCTACCCCGGCGGCGCGGTGCTTCCGATCTATGACGAGATCTTCCAGCAGAGCGAGGTGCAGCACATCCTGGTCCGTCACGAGCAGGGCGCGGGCCATGCCGCCGAGGGCTATGCGCGTTCGACCGGCAAGCCGGGCGTTGCGCTGGTGACCTCTGGTCCGGGCGCCACCAACATGGTGACCCCGCTCACCGACGCGCTGATGGATTCGATCCCGCTGGTCTGCATCTCCGGCCAGGTGCCGACGCACCTGATCGGCAACGACGCGTTCCAGGAATGCGACACCGTCGGCATCACGCGCCCCTGCACCAAGCACAACTGGCTGGTGCGCGACGTCAACGACCTCGCCAAGGTCCTGCACGAGGCCTTCTACGTCGCGACCTCGGGCCGCCCGGGTCCGGTGCTCGTCGACGTGCCCAAGGACGTGCAGTTCGCCACCGGCACCTATCATCCGCCGCGCAAGTCCGACGTGCACCGCTCCTATGCGCCGCGCGTGAAGGGCGATGCGACGCAGATCCGCAAGGCGGTGGCCCTGCTCGCCAATGCCAAGCGCCCGGTGATCTACAGCGGCGGCGGCGTGATCAATTCCGGCCCCGAGGCGACCAAGCTCCTGCGCGAACTGGTCGAGGTCACCGGCTTTCCGATCACCTCCACGCTGATGGGCCTCGGAGCTTATCCTGCGTCGGGCAAGAACTGGCTCGGCATGCTCGGCATGCACGGAACTTACGAAGCCAACATGACCATGCATGATTGCGACGTCATGCTGTGCGTCGGCGCGCGCTTCGATGACCGCATCACCGGTCGCGTCGATGCGTTCTCTCCTGGCTCGAAGAAGATCCACATCGACATCGATCCGTCCTCGATCAACAAGAACATCCGTGTCGACGTGCCGATCATCGGCGATTGCGGCAACATCCTCGGCGATATCCTCCAGGTGTTCAAGGCGGAGGCGAAGAAGCCGGACATCAAGTCGTGGTGGCAGCAGATCGCGCAGTGGCGCGCCCGCAACTCGCTCTATTACAAGAAGAGCAACGACGTCATCCTGCCGCAGCACGCGATCCAGAGCCTGTTCGAGGCGACGCGCGGCAAGGACACGTACATCACGACCGAAGTCGGCCAGCACCAGATGTGGGCGGCGCAGTTCTACGGCTTCGAGGAGCCGCATCGCTGGATGACGTCGGGCGGTCTCGGCACCATGGGCTATGGCCTGCCGGCGGCGGTCGGTGTGCAGGTTGCGCATCCGGACAGCCTCGTCATCGACATCGCGGGCGATGCCTCGGTGCAGATGACCATCCAGGAGATGTCGACGGCCGTGCAGTACGAGCTGCCGATCAAGATCTTCATCCTGAACAACCAGTACATGGGCATGGTGCGGCAGTGGCAGCAGCTGCTGCACGGCAACCGTCTGTCGCATTCCTACTCGGAGGCGCTGCCGGATTTCGTCAAGCTCGCGGAAGCCTATGGCGCCGTCGGCCTCCAGGTGCACAAGCCGGCCGATCTCGATGGCGCCATCAAGGAAATGATCTCGGTCAAGCGCCCGGTGCTGTTCGACTGCCGCGTCGCCGCGCTGGAGAACTGCTTCCCGATGATCCCTTCCGGCAAGGCGCACAACGAGATGCTGTTGCCGGAGCAGGCCAACGACGAGGCGACCGCGAAGGCATTCGCCGGCGGCAAGGCGCTGGTGTGACGAGAGACATTCGAGGGGGACGACAATGAACCAGCCCGCATCCGCCTATTTCATCGAGGACCGCCACGAGCCCAACGAGACGCACACGCTTTCGGTGCTCGTGCAGAACGAGCCCGGCGTGCTCGCGCGCGTCATCGGCCTGTTCTCGGGCCGCGGCTACAACATCGAGAGCCTCACGGTCTCGGAGACCGAGGCGCAGAAGCACCTGTCGCGCATCACCATCGTCACCACGGGCACGCCGATGGTGATCGAGCAGATCAAGCACCAGCTCGACCGCATGATCCCCGTCTACCGCGTCGTTGACATGACCCAGACCAAGCGCTCGATCGAGCGCGAGCTTGCCATGGTGAAGGTGCGCGGGCAGGGCGAGCACCGGGTCGAGGCGCTCAGGCTCGCAGATGCGTTCCGCGCCCGCGTGATCGACGCCACCACCGAGAGCTTTGTGTTCGAGATCACAGGCAATACGGACAAGATCAACCAATATATCGACCTGATGCGCCCGCTCGGTCTCGTCGAGGTGTCGCGCACGGGCGTTGCCGCGATCGGTCGCGGGCCCGAAGGGATGTGAACCATGCTGGCGCGCGACTGGTACTACAACGAGCGGAATCGGATGGGGATCGGGCCCGCAGTGGCGTCGATCTACGATAGCCACGAGGATGCCGATCTGCGGGCGCGCGCCGCGCTGAAAATGCTAGGCGTCCAGCGCGGCTGGCGCATCGCCGACATCGGCTGCGGCAACGGCGTGCTGGCCACCGAGGCTGCCCTGATGGGCGCCGACGTCGACGCCATCGACATCTCGCCGGCGATGCTGGCGCTCGCCGAGATCTACGCGCGCGACCGCAAGGCGCCGGTCCGCACCCAATCGGCCGGCCTGCTGAGCTTCTCCTACCGGCCCGAGTCCTACGACCTGATCGTAAGCGAGTTCACGCTGCATCATCTGCCTGATTTCTGGAAGGCCGTTGCGATGTCGCGGATCCATCGCGCGCTGAAGCCGGGCGCGAGCTTCTACCTGCGCGACATCGTCTACGTCTCGATGCCGGACGCGATCGAGCGCGATGTCGAGCAGTGGGCCGACTTCCAGATCAAGAACCACGACTTTTCGCGCGAAGGCGTCGTGACGCACATGCGCGACGAATATTCGACCTTCGGCTGGGTGATGGAGCGGATGCTGACCGACGTCGGCTTCACGCTGGTCTCGGCCGACTACCACGCCCCCATGCACGGCACATATCTGCTGCGGAAACCGAAAGCCGGCGAGCAAGGCTAGACAAGAAACAACAGGGCTGCACGAGCAGTGCAGAACCGGGAACAACGATGAAGCCGGCCGACATTCTCATCGCCGTCACGGTAGCGATCATCTGGGGACTTGCCTTCGTGGCGAGCCGGATTGCGCTCGACGAGCTGTCGCCGGAGTTGATGACGTCGCTGCGCTTCATCATTGCCGCGGTCCCGTGCCTGTTCATCCGAAAGCCGAAGATTGCATGGTCTCTTCTGATTGCAATCAGCTTCACGCTGTTCCTCGGCCAGTTCCTGAGCCAGGCCTATGGCATCGCCCATGGCGTTCCGGTGGGCTTGGCCTCGGTCGTGGTGCAGAGCCAGGCGCTGTTCACCATCGGCTTTGCCGCCATCGCGTTCGGTGAGCGGCCGACGGCGGTGCAGACGCTCGGCATCCTCATCGCGGCAGCCGGCCTTTTAATGATCTGCGGCACCGTCGGCTACGATTTCAGCGTCGCGGCCTTCGCGGTGCTGATGATCTCGCCGCTCAGCTTCGCCGTCGGAAATCTCCTGCTGCGTGGCGCCCGCGGCGTGCCGATGTTCGACCTGTTTGCCTGGCTGTGTCTCGCCTCGGCCGTGCCGATGTTCGTCCTGGCGCTGATTGCCAACGGGCCGGCGCCGACCTGGACGTCGCTGACGCAGATATCGCTTAAGTCGGCTCTCTGCATGCTGATGCTCGGCGGCATCTCCACCAGCATCGCCTATTGGCTGTGGGGCCGCCTGCTGCGCGACTATCCCGCCGCGCAAGTGGTGCCGTTCGCGCTGCTCGTGCCGTTCGTTGGCTCGGCGGCCTCCAGCATCGCGTTCGGCGAGCGGTTCGGACCCCTGCGCCTCGCCGGCATGCTGACCGTGATCGGCGGCATCGCCGTGATGGTGCTGGCGAAGCGTCCCAAGGCCTTGCCTGACGAGCCGCTGCCGGGGACCGCGTGAGGTGAGCATGTCGCAATCGTTGCTCTATGCCTTCGTCATCTTCGCCCTCGTGATGTTCTTCACGCCAGGGCCGAACAACATCATGCTGCTGTCGTCAGGGCTGACCTACGGCTTCCGCCGCACCATTCCTCATATCGCCGGCATCACCATCGGCTTCGCCTTCATGGTCGCCGCCGTCGGCCTCGGGCTCGGCACCGTGTTCCTGACCTATCCGATCCTCCAGACCATCCTGAAATATGCCGGCGCCGCCTACCTGATCTACCTGGCTGTGGCGATCGCCATGTCGGGTCCAGCCAAGCCGGGCGAGGAGAAGGCCCGCGGCCCGATGACCTTCTGGGGCGCGGCCATGTTTCAGTGGATCAATGCCAAGGGCTGGGTCATCGTGATCGGCACCATCACAGCCTATGCCGCGATCGCCCAATTCCCGCTCAACATCGCCATCCAGACCGTGATCAGCCTACTCGTCGGCACGGTCTCGACCGTGGTCTGGGCTCTGTTCGGCACTGCACTGCGGCCGGTCCTGAGCTCCGAGCGGCTGGTGCGCGCCTTCAACATCCTGATGGCGATCCTGCTGCTGGCCTCCCTCTACCCCGTTTTCATGGATGCATGATGTCGCGGATTTCCATGCAGAAACGGGTTTCCCTCAGGGCTGAAAATGCTCTAGACAGCCCCCGAAATCCGCAAATTTCACCCTTCGGACATTGACCATCGGCCGATTTTCGGCCCTGAACGAGGAAACGACCATGCGTGTTTATTACGATCGCGACGCCGACCTGAACCTGATCAAGGGCAAGAAGGTCGCCATCGTCGGCTACGGCAGCCAGGGCCACGCCCATGCGCTCAACCTGAAGGATTCCGGCGTCAAGGAAGTCGCCATTGCGCTGCGCAAGGGCTCGGCCTCGGCCAAGAAGGCGGAAGCTGCCGGCTTCAAGGTGCTGGAAGTCGCCGAAGCCGCCAAATGGGCCGACCTCGTCATGATGCTCACCCCGGACGAGCTTCAGGGCGACATCTACCGCGAGCACCTGCACGACAACATGAAGAAGGGCGCCGCCCTCGTTTTCGCGCACGGCCTCAACGTCCACTTCAACCTGCTCGACCCGCGCGCCGACCTCGACGTGCTGATGATCGCGCCGAAGGGTCCCGGCCACACCGTCCGCTCGGAATACCAGCGCGGCGGCGGCGTGCCCTGCCTGATCGCGATCGCCAAGGACGTTTCGGGCAACGCCCATGACCTCGGCCTGTCCTATGCTTCCGCCATCGGCGGCGGCCGCGCCGGCATCATCGAGACCACGTTCAAGGAAGAGTGCGAGACCGACCTGTTCGGCGAGCAGGTCGTGCTCTGCGGCGGCCTGGTCGAGCTGATCAAGGGTGGCTACGAGACCCTGGTCGAAGCCGGCTACGCGCCGGAGATGGCCTATTTCGAGTGCCTGCACGAAGTGAAGCTGATCGTCGACCTGATCTATGAAGGCGGCATCGCCAACATGAACTATTCGATCTCCAACACCGCCGAATATGGCGAGTACGTCACCGGCCCGCGCATCATCACCGAGGAGACCAAGAAGGAGATGCGCAAGGTTCTGGCCGACATCCAGGGCGGCAAGTTCGCCCGCGACTGGATGCTCGAGAACAAGGTCAACCAGACCTCGTTCAAGGCGACCCGCGCCAAGCTCGCCGCGCACCCGATCGAGGAAGTCGGCGCCAAGCTGCGCGACATGATGCCCTGGATCAAGAAGGGCGCGCTGGTCGACAAGACCAAGAACTGAGCTGTCGCTCCCCGGACGCAGCGCAGCACTTCAGTGGTGTGCTGCTGATCCGGAGTCCATGCGGCCGCGTCCGGGCTCGGCGCGACACCAAATCTTAAATCTTCGCGACTAGATTCGAGCGAGATCGCAAGCAGCGGTCTCGCTCTTTTCATCTTGCGCGGAAGCATTGCTGCTTCATCCACATTCTTCACGCGTTCACGTGCATCCTGAGCGCGAAGAACTGACGCTTAAACCACATTCTTGATCGCGCGCCGTTTCCGGCGATTTGCCGCGCGCTTTTGAACACCAAAACGTTAGCGTCTTCAGAGTCTCGGAATCGGCTCTTCATCTGTATTCTCATCGTGCGATCGATCCGCCGCGCGACGTTCATGTGTCGCGAGATCCCAAGAATCGACATCTCCTGCGCCTTCTTGCCGCGCGTTGCGCGCGCCAGTTCTACCGTCCTTGCGAGGCCGGAGAACCGCGGTCCATTGCGTTGGCGCGGCCTTCTCCGGCATGATTGTGGGGAGCTTGAGGGGAGGGGACCATGCGATCAGTCGTCGTGACCGGGGCATCCACCGGCATCGGCTGGGCCATTGCGAAACTTCTGATCGGGCGCGGCTATCGCGTGTTCGGAAGTGTCCGCAAGCAGGTTGACGCCGATCGCCTCAAGGATGAGCTCGGCGCCGGCTTCGCGCCGCTGCTGTTCGACGTCACCGACGAGGCCGCCGTCCTCGCGGCCGCGCGAACCGTCCGCGAGGCGCTGGGCGGCGAGACGCTGGCCGGTCTCGTCAACAATGCGGGCATCGCGGTCGCGGGTCCCGTCCTCGAATTGTCGGCCGACGATTTCCGGCGCCAGATGGACGTCAACGTCATCGGCCCGGTCATCGCGACCCAGGCCTTCGGGCCGCTGCTCGGCGCAGATCCGTCGCTGAAAGGACCGAAGGGGCGGATCGTGATGATCAGCTCGGTCGCGGGCAAGAACGGCAATCCGCTGTTGGCGCCTTACAGCACCTCCAAGCACGCCATCGAAGGCCTGTCGGAGAGCCTGCGCCGCGAGCTGATGCTGTTCGGGATCGACGTCATTATCGTCGCCCCCGGGGCGGTCATGACGCCGATCTGGGGCAAGGCCGAACAGGTCGATCTCTCCGTCTACAAGAACTCGCCCTATCTGCCGGCGCTCAACAAGGTCATGGCCGTCATGATGGAGCTCGGCGCGAAGGGGCTGCCGGCCGAGCGCATCGCCGAAATCGTGTTCGAGGCGCTGACCGCGGCAAGCCCCAAGGTGCGCTACCAGATCACGCCGGACCCGATGCGACACCTGATTGCGGCCATGCTGCCGAAGCGGACGCTCGACCGCATCATCGCCAAGCGGCTCGGGTTGCTGCCGCAGTGACGCCGGAGCCTCAGCCCGCCGCGGCGGTTCGCCCGCTTGGGTGGCGGGCCATCGCGATCATGCGCAGCGTCAACACGATGAGCAGCGGAAGGAGGAACGCGGCATAGAGCGGCATCGTCGGGACGCGCTTGCCGAACGACACCATGAACTGGAACCAGAGATAATAGCCGCCCACAAGGTGCAGCGCGCGCCAGGCGCGCGGGCCGATCAGCGCTGCGGTGCGGTCCAACGAAGTCGCGCTCATGGCGACGATGAAGGCATAGCCGATGCCGCCGAAAACGTAGGAGACGGCCGAGGTGGCATCGGCAAAGCCCACCGGATCCAACTTGGCGAAGATGGCGATCGCCAACGCGTGGATGCCGTGGGAGACCGCAAAGCTCAAACCGAGATAGCGGCGGTTGCGGCGCTGCCATCGCGTCCAGCCATTCGGCCAGATCCGCGCAAGCGCGGCGGCGCTGAAGGCGAGGCAGAACAACAGGAGCGAGCTTCTCGCGGTGAAGCGGATCACCATGCGGACGCCCTCAACCTCGAACTGCCGCATCGAGGCGATCCACAGACTCAGCACGACCAGGCTCAAGGAGAGGACCGTAAGCAGCCGCCAGCCTTCGAACCAGTTTTGACCTCGTGACATCGGCGATCTCCCTCACTATGTAATCATCGATTACATTCGGAGCGGGCGCGGCCGTCAACTGTGTAATCGGTGATTACATTCACGTTCGGGTGATGCTACAAAGCGCCATGCCCGCCCGCCAGACCTCCAAGCCGCGCGCCCACCGCCGAACGCCCCAAGCCCGGCCCTATCATCACGGCGACCTCCGCCGCGTGCTGATCGATGCTGCGCTGCAGCTGGCAGCCGAAGGTGCAGAGGTTTCGGTCCGTGAGGCCGCGCGCCGGGCCGCGGTGTCGCCGGGTGCGCCTTTCCGGCACTTTCCCAATCGCGATGCCTTGATGACGGCAGTGGCCGAGGAAGCGCAGCGCCGCTTCCGCGCCGAGATCGAGGCGGCGCTGGATAAGGCTCCCGCCGCCGACCCGCTCGCCCGCTTCCGCGCCTTCGGCCTCGCTTACTTGCGCTGGGCGATGCACAACCCAGCCCATTTCGAGATCATCTCCACGGGCCGCTACTTCGCCCATGACGGTTCGGCCGCGCTGAGCCGCGACAATGCCGAGCTGATCGCGCTGTCGGCGCAGATGCTGGCTGATGCTGCTGAGCAGGGCCTGTTGCGGCCGGCGGACCTCAAGCGCGTCCAGATCGCCGGCCGCGCCTTGGTCTACGGTTTCGCCCGGATGAATCTCGACGGCCATTTTCCGCGCTGGGGCGTGGGGGAGGGTGAGATCGAGCGGATGGCGGAAGGAGTGCTCGACCTGTTCATCGCGGGGATCGCCAAGCCCTGACGCGGCGAGCGCTCCCTCTGCCGCCGTGCGACGCTTCGCCTCCCGCTAACATTAAGCGAAGATCGGGGCGCACCTTGCGTTGCCTGTCCTTGACCGTTCCGTTACAGTTTTATGACACGGTGCAGGTTTCCGGCTGCTCCGGACGCCGCTGACCTCTTCGAGGGCGGAAGGCTTGGCATCACCGCGCCGGACCAGAAGTTGCGTGTCGTCGATGGCGTCCGCGCCCAATCCAGGTCCCTCTGCCACGACCGCCGTGCTGGCGAGCGTCGCCGCGCTCGGCATCTGGCGGCTGCTCGCGGTCGCGACGCCGCATCTGGCAGCGCTCGCGCTGATGTACGAGACCGAGACCGATTTCGGCTCGCGGCTCTCTTTCGCGCTGGCCTGGGGCCTCCTCAATTTCTTCTGGATCGCACTGCTGCGACGGCCGGCACTCTCCGGCGCGCTGTCGCTGACCATGGTCGTCGTGCTGGTGCTGCTGTCGCGGCTCAAGCACGACGTCGTGCAGATGACGGTCAATTTCATCGACCTGATGATGATCGACCGCGACACCGTCGCGTTCCTGTTCACGATCTTCCCGAATCTGCGCTGGTCGGTGATCCTGGCCGGCCTCGTCACGCTGCCGCTGATGTATGCGCTGTGGTGGCTCGATCCCTTCCGCATCCGTCGCCTTCCGGCGCTCGCCTGCAAGCTCGCCTGCCTTGCCGCGCTGGTCGGCTATTCGCTCTACCACCCGGACGAGGCCTGGCGCGGCTATTACGACGACGGCTATCTCTCGAAGTTCTTCCGCTCCGGCGTCAGTTCGGTTTCCGACTTCGTGCAGTACGGCTTCATGGAATCGGCCCCCTCGACCGATGAGCGGCTCAACATGCCGCTGGTGGATGCCTGCCACCCCGCCGGCCGCCGGCCGAACATCATCATGATCCATGATGAATCGAGCTTCGACATCCGCGCCGCGCAGGGCGTCAAGGTGCCGCCGCGCTATGGCGATCACTTCAAGTCCTGGGACGGCAAGCAGCGCACGTTCCTGGCCGAGAGCAACGGCGGACCGAGCTGGTTCACCGAATACAACGTGCTCGCCGGCCTCTCCTCGCGCTCGTTCGGCCGCTTCGCCTATTTCGTGACGCGCATCGCCTCGAACCGCGTCGAGCGCGGCCTGCCGCTGGCGCTGCGCCGCTGCGGCTACGACACCATGTCGCTCTATCCCGCCCATGGCGGCTTCATGGCCGCGCGCAGCTTCCAGACGACGACCGGCATCGACCGCTTCCTGGATTCGAAGGATCTCGGCGCCAAGGACGTCGAGCCCGACGGCTTTTTCTACGACAAGGCGCTCCAGTTGATCGGGCAGCAACCGCCGAACAAGCCGCTGTTCACCTTCATCTATCTCGGCGCCAACCATTTCCCCTGGGGTACGCGTTTCCGTCCCGACCTGCTGCCGAACTGGCGCGCGCCGGGCAACGAGCCGTCCATCGACGAATATCTGCGCCGGCAGGCGATGAGTGCCGAGCAGTACAAGGCTTTCATCGCCGGGCTGAAGAAGAATTTTCCCGGCGAGCCTTTCCTGATCGTGCGCTACGGCGATCATCAGCCGGAGTTCGCGCCTGCTATCCTCGAGCCCGGGCTCGACGAGGGCGCTCTCGGCAAGAAGCTCGACGCTTACGATCCGCGCCTCTACGCGACCTATTATGCGATCGACGCCGTCAATTTCGAGCCGGTGAAGAGCGCGGCCGTGATGGACACGATCGACGGCCCCTATCTGCCGCTGGTGATCCAGGAAGCCGCGGGCATTCCGCTCGACCCCTCCTTCGCCGAGCAAAAGGAGATCATGCTCCGCTGCAAGGGCATCTTCTACGGCTGCAAGGACGGCGCCGAGGCGCGGCGGCTGAACCGGTTGCTGATCGACGCGGGGATGATCAGGGGGCTGTAGTGGGTCTCCACGTCGTGCTGGCGAAGGCCAATTCGAAGGGTGGGCAAAGCGAAGCGTGCCCACCATCCTGTTGCGCGTGTCGAGACGGTGGGCACGGCGCCGGCGCCGCCTTTGCCTAACCCTACCGACGTCTGTCCTAGCGCTGACCCACCTTCTCCCACAGCCACCTCGCCACCGCATCGGGCGATGAATTCGCATCGTTGCCGCTAGCGCGCAGATTGGCTTCGCGCATGGTGGCGATGTCGATCTTGCCGAGCAGCGGCTTGAGCGCGGCCCGCAATTGCTCGTCACCGGCGCGTTTCGGTGCGAGCAGCAGTATCGCATCGTAAGGCGGAATCGCCTGCCGGGGATCGTCGAGCGCTTTGAGATCGTATTTCGCGATCAGTCCGTCGCTGGTGTAGCCGGCGATGACGTCGACCTCGCCGCTGGCGACCGCCGCATACATGAAATCCGGCTGCATCTGGCGCTGGGCGCGGAATGAAAGGCCATAGGCCTTCTCCAGCGCGGCCCATTCCGGCCGGGAGAAAAACTCGTAGTCGCCGGCAATCGACAGCGTCGATGCGTGCGCGGCGAGATCGGTGATGGTTCGGATACCGAGCGCTTCGGCGCGCTTCCGCGGCATCACCAGCGCATAGGCGTTCTCGAAGCCGAGCTCGCCGAACAGGGTGATGTTCTCCTTCGCGAGCGCGGTCTTCAGCTCCGCGAGCAGCTCGGCGCGCGGCTTGATGTCGGTGCGGTGCAACTGGTTGGCCCAGAGCGTACCGGAATAATCGATGCAGAGATCGATGTCCCCGGCCTTCAGCGCCTCGAAGATCACGCTGGAGCCGAGGCCCGAGCGCGTCGTGGCCGGGAGGCCTGCGGCCTGGAGGCGGTCCCTCAGCAGCGCTGACAGCACGTATTGCTCGGCGAACGTCTTGGCGCCGATGACATAGCTCTGCGACGGGCGTCCCATGGTCGGCACCAGCGTTGCGGCAACGAGGGCGGCGATCCCGAGACAGCCGAACGTTGCGCGCAGGCGGCTGCGATGACGCAGGCCGCTTTCGATCAGGCCAAGCAACTGATCGACGGCGAGCGCGAGCAGGGCCGAGGCAAGGCAGCCGAACAGCACGAACACCCAGTTCTGGGTCTGGAGCCCGGCAAAGATGTAGTTGCCGAGGCTGGTCTGCCCGATCGGCGTCGATAGCGTGGCG
>NZ_LSIC01000163.1 GCF_001556045.1 Bradyrhizobium sp. CCH5-F6
CGGCCTTCCCTGCGCGATGGTCGGACGGCTTATGCCGCGCTCTCCCGGGAGCCGAATTCCTTCTGGCCTCCCTCACTCCCGCGAAATTCACCGGCGCCGCGCCGGTTGGCGCGACTGCCGCATTCGCAAGAGCTTGACCGTAGCAACGACGGCCAGGACCACACGGTTTTGCCGTACGCGCGTTCGCTGACCGCCACGTCGTCTCCCGGCCTTGTCGACGTTGCCGGAAGGACTATTGGCGAGACGAACTCAACAGCGCCGCTCGTCCGCACGCAGTCTCGGGCTCACGGAGAGCAATCCGCCCCGCCCTTCACCTCTCGTGCACTACGCTGCCGCGTCCACCGCAAGCCCGGCTCGCGAACATGACGACCACACGATCGCCCCTCAAG
>NZ_LSIC01000164.1 GCF_001556045.1 Bradyrhizobium sp. CCH5-F6
GTTAGAGCGTTTTCGAGCGAAGTGGACGCCGGTTCGCGTCAAGAAAACGCGTCAAAACAAAAAGCTGGAGCCGCGTTCCGATTCCATCGGAACGGCAAAGGCTCTAGCCACTGGACACAACTCTTCCGCGGCGCGCAGCAATGCGCGCCGCTTTTATTATGCGCCCATGCGCGAAAAGCGCTTGCCTCGCTGCAGTGAAGGCGGGAAAAGTTAATCAGACGATTAACTCGCCCACAGAGACGAACGTCGCGCCCGCCTGGACTTGGCAGGCGCCCGCGATCCGAGGAAACAAAAGTGCTCGACAAGCCCGCCCAAACCGCTTCCGTCCGCAATTCCGGCCCGCTCTCAGGCTTCCGCATCGTCGAATTCGCCGGCATCGGTCCGGGCCCGTTCGCCTGCATGATGCTGGCCGACATGGGCGCCGAAGTCGTCACCCTCGACCGGATCGGCGCGAATAAAAGCATGAAGTCGGTGGCTGGCCGCGGCCGCAAGGTGATCGAGCTCGACCTCAAGGACAAGGCAGCGATTGCGCAAGTGCTCGACCTGCTCGCCGGCGCCGACGCGCTGGTCGAAGGCTTTCGTCCCGGCGTGATGGAGCGGCTCGGGCTCGGTCCCGATGTCGTGCTCGCGCGCAATCCCAAGCTGGTCTACGGCCGCATGACGGGCTGGGGTCAGGAAGGCCCGCTGGCGAACGCCGCCGGCCACGACATCAACTACATCTCCATCACCGGCGCGCTGGCCGCGATCGGCACGAAGGAGGCGCCGGTGCCGCCGCTCAATCTGGTCGGCGATTTCGGCGGCGGCGCGCTCTATCTCGTCGTCGGCGTGCTCGCGGCGCTCCTGGAAGCTCAGAAGTCCGGCAAAGGTCAGGTCGTCGATGCCGCCATGTGCGACGGCGCGGCATCGCTGATGTCCTTCTTCTTCGACATGACCGCGATGGGACGCTGGTCCGAGGGACGCGACCGCAACTTCCTCGATGGCGGCGCACATTTCTACGGTGTCTATGAATGCGCCTGCGGCAATTTCGTCTCGATCGGCTCGATCGAGCCGCAATTCTATGCGCTGCTGCGCCAGCATGCCGGGCTCACCGACGCCGATTTTGACGCGCAGATGGATCCCAAGGCCTGGCCGGCGCTGAAGGAGAAGCTCAAGACGGTGTTCAAGAGCAAGACGCGCGAAGACTGGTGCAAGATCATGGAAGGCACCGACATCTGCTTCGCGCCGGTGCTGACCATGTCGGAGGCGACGCAGCACCCCCACATGGTCGCCCGCAACGTCTTCGTGGAGCGTCACGGCATCAAGCAGCCGGGGCCGGCACCGCGCTTCTCACGCACGCCGTCGGCGGTACGCGAGCCGGAAGCGGCGGAGATCGCCGCGGTGACGAAGGCGTGGGCGGGGCGTTAGTCTCTCTGCCGTCGCTTCAAGCTCCGCTGTCGTCCTGGATCGGCGCTTTGCTTGTCCGGGACGACGCCTGTTTTGACGAGCCTGCTGTGGCACGCAGCGCTTACGCCGCATCCACCTTCAGCACACCGCGCCGGATCTGGTCCTCCTCGATCGATTCGAACAGGGCCTTGAAATTTCCCTCGCCGAAGCCGTCGTCGCCCTTGCGCTGGATGAACTCGAAGAAGATCGGGCCGATCGCGTTGGCGGAGAATATCTGCAGCAGCACCTTGGTCTGGCCGCCGTCGACCACGCCCTCGCCGTCGATCAGGATGCCGTTCTTCTTGAGCCGCGCGACGTCCTCGCCATGCTTGGGCAGGCGCGTATCGATCTTCTCGAAGTAAGTGTCGGGCGGCGACGGCATGAACGGCAGGCCGGCTTCGCGCAGGCCTTCGATGGTGCGGTAGATGTCGCGGCAGCCGCAGGCGATGTGCTGGATGCCCTCACCGCGATAGGTCTTGAGATATTCCTCGATCTGCCCGGAATCGCCGGCGTCCTCGTTGATCGGAATCCTGATCTTGCCGTCCGGGCTGGTCAGCGCGCGCGAGAACAGGCCGGAGGCACGGCCCTCGATGTCGAAGAAGCGAATCTGGCGGAAGTTGAACAGCTTCTCATAGAAGCCGGCCCAGACATCCATGCGGCCGCGATGGACGTTGTGGGTGAGATGGTCGAGATAGAACAGGCCTGCGCCGACCGGTCGCGGATCGCGTGCGCCGAGCCATTCGAACTCGGCATCATAGGCCGAGCCCTTGGCGCCGTAGCGATCGACGAAATAGAGCAGGCTGCCGCCAATACCCTTGATGGCGGGCACGTCCAGCGTCTTTTGTGCCGATGACACGTCTGCAGGCTCTGCACCGAGCGAAATCGCGCGGTCATAGGCCGCCTTCGCATCGACGACGCGGAACGCCATCGACGGCGCGCAGGGTCCATGCGTGGCGACGAAGTCGTAGCCGTGGGTGCCGGGCTCCTCGTTGACGAGATAGTTGATGTCGCCCTGGCGGTAGACCGTGATCTTCTTGGTCTTGTGGCGCGCGACGGGCGCATAGCCCATCAGCCGGAATAGTGCGTGGAGCTCGTCCGGATTGGGATGCGCATATTCGACGAACTCGAACCCGTCGGTGCCCATTGGATTGTCGGCGCTGATCGTGGCCGGCGGTGCATCGTGCGGAAACGGACCCATGCTGCTCTCCCAATTTGCTGCCGGGAGGAACTATCGTTCATGGGGCGCGCAAGAAGCGTGCAAACGGGACGCAATTTCGCTACCCTATGCACGGTTTGTGCAGAAAATGGACGATTGACGCATGATTTCCGTGGACGCCTTCGACCTGAAGATCCTGGGCGCGCTCCAGGAAGACGGCCGCCTCACCAACCAGGAGCTCGCCGACCTCGCGGGCCTTTCCGCCTCGCAATGCTCGCGCCGGCGGATGCGGCTGGAGGAGGAGAAGGTGATCGCGGGCTATCATGCCGACCTCTCCAGCGAGGCGCTCGGCTTCGGCGTGATCGCCTTCATCCAGGTGGGGCTTGCGACCCATTCCCCTGACAATTCCAAGCGTTTTCGCGCGCTGGTGAACCGGATCGACGAGATCCAGGAAGCCTATTCGCTGACAGGCGATGCCGACTACGTGCTCAAGGCGGTGCTGCGCGACCTCAAGGGTCTCTCCAACCTCGTCAACGACGTCTTGATGCCGCACCAGAGCGTGGCGCATGTACGCTCCTCGATCGTGCTCGACAGGCTCAAGGAAAGCTCCAGACTGCCGCTCAAGGAAATCAAGGCCGGCTGAAATCGAGGGAAATGCGGCATTCGCGGTGCGCGAGCGATCTGCAATGATCCACATAAATGCGGAGATTCAATCATGGCCCTCCAGCTTCGACCCAACTGCGAATATTGCGATCGCGACCTGCCGCCAAACGCAACGGACGCTCGGATCTGCTCCTACGAATGCACGTTCTGCGCGGATTGCGTCGAGACGAAACTGTTCAACGTCTGCCCGAACTGCGGTGGCGGTTTTGCCCCGCGCCCGATCCGGCCGGCGCAGGAATGGCGGCCGGGCGTATGCGCCAGCAAGCAGACGCCGTCCGACAAGCGGGTGCACCTGAAGTACAGCGTGGATGATGTCGCCGCGCATTGTGCACGGATACGCGATGTGCCGCCGGATAAACGGTAGGCTCTCTCCACGTCATTGCGAGCGCAGCGAAGCAATCCAGAATCCCTCCGCGGAGAAACTCTGGATTGCTTCGTCGCTTCGCTCCTCGCAATGACGGTGTTTGTGGCGATGGCGGAGATCACTCCGCCGCCAGGATCGTCCCCTCGACCTCGCCGAAGCCGACGCGATAGCCGTTGCCCTGGCACCAGCCGCGCATCACGAGACTGTCGCCGTCTTCCAGGAACGAGCGCTTGGCGCCGCCGGGCAGCTCAACTGGCTCGGTGCCGTTCCAGCTGATCTCGAGCAAGCTGCCGCGCTGGTCCTTCTCCGGGCCGGAAATGGTGCCGCTGCCCAGGAGATCGCCGACATTCATGGCGCAGCCGGAGGAAGCGTGGTGCATCATTTGCTGCACCGAAGACCAGTACATGTACTTGAAATTTGTGCGGCTGATGCTGGCGGCAGCATTGGCGCCGGCGGCACGCAGGGACACGTCGAGCGCGATGTCGTAGTTCTGCGGCTTCGCCTGCTTGAGATAATCGAGCGGCACCGGCTCCTGCTCCGGTCCCTTCAGCCGGAACGGCTCCAGCGCCTCGCGCGTCACCACCCAGGGGCTGATCGAGGTCGCAAACGCCTTGGCAAGGAACGGCCCGAGCGGCACATATTCCCATTGCTGGATGTCGCGCGCGCTCCAGTCGTTGAGCAGCACGAAGCCGAAGATCATCTCCTCGGCCTGTTGCTCGGTGAGCATGCCGCCCATCGGCGAGGGCTGGCCGACCACGACGCCCATCTCGAGCTCGAAGTCGAGCCGCTTGCAAGGCCCGAAGCTCGGCACATCCACATTCGGCGGTTTCAATTGCCCGCGAGGCCGCTTCACCTTCGTGCCGGAGACCACGACCGTCGATGCGCGGCCGTTATAGGCGATCGGCATATGCAGCCAGTTCGGCTGCAGCGCATTGTCCTTGCCGCGGAACATGACGCCGACATTGGTGGCGTGCTCTTTCGACGAATAGAAGTCGGTGTAGCCGGAGACGGCGAAGGGCAGATGCAATCTGGCGTCCCGCATCGGCACCAGCGCCTGCTTGCGCAGCTCCTCGTTGTCGCGCAGCTCCGGATGATCGTGACGCAGCAGCTCGCTGATCCGCGCCCGTGTCTTCGTCCACACCTTCGGCCCCAGCGCCATGAAGGGGTTGAGTGATGCTGCCGAGAACACGCCGAGCGGCCCGACGTCGAGCCGCGAATCCTGCTCGAGCTGCCAGAGATCGAGCACGTAGTCTCCGATCGCGACCCCGACCCGCGGCGTCGGGTTGGCCGCGGTCGAGAACACGCCATAGGGCAGGTTCTGGATCGGGAAATCGGAGGCCGGACCGACGTCGATGAAGGAGCGGAGGCTGGGGTCGTTGGGGTGGGGCATTGGTTTCCCGTGGCGCAGCGGTGGCAATGTCACCCTCCCCTGGAGGGGGAGGGTCGGCTCATATTGAGCGCAGCGAAATATGAGACGGGGTGGGGTGATCTCTCAACACGGGCACTGTTGGACGTGGAGAGACCGTCACCCCACCCCGCTACGCATTCCGCTTCGCTGCATGTGTAGCGACCCTCCCCCTCCAGGGGAGGGTAAGCAAGACTACGGCCGGCTCGGATCGAATTTCTTCTCCAGGCCCTTCCAGCAATCCGCGTAATCGTCCTGCAATGTCGATGCGTTCGCCGCATGCGCGGTGACGCGCTGCGGGTAGCGGGTCTCGAACATGAAGGCCATGGTGCCCGTCAGCTTCACCGGCTTAAGCTCGCCATTGCTGGCATGCTCGAAAGCATCGCGGTCCGGGCCGTGCGGCAGCATGCAATTGTGCAAGCTCATGCCGCCGGGGACGAAGCCTTGCGGCTTGGCGTCGTAGACGCCGTAGATCAGCCCCATGAACTCGCTCATGATGTTCATGTGGTACCAGGGCGGACGGAAGGTGTTGTCCGCGACCATCCAGCGCTCGGGGAAGATCACGAAGTCGATGTTCGCGGTGCCTGCGGTCTCCGACGGCGAGGTCAGCACCGTGAAGATCGAGGGATCTGGGTGGTCGAAGCCGATCGCGCCGACGGGAGAGAAGGTGCGCAGATCGTACTTGTACGGCGCGTAATTGCCGTGCCAGGCGACGACGTCGATCGGCGAATGGGCGAGCTGCGTCTTGAACAGCGAACCGCCCCACTTCACGAACAGCTCTGTCGGCGTGTCCTTGTCCTCGTAATGCGCGACCGGCGTGAGGAAGTCGCGCGCATTGGCAAGGCAATTGGCGCCGATCGGCCCGCGTTCCGGCAGCGTGAAGGCACCGCCGTAGTTTTCGCAGAGATAACCGCGCGCAGGACCATTCGGAATCTCGACGCGGAACTTGACACCGCGCGGGATCACCACGATCTCGCCGGGCTCGGCATCGATGCGGCCGAACTCGGTGACGAGCCGCAAATTTCCCTGCTGCAGCACGAACATCAGCTCGCCGTCGGCATTGTAGAAATGCTGGTCCACCATCGATTTGGTGATGAGGTAGACATGTGCGGCCATGCCTGCCTGCGTGTTGACGTCGCCGGCCGTCGTCATGGTCTGCACGCCCTGCACGAAGGTGACCTCATCCTTCGGAAGCGGCGTCGGATCCCAGCGCAGCTGCGCGATCGGCAGATCGTATTCGTGGCACGGTGCCGAGCGCCACAGGCCGGCATCGACCTTGTCGAAGCGGCCGGAATGCTTCACCGAGGGACGGATGCGGTAGAGCCACGAGCGCTCATTGCTGCCCCGCGGCGCGGTGAAGGGCGAGCCCGAGAGCTGCTCGGCATAAAGGCCATAGGCGCAGCGCTGCGGCGAGTTGCGCCCGATCGGCAATGCGCCGGGCAGCGCCTCGGTCTCGAAACTGTTGCCGAAGCCGGACATGTAGCCGGGCGTGACCTGCGCCGAGCTGCGGATGATCTGGTCGGGTGAGGTGTTGATGTTCATGACTATCCTCCTCCTTGCAAGGCGGCCCACATTTCCTGGTCGCGCTTGTCGGTCCAGATCACAGGGTCGTCGATCCCCGACGCTTCGTCATAGGCGCGCGACACATTGAACGGCAGGCAGTGCTCGTAGATGGCGAAGCTGTGGAATTTCGGATCCATCACCTCGCGGGTCGCCGCCATCGATTCCTTCAGCGTGCGGCCTTTCGCGACGGAGATTTCGGCGGCGCCATAGAGCGAGGTGACGAAGTCGCGCGTCATCGCGATGGCTTCGCGCACCGTGGCCGTGCCCTTCAGCGCATCGCCGCGACCCGGCGCGATCGCCTTCGGATTGAAGTTGCGGATCTCGTTCAACGTCATCGGCCATTCGCGCAGATGCGCATCGCCGCAATAGCAGGCCGAGTGATATTCGATGAGATCGCCGGAGAACATCACCTCCGCGTCCGGAACCCAAGCGACGATGTCACCGGAGGTGTGGCCGGCTCCGAGCTGCATCAAACGCACCTCGCGCTTTCCGAGATAGATTGTCATCTCGCCTTCGAAGGTCAGCGTCGGCCAGGTCAGGCCGGGGATGCTCTGCGCGTCCTGGAACAGGCGCGGGAAGCGGCCATATTCGGAATCCCAATCCTGCTTGCCGCGCTCCTGGATCAGGCGATAGGTCTCCTGCGAGGCGACGATGCCTTGCGCCTTGTAGGCGGAGGCCCCCAGCACGCGCACGGCGTGATAGTGCGACAGCACGACATATTTGATCGGCTTGTCGGTGACGGCGCGCACGCGCTCGATCACCTTGTTCGCCATCGCAGGCGTTGCCTGCGCGTCGAACACGAGGCAGCCGTCGTCGCCGACGATCACGGCCGTGTTCGGATCGCCCTCGGCGGTGAAGGCGTAAAGATCGGTGCCGATCTCGGAGAAGGTGATCTTCTTCTCGGCGAGGTCGCCGGTTGATGCGAAGTTCTTCGCCATAAATACTTCCTTACAAGTCTATTGTTGTTGCTGCTGTTGCTGCTGGTCGTCGATCATGCGGCGCTGGGCGAGCCCGATCGCCTCACGCAGCACGTCGATGTCCCCGATATGGTTGGCAAGGATCAGGACCAGCGCCGCATCGAAGTCGGCGCTCTGCTCCTCCGTGAGACCGCGATGCGCCTCGACGATGGCGCGGAAGGCATCGTCGGGGCGTGCGAAGTTCGAGCTGGTTGAAAGACCCATTGCGCAAGAACCTCAATTCAGGCTCTGGGCGCGCGAAAGCGCGGCCGCGATCATCGCACCGGTCGGATGGCGGAACCGTGCGGCGACATAACCATCGGGCCGCAGCAGATAGGCCGTCCCAGGCTGGGCATCGTACCGCTTCGCCGCGAGCCCCGACGGATCGGCAAGCCCGGCCTCGCCACCGATGCGGAGATCCTTGACGCCTTCAGGAACCTGGATCGTCGTATCATCGTCGAACGACAGCAGGGTGAACTGCGTTCCACCCTTGCGGAAGGCGTCGGTCAGATAGGCCTGCTCGCCCGCGCGCACTGCGATGGGCGCATCGAGCATGGAACAGCCGGGGGACGGTCCGCCGGCCCAGGCATCCGCATCGCGCGAGGACAGCGGCGAGTCATAGCTGCACGGCACCGACAGCCGCCCGCCATTGACCATACGCTTGCCGAACTCGGTCTCCTTGGCCAGCGACAGCACCGCCTTGCGCAGCCGCGCCTCCTGATGCGAGTTCGGCGCCATGAAGTCGGTCGAACGGGTGGATTCGCGGATGTTCTCATCGGCGGCCGCGCTGCGCTCAATGTGATAGCTATCGAGCAGGCTCGCGGGCGAGGCGCCGCGCAGCACGCGGTCGAGCTTCCAGGACAGATTTTCGGCGTCCTCGAGCCCGGAATTGGCGCCGCGCGCCCCGAAGGGCGAAACCTGATGCGCGGAATCGCCGGCAAAGATCACACGGCCATGGATGAAGCGATCCATCCGCCGGCACTGGAATTTGTACAGCGAGATCCACTCGAACTCGAACTTGTCGTGACCAAGCATGCGTGCGATGCGCGGCCGCACGTTCTCCGGCTTCTTCTCGACGACTGGATCGGCATAGCGACTGAGCTGGAGGTCGATTCGCCAGACATCGTCGGGCTGCCGGTGCAGGAGCGCCGAACGCCCGGCATGGAACGGCGGATCGAACCAGAACCAGCGCTCGGTCGGGAATTCCGCCGTCATCTTGACGTCAGCGATGAGGAACTGATCCTCGAACACCTGTCCGGCGAACTCGGCGCCGACCATCTGCCGTAGCAAAGAACGCGCGCCGTCGCAGGCGATGACATACTGGGCGAGCACGCGGTATGCGCCCTCGGGCGTCTCGATCGTCAACGCGACGGAATCGTTGCGTTGCTCGAGCGCCGTCACCTTGTTGCGCCAGCGCAGGTCGACCTCAGGCAGATCGTTGATGCGATCGACCAGATAGGCCTCGGCGTAGTACTGCTGCAGATTGATGAAGGCTGGCCGCTTGTGGCCGTCTTCGGGCAACAGGTTGAACTGGTAGAGCTGGGACTCGCCGTGGAAGATGCGGCCGACGCTCCACACCACGCCTTTTTCGACCATGCGGTCGGCAACGCCCAGCCGGTCCCAATATTCCAGCGAGCGTTTCGAGAAGCAGATCGCGCGCGAGCCTTCCCCGATGCGGTCGGCATCGTCCAGCAGCACCACACGCTGGCCGCGCTGGGCCAGATCGATCGCGAGCGACAGCCCCACCGGTCCGGCGCCGACCACCACGACCGGATGCTCGGCCGGGTGCTGAACGGGACGATCCTGATCGGGGTGGCGTCGATAGCCGAACTGGGATTTGGCCTGCGCCATGCACTAACCTCGGCTCTGGTCAGGAGAGGACTGGTCTGCTAGATAGTCTCACGTGCAACTATTTTGGACCGGAGCCGGCCGGCCGTCAACTGGAATTCGGAGCGCTCCCCTTGGCGAGGACATCCAGCGACATCGCCCTCAAGACACGGCAGGCCCGCGAGGCTTCGGCGCCGCCCAAGCCGCGGCTCGATCTGTTCAAGTTCGTGCCATTCCGCCTCAACCGGCTCGCAGCGGAGGTGAGTTCCGCGCTTTCGGTCGAATATCAGGAGCGGCATGGTCTCGATATTCCAGCCTGGCGCGTGATCGCCACGCTCGGCTTCCGCAACGATGCCTGCAGCGCGCAATTCATCTCGCAATGCACCCGCACGCACAAATCCACCATCAGCCGCGCGGTGACGACGCTGCTCAACGCCAACCTGATCGAGCGGGTCGAGAACGAAGCCGACCGCCGCGAATTCCGCCTGCAACTGACGAAGAAGGGCCGCGCGCTGTACGAGGAGCTGTTTCCGCAATTGCTGCGGCGGGAGGATGAAATCCTCGCCTGCCTCTCCGCGCAGGAGCGCAAGCAGCTGTCGGCCCTGCTCGGCAAGATCGAGCAGAGCCTCGACCTGATCCAGACAAGCCAGGAAGCCGACGCCAAGCAGGCGTATTAGGACGCTGAAGGGCGCAGACGTCGGCCGTTGCACCCTTTCCGGCTCAATATTTAGCGGCGCTCGCTCCGTCAAAAAACATCGTCGAGGGAATATTCGTACTTGGCTTCGGTGATAAAGAGATCAATATGGATCGTGAAGTATTCCTTGATCATCTCCTTCTTGCCAGTGAGCGTAGCCGAGAGTTCGCGGCGCGTTACGTTCTTGATTCTCTGCCTGGCGCCTATGCGTTCTGGGTCTTGTTGAATTGTTCATATGACAAGAATCCCCTCGTGGGAGATGAGATCATTTTCCCTAACGACTTTGAAAAACACGGGAAACGCGTTGGACCGCTGACGGCCGACGCCGTGACTTCCCTGTTGTGGCGAGATCAAAAAGTTCCCGAGTGGATCGATATTTCCGTGTGGGAGGCAGACCAGCATCTGACCTTTTTTGAGTTGATGTGCTGTGGCCGCTTCACCGCCGAGCCCGAGCGACTCTATTACCGCTCGACCGACATTGCTCCCTTTGGGGTCAAGAGCGCGGCCCATCCGGCGCACAGAGCTATTTCATCCACCGACAAGGCTCCCATTGAGAAATTCAGTTTGGCCGAGTCTCGCCAAACCGTATTGCGCGGACGCCAAGAGCAGTTGAACAAATAACGGCTTGAGGCCTCAACCGGGCCTGACATTGAGGCCCGTAGTCACGCCGCGGGTCGCCACCATCACTTCGCAAAAGATCTCGTCGGCGGCAGATGCAGCGCCCAGGCGTCGACCTTGTCGCTGGCGCGCGGATAGATCTCCGTCACGATCGGATCATGCCCGGGTATGAAACGATCCGGATGCCCGGAGAGGCGCTCGATCGTCTCCCAGCCCTGCGTCATGTCGCCGACATTGTAGACGATCGGGAACGGGCTGCGGCGTTGCAGATTGGCGTAGTAATGCGCGGCATCGGAGGCGAGCACCACCGGCCCGCGCGCGGTCTCGACCCTGACCACCTGCAAACCGTCGGAATGGCCGCCGACACGATGCACGGTGACGCCGGGCGCGACCTCGCCGTCGCCGGAATAGAAAGTGACGCGCTCGCCATAGACGTGGCGCACCATCTGCGTGACGTGCTCGACCGAGAACGGATGGCGCAACAGGCCGTTGCACATGCAGCGGCCGGTCGCGTAAGCCATCTCGCGCTCCTGAAGATGGAAGCGGGCATGCGGGAAGCGATCGAGATTGCCGGCGTGATCGTAATGCAGATGCGTCACGATGACGTCGCGAATCGCGGACGCAGCGACGCCGAAACGCTCCAGCGCGTCGACCGGATTGAGCGTCAACTTGCGCGCCCGGGCGCTCGCCTCCTCGGCGTTGAAGCCGGTGTCGACCAGGATGTCGCGGCCACCGCCACGGATCAGCCAGACGAAATAGTCGAGGTCCTGCGCCGCACTATCATGTGGATCTGGCACCAGAAAGTTCATGTGGGGGGTGCGCGGCGACATCGTCGCGTAACGCAGGGCGTAGATTTCGTAGACGTTTCCCATGGTCTTGCTTTTCTGAGTTGAATCTTCTGGGACGATCGAGCTCACCAAGCCATCGTCGGCAGGAAAGGTCAAACGAGGCGCTGTGCCGGTGCCGGCCCCGCAATGTGAGACCAATCACATTTTCATCGTCATGGTTGCCCTAGCATGCTGCCGATTGGATCGAACCAGGTCGCGCCGAGTACCGTCATGACAGCCCCTCCATTCCGCTCGCGCGACGTCCTTCCGTTACCGTCAATAATCCCGATAAGGTCGAATCTCCAAGCGGTTGACGCCCCCCGTCCCCGGTTTGATAATGCTTAGAGCGTAAGTTAAGGTCGCCGCGGCGCAAGCTGGAACGGCGCCTTTTTGGCTGGACCGCGCTGATTATGAAAATTCGCTTCTTTTTCCTTCTGCCCTTGCTCATCTCGCTTGTTCCGACGGCCCCATCGCTGGCCGCCGGCGACCGTTTTGCGCTGGTCATCGGCAACGCAAAATATCCGGATGCGGATGCCCCGCTGAAAGAACCCATCAACGACGCGCGTGATGTCGCCGACGAGCTCAAGCGCGACGGCTTTTCGGTCGAGATCGGCGAGAACCTGACCGGCGACGGCATGCGCCGCGCCTTCGACAAGCTCTACGGCAAGATCAAGCCGGGATCGGTGGCGCTGGTGTTCTTCAGCGGTTTCGGGATCCAGTCGGCGCGCCAGAGCTATCTGCTGCCGGTCGACGCACAGATCTGGACCGAATCCGACGTGCGCCGCGACGGCTTCAGCCTCGAGACCATCCTGGGCGAGCTCAACACCCGCGGCGCCGGCGTCAAGATTGCGCTGATCGACGCTAGCAGGCGCAACCCGTTCGAGCGGCGGTTCCGCAGCTTCTCGGCCGGCCTGACCCCGGTCATTGCGCCGAACGGAACGCTGGTGATGTATTCGGCGGCGTTGGCCTCGGTGGTCTCGGACGCCGGCGGCGAGCGCAGCCTGTTCGTCCAGGAACTGCTGAAGGAAATCCGCGTCCCCGACCTGATGGCCGAGGAGACGCTGAACCGCACCAAGATGGGCGTCACCCGCGCCTCGCGCGGCGAGCAGGTGCCGTGGATCTCCTCGTCATTGGCCGAGGATTTCTCGTTCATTCCGGGGGCTGGCGGATCGCGCCCCGCAACGACACCGCCGCCTGCGCCTCCCGCTGCGCCGGCCGTCGTCGCCAACAACCCGCCGCCGGCACCACC
>NZ_LSIC01000165.1 GCF_001556045.1 Bradyrhizobium sp. CCH5-F6
AAGGTCGCGCTTGCGTCCAAAACTCCAGTCGACGCCGCCGGGACCGGCGATGCCGTTTACATGCTTGCCAAGTTCACGCTCAAGGGACGGTATCCAGGGCACGAGTTGGAAGCCCAGGCCGTTGTCGATCATCGCAAACCGGCCGGAGGCCAGCGACAGTCTTCGGCGATAGACCCCTGAAACGGCCTCGCCGGACTCAGCCGGCATATGCGCCAACCCCGTTTCCTCCGCCAAGCGCCGACCCACGCTGTCGAGTTCTCGGTTGCGCAAGGTCCCGATCAGATTGCGGCCGACAACAACCTTGTCTCCATCGCGGCGGACCAGACCCCTCTCCGCCAACACGTCGATCCGCCGATCAAGCGCGGTGCGGACTTCGGCGCCGAATCCAGAGTGCGAGAGATCGGCGGGTTCGCGGGCAACCAAGCGCCGGTCGAGCCAGGTCGCCCCGTCCGCCGCTACTTGCTGGTCGAGATTGAAGTCCGAGCGGACGGCAAGCGCAATGCGTTGGCGGCCTTTCGCATCCTCAAACCGGCGCAACTCCACAATGCCGCCGATCGGACCGTCGCCGGCCGTATCGAGGTCGGGGAGTTTGAGATGATGCACACGCCCGTCAACTCCGTCGACAACAGCGAACGCGGTTCCCCTCAACTCGTCATCAAGCCCGCGGGCGATGAGACGGCCGATCACGGGTTCGCCGTGGGCTTCGCCCTCAAGCGCCCAGGCTGATGGCGCGCGAGATACGCCGTCCTTGGTAAGAGTCTTGTGCAGCCGCTTAATGATATCGCCGCGTTCCCCAAGCGCCCGCAAGCGCTGTTCCGCGTCGGCGGCCAGAACCCAGCGCGCGGGACCGGCCGGCTCCGCAAGCCCGAGCCGCTCGAGGGTCCGCATGCGGCCGATCCGAATCTCCCGCAGCGGATCGCGTCCGCCATCGCCTCCTGGCCGAAGATCGATAACCCCTTCCGCCGTTCCCGCTTCCCGGCCCAACACCCGATCAAGCTTGGTCCAGCGTTCGCTTGTGACCTCCGCTTCAAGGCCGCGCCGGATCTCGAGCTCCGATCGCGGGCCGAGTTCCCGGGTAACAAGATCTCCGGCACGCGCCCGCAAGCCGATCCCGATGTAATCGCGGCTGATGACGAGATCTGAACCATCATCAGTGCGGCCTCGCACGAGGATATGAATATGGGGGTGTTCGGTATTCCAATGATCGACGGCGACCCAGTCTAGCCGCGTACCGAGATCGCGCGATGCCTGGTCCATCAGTTCGCGGGTACAACTCCGCAAGCTTTCCAGTTCGTCGGCATCATCCGGCGAAACGATGAACCGGAAATGATGCCGGTCCCCGTCGCATCGCTCCACAAAAGCCCGGCCATCCGCATCATCGCCAGCAGCATCAAAGAGTTTACCCGGCGATCCGTCGCGGGTGACGCCGTCGCGCTTGAGATAACCGATATGGGCTCGCAGTGCTCCGGGCGAGCGCATCCGGCGTACCACACGCGCCTTGACCATAGCGCCGCGAGCGCGGTTGTTGAGGAGCCGCGCTGCGGCAAGGCTCGCCGCCCGGCCGCGACCGAACGAGCCGCCTCTCTTGGCTCGGCCGCCTGGGAGACCGCCTGCTTTCTGAGCGGCTTTGAGGGCCTGCGCGAGAAACGACTTTGCTTTGGGCGCGCGGGTCGAGCGGATACGGCCTGGACGGATGCGGAAATCGTCGTTGCGGCTCATTGTGCCCGCCGCAAGGTGTCGAAAACTGAGAAAGAACAATGGCCTATCGCGAATGACAAATTGCGCGGTACCCTCGCAATGTTTAGCGCATGCTTGAATTTGCTAACATTTCCCAACCGACCGACCGGCCGCACCTTGCGGCTTTTATCCTGCCCTCCTCTGTCGCTGGTTCCGAGCGCCCAACTTCCAGGCCAACAGTGTCTCGGTACGCGCGGCGATTTGCGACAAGATGCGGTGCGAGCGAAGCGAGCGCTTGCGATAGCGATCGTTACCCGGAGGGCCGAGACACCCGTAGGGTGGCTCGGTGAGGAGCGAAGCGACGAGTAGAGCGCGGGCCGAAGGCATCGC
>NZ_LSIC01000166.1 GCF_001556045.1 Bradyrhizobium sp. CCH5-F6
GTCGCTATCGGATCAACCGCTTCATTTCAGAAAGACGGTTGCCAACTGACCTAAAACGGCATCGTCGGCAACGTCCGCACCCTCACCGTCGGCTTCAAGGCCCGCCTCAACCCGATCGACCGCGTCTCCCGCGACGCCCCGGACTTCCGCATCACCGCCGGCAACGGCGTCGAGGTCGGCGCAGGCTGGAACCAGGTCTCCAACGACGGCGAGCCCTACATCTCCGTCAAACTCGACGACCCGAGCTTCAACGTCCCGATCATCGCAGCGCTGTGGCCGAGCCAGACGGACGGGGACTACGCCCTGATCTGGAACCGCCCGAAGCGGGACGCCTGATCCCCGCGACGCAGGAACCCCGCCGCCAAGGCGGGGCTTCTTGCGCGCTGAATGAAGCCGGAACCGGGCATCGAGCCCGCTTCCGGCTTGCCGGGCGCACAACCGGGAACGGGGGACTGCTCAGTTCGTCCAAGGGTGCCATGGCGCTCCGAAGGCCTCAAGGACTGCGGCACCTCCAATTTTGCCTCCGCGCCGGTTCCCTCCGCTTCAACAAAATCGGCTCCTCCGCACGCCGGCTCCGCCGGTCGCTTCGCGCTCCTTGATCCCTCCGATCCGCCATGACCGCGGGCGTCGTCTTTCACAAACGTCAAGGAGACGACACCATGTCGATCGATCAACACATTGAAGAGCTTCGGGCCGAACTCAGGAACGCCGTCTACGCCGACGAGCGGCGCTGCATCGAGGGCGAGCTGGCGGCGGCGATCGCCGAGCGCGACGCGATCCTCGCCACCTGGGCGGAGGAGCCTCCCCAGTGAGGGAGGTTTTTCCGCGTCGGCCGTGCGGGCGCCATAGCCGGCGCCCGTGTCCCTGTCGTCGGCGCATGAATCGTCTGCCCTCAAGCGAATTTTACTCTCCCAATTCGTCTCGCTCTCTGGCAATTTCTTTCCGGATTTGAGGATCTCCATGCCGAACCGGATTCCACTCGACCCCAAATTGCCCAAGACGTTCGACGCGACCCCGAACGACACGCGCAGCAAGGCGCAGCTCGATCAATGGTGGGATCGCCCTTACGGCCTCACACGACCGGATGGTCGCATCGAGGTCCGATGCCTGAATGGCGGGGCGTGGGATCGCTCAACCCATTTCGGTTTCGCGGACGATTACGATGCTGCCTGCGCGTTGGCCGAAGCGAAGCAGGCTGAATGGCTGAAGTTCCGGGAGCGGCCCAACGCCTGTCTTGAAGGCGGTCAGGTGACGGTGATCCGGCAGCCGCAGCGGCCCGACGAAGAGCCGCGCCAACTTGCCGCGTTTCCGACAGCTGAAGCGGCTGCCGAGTATCTGCGCGCCAACTTCCCGGAAGCATCGTCTTCGACTTAAGCTATATCCGCTGGTCTGTCCGTCTCTTGCCTCGACGGGAACAGATGTTGGGGGTGGTGTCTGGTTGTTGCCGATACAGATCATCTTTCGATCCGGCATCCACTTCGACATCGGCAGATTTTGGGCGAGGCCCTTCGGGGCACGGCTCTATTCGCTGCGCGAACCGAACCCGCTGCGCGGTTTCGGGTAGGGTAGGCGTGGGGCATCTGCGAACAGAATACCCCTACGCCTCCCTCCGAACCGTGCGTGCACCTTTCAATGCACACGGCTCTCCATATGCGGTATCTCCCGACGGGAACTTGCGACTTCCCTGCAGGCTGGACAGAAGATCATCGTCCGGCGCAGCGCGGTCCCCAAGTTCCGGTTCGTCAACGGTTTGTCGCGGAAATGCCGATCGCTCTGACGATGATGCACTACGAACGGCCCACGCGTATCGCCACAGATGCCGCATTCGCGCGTATCCAGTCGGTCGATGAGGTCGTTTGGACTTTTGACCCACCACGCTCCCTTTGTGACATTGTCCACGACTGGACTTGTCCAGGAGAGGCGGCGTAGATGCTTTAGTCGCCACAGTTTGAGGCTGCGAACTTCACCACGTATTACCGAGGAAACCTCGTAATCCGTGCCCTTGCTCAAGCGTGCCCTGATCTTTGCCGTTGTTGTCCGATGACGCATCGCCAGCGTTTTCACGAGACTGCGTAACGTCACCAGTTCCAACAGCCCTAACGCCTTTTTGACGTCATCGGCCAACACATAATAGTTGGCAAAGCCACGGAACTCCGAGTTATAGGCGAGGACGATGTTGCGATCGCTGGTATGTGCGAATTGTACCCGTCGATGGCCATTCTTTCTGGCGAGATCGCCATAGCCATGTCTGCGACAGAACGCAGTGACCCTTTCTCGTGGCACACGCAGGCTGACATTGCCGGTGGTCGGGCGACGTAAGATGCGCCACTTGCGCCCATCGGGGCCCTTCCGGTCGGACTTCCGTCCGGCGCCGGTCGAGGTAAATGTCGATATGCGGTAGCCAAGAAAGGTTACCCCTTTTGATGCGGCATGGACCCCACTTTTCTCGGGCGCCACGGCGAGCTTCAGGGTTTCCGTCAAGTGTTGTTCGACGGAAGTCATGATCTCACGCGCCTCCTGCTTGCTGCCGATGATGCCGATCAGGAAGTCGTCGGCATATCGGCAGTAACGGAGCCTTTTGAAGTTTGGGTCCATAGGATCGACGGACGGCATTTTCCGCCTTTCCCTATTGAGGGCTTCGATCTGCGCCATCACGGCGTTAATCTGACCCTGATCCGCGCTAGTGGCACGGAGCCGTTCAACTTCTCGGCGAAGGCGATGGACGCGATGTTGTAACGCCGCGTAGGCCGCAAACGGACGCCGTTTGCGGCCCTGATCAAAGCTCACCCGCAACGTCTGCATGAACTGGTCGAGTTCGTGCAGATAGATGTTGGCAAGCAGGGGCGAGACAACCCCGCCCTGTGGCGTGCCGCTGTACGTGCGTTCGAAGACCCAATCTTCCATATAGCCCGCTTTGAGCATTCCTTCGATCAGTTCGATGAACCTATCGTCATCGATACGCCTCTTTAGAAGTTCAAGCAGAATATCGTGGTCGATGTTGTCGAAGAACCCGCGCACATCCACTTCGATCAGCCATTTACAACCCGTCCAAGTTTTCTTGATAAGTTCAAGGGCGCTATGACAGGATCGCCTCGGGCGGAACCCATGTGACTCATCGAGAAACACGGGCTCGTAGATTGCTTCGAGAATGATCCTGACGGCCTCTTGGACGAGCCGGTCCTCCACCGTGGGTATGCCCAGCGGTCGTGTTTTGCCGTTGCCCTTCGGAATATAGACCCGTCGGGCTGGTCGGAAGCGATAAGTACCTTCCGATACACGCGCGGCAATGTCGGCCAACTCTGACGACGTTATTCCGTCAAAAGTTTTGCCATCAATTCCCGGCGTGCTGGCTCCTTTGTTCCGAGAAACCTTTTCGTATGCCCGCTCGAAGAGGTACGAAGACCTCAACAGGCGGTGAAGGCCGTTTATCTTCCTTCCCGACCCGGACAATGTCGGTATTGATTCAATTCTTTTCTGGATAGTCGCGGCCTGCATCAGCAGTACCTCTCCGTCAAAGAACGTCTTCTTTGCATACTGCAAATGCCGTTATTGGCGGCATCGTCCTTCCCCCGATCAGAGGCGCTTTCGACCGGACTGGCCGGACTTATACGCGTGCTCGTCCGCCTGTCGACGGCTGTCCCTGCCATTACGCAGGGCATTTGGGTACTATGACGGCTCCGTCGCCATACAGATTCAACCTTGAACCTGCTGCAGGCGATCCCGTAGTTGCGTGTGTGAGGAGTCGCGGTGTGTTTAGGTGTCCCGTTTATTTCCTTGACCTTCCGATGGAAGTCGTCCCGCGCGAACTGGTGATGGGGCGCACAGGGCAGTGCTTTCCATCTCGCACGACATAGCGTTTCAGCCGCATTCGCTACAGCCAACCCTTTAGCAACTGGAAACTGGGATTCAGGCATATCAGCTTTCACCATGCACACCTTACTCTGTGCTCTCCACCGGACTGCGGCGCCCAATTTCGAGCCTTTTCCCGGCATGCTCTGGTCCCGTTCCCCTTTCGGGATTTCAGTCGTTTCCGACACCGGTAAGCCGGGTGAGTAAGAGCCAAACCAGTAGGCTCCATTCTTTCGAACACTCCTTCTTCTTCTCCACGCCACAACGGCGCACCCCATTCGGGTCACGATCCTCTCGCGATGCGGCCCCGCCGGCGTGAGATTGCGATCGCCGAGACACACGGAGAATGAGAGGGCCGGCTGATCGCCGGATACGGACACGGCCCCTGGCGGGGCCGTGGTTCTCTCTGACAATGACGTCCCAGCCTATCGTATTTCCTCCCGCGTCAAGGAGAGCGGTTCCCCCAATTTTCAGCCGCCGCCCGATGAGGGCGGCGGCTGAAAATCGGCTCCCCCGCTCCCCGCCTTTGGCGGCCGCTCCGCGGTCCCTGACCCGCTCGTCAAGAAACGATGGGCCGCCTTCGTCATTGAAACGAAGGAGCCGATCATGGACACGTACACACTCAAAAACTTCGACCTGATCATGGATAATCTCGACCGGATCATCGGTGATCTGCGCGCCGGCTTCGAAAGCTCCATCGCATCAGAAATCGAGCGGCACTGGACCAAGTTCGCACTCGACAAGCGTATCGCCGAGCGTGATGCGTTGCTCGCTGAATTGCGAGCGAGCCCCGAGTGGGGCAAGCTTCCGTTCTAGACAAGGCGTGCATCACGCACATGGGGAGGCGGCTTCGTTCGCCTCCTTTTTATAAACGCGTTTGCCGGCGGCGCAGTGGTCGTGCTGGTCGCCGAAAGCGGACCCGGCCCCTGGCGGGGCCGTGGGTTCCGGCGTCATAGCTCGGCCTCCGGAAGGGCGGACTGCGGCCGCTGCTCGCGCAGGTGGCTCCGGCATCGGCCTGGCCCGCGATATCCCATACCCAGGACCCCATGCCGTCTTGCCGACCGGATCGTCGAGCGCTTCGCGAAATGCGGCGTCGGCGTGGTCGGGAACGGTATGCGGCGCCGTCGACAGACCGTCGTTGCGGGTCAGGACGGAGGCTCCGCGCTGGACCGGCTCGGGACGTCGCGTGGATCGGCGTTTCATCCGGGGAACGGAAAGATCGCGCCTGGCACGGCTCGCACCGGAGGCGGTCCAATCCCGCTTCGTCTGATGGCGTCCTGGTCCATCCCCGGATCTTCCACGATCAACCCATCAAGGGTCCGCTACGCGAGCGTGCGGCCGCTTGGCTGCGCCTGCGCGGTGATCGCGACCGGGGCCGGACCTTCGAGGAGCCATCAGCGGGAATTGGCCCGCTCCGGATGGAGCCTCAAAATGGCGCACGACCTCTCCCTCGCCCAGAACCACGCTTTCGACCTCGCCCGCACCCTGATGGTCCCCGTCACGCTCTTTCAAGTCGCCG
>NZ_LSIC01000167.1 GCF_001556045.1 Bradyrhizobium sp. CCH5-F6
GTATCGAGCGGCTTGCCGTCGCGCAGCAGCTCGACCTTCGCACCCGGCGCGGCGCGGCCCGCGATCACCGCCGCCTCGCCGTGATCGTCGATGCGGGCGACGTCGAAACGGGGGCCACCATCCGCAACCGCCGGCGGCGGCTTGACCGGCGCGAGATCGGCGAGCGCGGCCGTGACCTGCTTCTGGGTCTCGGCCAGCGCGCCCGGCTTCGGCTCGGGTGCGGGGGCCGGCGCCGGCGACGCGACGGCGGCAAGCTTGGGCTGGTCCGGCTTGAGCGCTTCGGGTTTGGGCTCGACCCTGGCTTCAGCTTTGGATTCGAGCTTGGGATCTGGCTTGTTGGGATCCACCTTGGCCTCCGGCTTGGCGGCGACGGCGGTCTTCGATCCGTCCGGCAGCAGGCGGCGCAGCTCGGTCGGGCCGATCACCAGCGCGGTGCCGGCCAGCGCGAGAAGACAGAAGGCAATGAAGGCCTTGGACGCGGTGATCATCTGAAAGGACCTTGGATGGCAAATCAGCCGAGGCCGGCAAGGTGCGCCGATTTGGCTGCGGCAGCAAGACGGTCGATGGGATGATAAGCCGCGATCCCCGGGCACCCGGGATGAACCGGCGCAACCGCGCCGGCGTCCAATCGTCGAGGCCGTATCGCGGCATGTCTCCAGGGAATTTCTCGTGGCCGTATTTCTCCGTCCCGCCTGCTGGCTAGCGCTCGTCCTGACGCTGGCCGCCTCACCCGCCTCCCGCCCGCCGGCGGGCTTCACCCTTTCCGGCGATGCCGATCTCGCCTTCACCTCGCCCGATGGCGCCACCAGGCTCGAGCAATATGTGAGGGAGGGCCAGGATTCCGACATCAAGTGGCAGGTCTGGGCGCGACGCGGCGAAGAGATGACCGAGCTGAAGCCCGAGCAGGACTATCCGGCCGCCTTCCGCTTCACCAGCGACTCGCAATGGCTGGTGCGGATACAAAAGACCGGCTCCGGCTCCAAGGACCTCCATCTCTATCGTGCCGAGAAGGGCACCTTCGTCAGTGCGACGCAAAAGCCGCTCAGCGAGCTCGCCTGGGCCTATTTTCGCAGCCGCACGGACACGAGGAAGATGAAGCTCGACGATCACATCTCGGCCAATCTCGTGAAGGGCACGGACGAGGCCTATCGCAATCTCGGCGTTCGCTGGCCCGAGAACCGCTACCTCGTGATCTCGCTGTCGGGCGAAATGGACAAGCATCCCAGGAACGTCGCGGTGAAGGGCCTCGCCGGCTGGCGCTGCCGCTACGACCTCCAGACGGGCACCTTCGACGTGCCGGCGGAGTTCGCCAAGGCGAACGCGGAATCGCTCCGGTGGGAGATCAAGCGGTGAGTCTCGACCGCACCCGGGAGGCAGGGCTGCGGAGAACCAGCTTCCCGATTTCGCGCGATTCATACTTTCCTAACGCTTGCTGGTAACGGGGTCTTGTCGGTTTTGCTGCATCTTGCATCCCACGGGAGGGCTGGATGGGCACATCGATCCGATGGACCGCGCGACTGCGCGCGTTGCTGCGCCGCTGGCGCGGGGCGCCGCTGACGTGGCTGATCGCCGGCGGCTTCGTGCTGATGGCCGCAACCGCCTTCGGCACCGCGCTCACGGTCGACCGCTTTCGGCAAAATGCCATCGAGAGCGGCCGCGACAGCCTGGAGAACTCCGTCCGCATGCTGGCCCGGCATTTCGACCGCCAGTTCGAGGATTTCGCGGTGCTCCAGAAGAGCATCGTCGCCGAGCTCGAAAGCCGCGGCATGGAATCCGCCGACGTGTTCCGCAGCGAGATGGGCACACTGGCCATGCACGAGGTGATGCGTGCAAAAGCCAGCGGCTGGTTCGACGTTGCCGGCGCCAATCTGTTCGATTCCAGGGGCGTGCTGATCAACTCGTCGCGGCGCTGGCCGGTCGCCGACATCTCGGTCGCCGATCGCGCCTATTTCAATCGCCTCAAGAACGATCCGGCTGCGCAGGAAGAGGTCGAGGTCGTGCAGGGCCGGCTCGGCAGCGGACCGGCGATCGTGTTCGCGCGGCGCGTCTCCGGCCCGCACGGCGAATTCTTCGGGCTGGTCTCGCGTGCGATCGCGCCCGAGCAGCTCGAATCCTTCTTTGCCTCGACCGGCCTCGGCGAGGATTCCTCGATCGCGATGCATCACCAGAACGGCCAGCTGCTCGCGCGCATTCCGCGCGTCGACGACATGATCGGGCAGAACTTCCGCAAGGGCACGCCGGAGCAGATGGCGGTGTTCGAGCGCACCTTCGTCACCACCCAGCTCGCAAGCCCGATCGACGGCAAGGACCGCATCGTCGCCTCGCGCCTGCTCGCCGGCGAGCCGCTGGTGGTGGTTGCGACCAAGTCGCTGGATGCGACGCTGGCGACCTGGCGCACGCAGACGAAATTCTTCGTCACCGTGGCCGTGCTGTCGATCGGCCTGCTCGTGCTCACGCTCTATCTGATCTTCCGCCAGGTGACGCACCGGCTCTCGCTGGAGAAGCAGCGGCTCGACACCGCCATGAACACCATGACGCAGGGCCTGCTGATGTTCGACCAGGACGAGCGGCTGATCGTCTGCAACCGGCGCTACATCGAGATGTATGGTCTGTCGGCCGAGGTGGTGAAGCCGGGCGTCCATTTCCGCGACGTGATCCGGCACCGCCGGGACACCGGCTCGTTCCAGGGCGACGTCGAGGCCTATTGCGATGACATCCTGAGCAATGCCGGCCGCACCCAGAGCGCCATCGTCGAGACCGCCGACGGCCGCCTGATCGAGATCAAGAACCAGCCCGGCGCCGCCGGCGGCTGGCTTGCCACCCATGACGACGTCAGCGAGCGCATCCGCGCCGACGAGCGCATCGCCCATATGGCGCATTACGACGCGCTGACCGATCTTCCCAATCGCGCGCTGCTGCGCGGACATCTGGAGCGCCGCGTCGCCGAACTCGGCCAGGGCAAGCCGTTCGCGATCCTCTACATCGACGTCGACGAATTCAAGGGCGTCAACGATTCGCTGGGCCACGAGGTCGGCGACGAATTGCTGCGCCAGGTGGCGAGCCGCTTGCGCGCCTGCGTCACCGGCAACGACATGGTCGCGCGGCTCGGCGGCGACGAATTCGCCATCGTGAAGGCCGGTACCAGCGATCCGGCCGAATTGACGGCGCTGGCGGAGAAGATCCTCGGGGCGTTGCGCGCGCCGGTGAACTGCAAGGGCCAGGAGGTCCCGACCGATGCCAGCATCGGCATCGCCATCGCGCCCGATCACGGCGACAATCTCGACGATCTGCTCAAGCGCGCCGATCTTGCGATGTATGCGGCGAAATCGGAAGGGCGCCGCACCTTCCGCGTCTTCGCACCGGAATACGACGCCAAGGCGCGGCAGCGCCGGCAGCTCGAGCTCGATTTGCGTCACGCGCTCGCGCGCGGCGAGTTCGAGGTGCACTACCAGCCGCTGGTCGACCTCGCGGCCAATGTGGTCACCGGCTGCGAGGCGCTGCTGCGCTGGCGCCACCCGGAGCGCGGCATGGTCTCGCCCGCGGACTTCATTCCCGTTGCGGAAGAGACCGGCCTGATCGGCGAGATCGGCGAGTGGGTACTGAAGCAGGCCTGCCTCGAAGCCGCATCATGGCCCGGCCAGATTCACATCGCGGTCAACGTCTCGCCGGTCCAGTTCCGCTCGCGCACGCTGGCGCTCAAGGTCGCCGCCGCGCTCGCGGAGTCAGGGCTCGCGCCGGGACGACTCGAGCTCGAGATCACCGAGACCGTCCTGATCCGCGACGACGAGGAGGCACTGACGATCCTCCAGCAGCTGCGCGAGCTGGGCGTGCGCATCGCGCTCGACGATTTCGGCACCGGCTACTCCTCGCTGAGCTATCTGCACCGCTTCCCCTTCGACAAGATCAAGATCGACCGCAGCTTCATCAGCGACATCGGCGAGCCCGAGGATTCCTCGCCGATCGTGCGGGCCGTGGTGCACATGGCCGCCGCCCGCCACATGGCGACAACGGCCGAAGGCGTCGAGACCGAGGCTCAGCGCGAGGTGCTGCGCCGGTTCGGCTGCAGCCAGATGCAGGGCTGGCTGTTCAGCCCCGCGGTGCCTGCGGCGAAACTGAAGCAGCTGCTGGCAGCGCAGGCGGCAGCTTAGCACCGGCATCGCTCACGCGCCCGCGGTGACCGCCCAGAACGCGCGCCAACGACGGCGGCCGAGCGCAGCCAGCCGCCGCCAGGACAGGCGGGGCAGGCTGGCGACCAGCGAGGTGCGGGCGAGAAGGAGATAGAAGACGATGTCGATCACGGCTGTTCTCGCCTCGCGTCCGCAGTGTGCTCCCGGACTGCAATCGTGCTGATGGATCGCGCAAGGATGGGCGCGGCCGTCATGGCCGCGCCTCCAGGATCATGTTGAAGGGCGAGCCGGCAGCCTTGCCGATCTGCGAGAAGCCGCCTTGCCGCAACACCTGCGCGATACGCTTCTCGCCAGCCTGCGCCCCGAGTCCCAGACCGACGTCCTGGCTCAGCGACGTCGGAAGACAGATGTGGGTGGAGCCCGCATAATAGACCCGCCCGACCGGATTGAGATTGTCGGCCAGACTGTCCCCCGCCGCCGGCTCCACCAGCATCAGCGTGCCGTCCTGCTTCAGCGCAGCGCGAATGTGGCGGGCTGCGCCGACGGGGTCGCCCATGTCGTGCAGCGCGTCGAACATCGTCACGAGATCGAAGCCCGATCCTGCGAAATCCTGCGCCTTGGCAACCTCGAAACGCAGATTGCGCGCGCCGGAGATTTCGGACCGTGCGCAGTCGATCGAGGCCTCGTCGTAGTCGATGCCGATGAAATCCGAGTTCGGGAATGCTTCGGCCATCAGCCGGGTCGAATAGCCGTGACCGCAACCGACGTCCGCGACCCTGGCACCTCGCTCCAGCTTCTCGACGACGCCGTCCAGCGCAGGCAGCCATTCGGCGATCAGATGCGCGCGATAGCCGGGCCGGAAGAAGCGGTCGACGCCGCAGGACATGCAATTGCAATGATCGCTCCAGCGCAGGCCCTTGCCGGTCTTGAACGCCTCGGCCAGTCGCGGCTCGTCGTGGTAGACTGCCGGCAGCAGGCTGAAGCCGCCGACCATCGCCACCGGACTGTTCTCATCCGCGAATACGGCCGTCTGCTCCGGTGTCATGCAGAACGTGTCGTTCGTCGCATCAAAGCTCACGAAGCCAGAGGCCGCCTGTGACGACAGCCATTCGCGAACGTAGCGTTCGTGAGTCCCTGTTCGCTTGGCCAGCTCGGCTGACGTCATCGGGCTTTCGGCCAAAGCGCGGAATAATCCCAGTCGATCGCCGAGCACGACCAGCGCCGCATTGGAGGCAGCGCCGAGTTCGTTGACGACCAGTCCGAGCAGCTGCTCGAGCTTTCTCTCATCCAGGTTCATGCCTTCCTCCTCGAGGCGCGGAGATGCGCCGTTGAGGTGCGACATACGGTGTCTGGACTTGCGGATGGAGAGGCAGAATAGTCAGTTTCGAGCCAATCGAGCCAGAGGCTGCAGAATGTCACGTGGACGTGTACGCGTGAGTATTCCGGTGTTCGCCGAATGCGATCCGTCGATCATCTACGGCGTATTCGATACGTTGTGGGGCGCGGGACGGGTGTGGGACGGCGTCAAGGGCGGCACGCCGGAGGGCCTGTTCGAACCGCGGCTGGTGGGCGCCGAGCCCGGCCCGATCAAGCTGATCACTGGCGTCAGCATCCTGCCGCAGGACCTGGCCGATCACGTTAAATCGACCGACATCGTGTTCGTGCCCAATGTGATCGTCACGGCAGAGACGGGCACCGCCGTGCTCGATCGCCGGCTCATTGCATGGATCAGGCGGATGCACGAAGCGGGCGCGCAGATGTACGGATCCTGCGGCGGGTCTCTCGTGCTCGCCGAGGCCGGTCTGCTCGACGGCTGCGAGGCAACCACACACTGGGTCTACGAGCCGGTGTTTCGAAAGCATTTCCCCAAGATCAAGCTCCGCATGGAGCGCGTCCTGGTGCAGAACGGCCCGGGACACAATCTCGTCTGCGGAGGCGGCGCATCGTCCTGGCAGGATCTCGCGCTGCTGATCGTCGCGAAATATGGCGGGACGGAAGAGGCGATCCGTATCTCGAAGCTCTTTCTCTACCAGTGGCATCGCGACGGCCAGTTGCCGTTCGCCTCGATGGTGCAGAACGTGGATCACGGCGACGGCGTGGTCAGGAAGTGCCAGGACTACATCGCGCAGAACTATCAGCGGCAGGACCTCATTGCGGCGCTGGTGCATCACTCCGGATTGCCGAAGCGCTCATTCGATCGCCGCTTCCGCGCGGCGACCGGCTATTCTCCGCTCGCTTATGTGCAGACGCTGCGCATCGAGGAGGCCAAGCAACTGCTCGAGACGACGGAAACGGCCATCGAGGATATCTGCCGCGAGGTCGGCTACGAGGATGTGGCGTCGTTCCGCCGCTTGTTTCGAAAGCAGGCCGGCGTGTCACCGAAGGACTACCGGCGCAAGTTTCAGCTTCCCGACTACGTCACGGAATCCCGGTCCCCGGCCGCCGCCACATCGGTCAGGCCGCGGCGGGCGGCCGGCTGACGGCGGCAGGGATCACGCTGGCTGCAGGCAGTCCTGACCGCGGCGGCTCTCCGCCCTCGTCTGCTCAGGCCTCGCTAAAAAGATGATCAAACCCGCGAGATCGGGAAGCTCACATCGATCGCCGCGCCGCTCGCACCTCGGCGAATTCGGCGTCGGGGTGGCTGACGATGGTGGCGACCATGATGCCGCTGATGATCAGCGACCAGGCGGTGTTCCAACAGATCCAAAACACGAGCCACCCTCCCTTTGATTTCCTTCGCCCGGGGACAAGTCCACAGGCGGGACTGCCGTCCCCCGGAGCGAACCTGATCTCGGGGGCAAAGCGCTATTTTTGTTTGGTCGATGGCGGCGCGCGATCGGTTTGGCCGGTGTGGCGCTTTGCCACGACGTCGCCGTCGCGCTCGCCCTCCTGGGGGCGCGGCGGAGGCTTGGGCTGACCGGCTTGACCGCCATGCTTGCCGCCCATGTCGGCCTTACCTTCGAGATCGTTTTCACGGGGCATGCCGGTTCAATGCGCTCGCACGGCATTGGTTCGCAGCGGCATCTGCCTTTTCGAACCGTATGCTTATTGGAGCGTCGCGCTTTGCAGTGCACTGCCGCACGACGGCGGTGCACCAGCCAGCCCGGCGTCACCGATGCGATTCTGGCATCGATTGATCCCCATTGGAATTTGGTGCACCCGCGCGCCTGCCGCTATCCTCGCCGGCCAAACGGCGACACCGCGAGCCGGCGACAGGAGGAGCCCATGTCGAAAACGATGTCGAAAATGATGTCGAGGCAGACGTCGAGACCGCCCCGAGGAGCCGCATCCAAAGCATCACGCGCTGCGATCGCCACCATCCTGTTCGCTTCTCTCACTCTCATTTCTGGAGCCCGTGCCGGAATGGCCGAGACCTTCGCCTATGTCGGCAATGCCGACAGCAACGACATCAGCGTGTTCAGGATGGCCGAGAGCGGCGAGATGACGCTCGTGCAGACGGCCACCTTCAAGGGCGTCGAAAAGCCCGGCTCCTCGACACCGCTCGCGATCACGCCCGACCACCGCGTGCTGATCGCCGGCATCCGCTCGCAGCCATACCTCGCGGTGAGCTTTGCGATCGATCCCAAGACGGGCCGGCTCAGCCATCTCGGCAATGGACCGCTCGCAGACAGCATGGCTCATATCGCCATCGACCGCAGCGGCAAGTTCCTGTTCAGCGCCTCCTATGGCGGCAACAAGGTCGCGCTGAATCCGCTCCTTGCAGATGGCGTCGTCGGCGAGCCCAAGCAGGTGATCCCGACCGGTCTGAACGCCCACGCCTTCCTGCCCTCGCCCGACAACCGCTTCGTGTTCGCCACCAATCTCGGCTCCGACCAGGTCCTGAGCTTCGCGTTCGATGCCGCCTCCGGCACGCTGACGCCGGGCGATCCGCCGGTCCACAAGGTGCCGGCGAAATCGGGACCGCGGCACTTCGTGTTTCACCCGGGCGGCAAGTTCGTCTATCTCCTGCACGAGCTGAACGGCGACGTCGCGGCGTTCGCCTATGAGGCCGCGAGCGGCGCCTGGAAGGAGATCCAGCGCACCACCGCCCTGCCTGAAGGATTCAGTGCCAAGGAGCCCGACAAGAAGCCTTGGGACAAGAAGCCTTGGGACAAGAAGCCTTGGGCCGCCGACATCCACATCACTCCCGACGGGCGCTTCCTCTACGCCTCAGAGCGCACCACCAGCACGCTCGCCGCCTACAAGGTCGATGGATCAAGCGGCAAGCTGACCGCGATCGGCAGCGTGCCGACCGAGAAGCAGCCGCGCGGCTTCGCCATCGATCCAACGGGGCGGTACCTCGCCGCGGTCGGCGAGCTCTCGGACGGCATGACGGTCCATGCCATCGACCAGAGCAGCGGCGCGCTGGCCAAGCTGAATTCCTATCCCACCGGCAAGAAGCCGAACTGGGTCGAGTTCGTGAGCCTGCCGTGAATGGACGCGGCCGACCTACGTAAACATCCGTAATTTCGCAAGGCCCGGCTTGGCGTCATATCTCGGTCATGGACCGACCTATCGTCTTCAAATGCCCTCAGACCGGCCTGAACGTGCAGCATCGTTTTACCGACGAGCCGGCCGATCGCACGCTCGTGTCCGTGTCCTGTCCGGCCTGCACCCGGCTTCATCTGATCGAACGCGCCACCGGCAAGCTGCTGGGCGATCGCCGCGGCTGATGGTTACCGCGACGCCGTGACCTGCGCCGTGACGTCTTCGACATGGTGCAGCAGGAAAATCAGTTGGCCGGTCGCGTCGTGGATCGGCGAATTGATCGGCTGCCAATGACGCTCGACGAAGGTGCCGTCGGAATCCCGGATGTCGTAGCGCTGGATCGCCATGGCGTGGGCACGCCCCGTCTCGCCGACGCTCCGTAAGCTGCCGTAGAGATTGCTGACGCCATCGGCGAGCGGATCGTCGGGATTGTCGGGAAATACCTCGAACAGCGACCGGCCGACGACGTCGGCCCGGCTGGTGAGGGTCGCAGCCGCATAGGCATCGTTGACGTCGACGATCGACAGGCCCGGGCCCGGGTCCAGCAGCATATAGGGATGCGGCGAGGTGTCGAACTCCGGCTGGAATTGCCGCCGGATCGTTGCGGCGTCGACATGCTGCCGCCGGCGCCGTCCGAGCGGGGTCGCATCGGCACCGGACGCAGCCGAGTTCAGCAACGCCAGCTGGCGCTTCGCCGATGCCAGCAGCGCGCGCACGGTGCTCTGGACCGTCGGATCGGTCGCCTCATCGAGCAGGCGCTCGAAATGAACGATATTCTGCTCGCAAACGAACTGCTGCATCTCGTCTCAACCGCCAGCTGTGCGGTGGCAAGACCGCATCTTTCCTGAGGTAGGTCCATACAGTTGGCTCTGGCAGATGAGAAGGCCATAATCGGCCGCACCCGAAGCGCAGGCAGCCACGGCGACCAGGCCGAGGGGAGCGAACCTGTTGTCCAATCCCGCGACTAATCAAGGACTTGCCGCGATTGCCTGCGGCGGCGCGGCATCCCGTCTTGGGACGACGCGGCCGTAGTGCGGGCGGCAGCCATCTGCTATCGATTGGAGGCATAGCTCCTGTGGAATTTCCGATGCGTCATTTGCCCCGTGCCGTCGTTCGAAACCTGCGTCCCGCAGCATTTGCCGGCCTGCTCGCCTTAAGCTCCCATCCGGACGCGCCCAAGGGACCAGCGGTCACTGTGCTGAAGGTCGCGAAATCCTGCTTCTCCGACATCGTCGAGGCGACCGGTACGATCATCGCGCGCGAGGAAACCTCGGTGCGGCCCGAACGTCCCGGCCTGAAGGTCACCGACGTTCTGGCGGAAGCCGGCGATACCACCACCGCCGGCCAGGTGCTGGCGCGGCTGGCGCTGCCCGAAGGCGGCACGCTTCAGGTGACGGCCCCCGTGGCGGGCGTGATCGCGACCTCGACTGCGCAGATCGGCAACTTCGCCTCGGCCAAGGGCGAGGCGTTGTTCACGATCGTGGCGCGCAGCGAATACGATCTCGTCGGTCTCGTCGCCACCAGCGACATGCGCAAGCTCGCGGTCAACCAGCAAGCGACCGTGCGGGTCGCGAGCGGCGACGACATCGGCGGCAAGGTGCGCCGCATCGGTCCGACCGTCGAGCCGAACATCCAGCAGGGGATGGTCTATATCGGCATCTCCTCGCAGAAGCGGCTGCTCCTGAACGCAAGCGGGCGCGCGCTGATCAAGACCGGGCAGAGCTGCAACGTCGCGGTGCCGCTGACCGCCGTGCAGTATTCATCCGCGGGCACCGTGGTCCAGGTGATCCGGCGCAACCGCGTCGAGACCAAGCGGGTCGAGACCGGCCTGATGTCGGGCGGCAATATCGAGGTCCGCGACGGCCTCAACGAAGGCGACGTCGTCGTCGCCCGCGCCGGCGCACTGCTGCGCGAAGGCGATCCGGTGCGTCCGGTGATGGCGAGCGCGGAAGCGGCGAAGTAGCAGCCACGATCGTCATTGCGAGCGCAGCGAAGCAATCCAGAGTCCCTCCGCGGAAAGATTCTGGATTGCTTCGCTACGCTCGCAATGACGATGGAGAGACAGGTGTGCGTTACGGCAGCACTATGTGAAAGATGGTGGGCACGGCGCGTTGCGCCTTTGCCCATCCTACAAACTGCGGCTAGCCGCCGGCTTCGCCGAACTGGACGTCCTCGAGCAGCGAGGAGGAAACCGTCGGGACCTGGTCGCCTTCGCTGGCGCGGGAGATGGCGAGGCGGGTCTTGTTGAAGACGCTTTCCGCGCTGCCCTGCTTGCTGAGATTATTGAGGAACTCGCTGACGAGCACGCTGTGCTCGCCTTTGCCGTCGTCGACGACCTTGCCGGGCGCGGCGGAGGTGAGGATCAGCGCATTGTCCGACGCGCTGATCGGCGCGAGGCCGTGGCTGTAGGAGCGGAAGCGGCGCTCGTAAGGATTGCGGCGGGAGGCGTCGACCACGACGAGCTTCGCCTTGGCGCCCTGCTCCTTCATCATCTCGAGCACGCCCTCGATCGACACGCCCTGGCGACGGACGTCCTTTTCCTTCCAGATCACGGCATCGACCGGCAGCATGTAGCTCTCGCGGCCGGCCTGCACGCCATAGCCGCCGAAGAACAGCATCACGACGCTGTCACGCTTGATCCGGGACTTCAGGCGATTGACGGCGCGGACCATGTCGTCCTTGGTCGCGTCTTCCACCATGTCGACGTCGAAGCCGTTCTTGCGCAGCGACGAGGACAGCGCACGGGCATCGTTGATCGACTGCGTCAGGGGCGCACTGGCGTCGGGGTAATGGCCATTGCCGATGACCAGGGCCAGGCGCGAGGTCTGGCCGATCGAGCCGGTGATCTGGTCGGTCGAGACGGACTTGGCGGCATCGATCGCGCGCATGTTGAGAGCAGCATGTGCGCCGATCACCAGCGACACCGTGCCGATGAGGGCTGCGGCGAGGGCGATCGTGCGTCTGGAAAGGTCGAGCTGCTTTAGATTCATCTCGGTTCGTTTCCTGTGCCAAAGACCAGCCAAGCGCGCGCACACTGTTTGAGTAGCGCGATAGCGTCTTTAGGTTTGAGGGATTGGCCGGGGGTGTGCCCCCGAATTGCGCGCAATTTGCGGCGCCGCACCAAATAAACCCTTAACCGCATATAGGCCCTGGGGCAATAGATTGCTATAAATTTGAGCTAAGCAATTGAATATACTATGTATTCTCGGGCTCAAATTCCCCCGTTTTTGGGCTCCTCCGTAGCCTTCCGGAGGTCGATTGCGCAGCCCTCGCGCCTGGTATTCCGTGACGTTCATCACATTGTATTTCCTGCGAATCCAGGTAATTTTTCAACGACTTGCAGGGGTGGTGCGCAGATGGGAGCGTGCCGGCCGTCCCCGACCAAGGCCCCGCGACCAGGTATTTCATGAGCTTTCAATATTTTGCCGGCGCCGCCTGCCGGGCGCTGACGGCGCGGAAGGACGGCCCCTCGCTTTACGACGTCTGCGATCCCGTATTGTCTGGGGCGGCCAGCGGCGATCCGCATCTGGCCAAATTCTACAAGACCGCACTCGGCAATCCCGCGCTGCGGATCCTGCTCCGCCGTGCCGGCCTGCCCGAGCTGCGCGACGAGGCCAGGCTGACCCGGCTGCGCGATGCACTCGCCCACGCGCGCGACGAGGTCGAGCCCGACTGGGCGGCGGTCGGGCGGCCGATCGCCGATCTCGTCGACAGCATCGCGCTCGACCACCCCAGGCCGCCGCCGGTGCCGTTCCCCGCCGCCATGCCGCAGGGCGCGCAGATCGACGGCGTGATCCGCGACTGTGCCCAGCACCTGCTCGGCTCGTATCGCAAGAACGGCTTCCTGCCGACCTATGCCGCCTTCAACCTGATCGGCGATCCCGATTTCCGCGGACCCGAGCTGATCATGGCGCTCACGGGGCTGAACGCGCGCGGCTACAAGAATTCCTCGCTGCTGTTCAACCTCGCCCGCGTCTTCATCGCGCGCTCTCCCGCGCGCGATGTGGTCAATCCGCCCTGGAAGGGCATCGCGGAGCCGATGTGGGAACCGGTGCAGATCCGCCACCGCTCGGCCTATTACGATGCGTTCTTCATCGAGGCGCTGCTGAGCTACGTCGAGACCGGGCTCGCCTCGCCGGCCGACAAGACCGCCGCTGAGCGCGCGATCGCCGACATGGTGGATTTTTGCGTCAACATCAGCCGCGAAGAGGTCGAAGGCATCGACGGGGTGCGCTTCAACGTCATCACCGCGCTCGCGCCGGCGCCGCATCCGCGCTTCTCCCGCTACTTCGCCCAGATCAAGCAGGATCTCGGCTTCGGCATCTACGTGCCGGATTGCGACACCACGGCGTGCTCGATCTCCGCCGCAACGCAGGCCGGCTGCACCGATCCGATCATCGACCAGCCATTGCTGGATTTCTACGCGGGCTATCAGGTGCGCGCGGGTGTCAACGCGCCGCGCGTGACCGTGCCGCTCAACGACAATATCGACTATGAGGGCGGGGTTGCGACCTGGATCGACAACCTCGCGGGCGAGCGCCCTTACGGCAACGATCTCGATCCGACGCTCAATCTGGACATTCTCGAGGTCAGCTTTCGCAACCTGGCGCGCTGGAAGATCCTGGAGACGCCGGCGCGGCTCGCCACCGTGCATCGCATCATCGGCTTCCAGAAGCGCCTGGCGGCCAGCGGCGCCTTCGCCAATCCACGCTCGCACATCTATTACCTGCCCGAGCTCTACAGCGCCTATTTCGGCCGCTGCTATGCAGCCTTCCTGGCACTGCCGCTGGCGGCGCAGGCCGCGATCGATCCCGACGGCGATTTCGATTTCATCCGCCACCGCGTGCTGTCCTACGTCCAGGGCGAGCTGATGGCTGCCGAGATGAACGTGTTCGACGCCGCGCTGGCGCTGATCGCGCTCGGCCATCTCGGCGCCGACCCGCGTGCCTTCGCGCCGGCCCTGAACGTCATCGTCGCAAGCCTGGGCGAAGGCGGCCGCCGCGGCCCGTTTCGCGCCTATGAATGGAACAAGATGAAGACGCCGACGCGGATTCTGGTCGGCGGTCCCGAGGTGACCTCGGCCTTCGTGCTGATGGGACTGGCGGTGGCACGGAGGCGAATGGTGAATGGCGAATAGCGCTCGTCGCTCCCTATTCGCCATTCCCTATTCGCAACTTGCCCGCTTCGATGACGGGAAGTTGAAAGCCATCGGTCAGCCATATGCTGGCAGCGAGGTCAAAAGCCGACCACAATTGCGGGCTCTACCGGTATCTCATCACGCGCGGACCGGCATGCTGCGAAGAACTTTGATTGCACTGTCTTTCCTTGCCCTGCCGTCGCTCGCCCAGGCCGCCGACATCACCGGCATTGCCAAAGTGCGCGCGGGCGATGCCGTCGTGATCGGCAACACGCGCATCCGGCTCGGCGGCATCGACGCGCCCGCGGTCGACCAGCTCTGCCTCAACACCAAGACCGAGCGCTGGACCTGCGGCGTCGCGGCGCGCGATGAGCTCGCCAAATATACCGACGGCAAGAGCTGGGTCTGCCACTCGAGGTCTGTCGACCGGCGCGGCCGCACCGTGGCGCGCTGCGAGGTCGGCGGCGAGGACATCCAGAAATGGCTGGTGCGCAGCGGCTGGGCACTGGCCTACACGCGCATGTCCCACGACTATGCCGCGGATGAAAAGGCCGCGCGCGAAGCCAAGGCCGGGATGTGGCAGGGCGCCTTCATCGCGCCGTGGGACTGGCGCGAGCGCAACAAGAAAACGGCCGTCCTTGGCGCCACCAAGCCGCCCGACGGGGCGCATGCGGTGCTGCTCGCCTCGGCCTCGGGACCGGTCGCGCCCTCGCCGGACTGCACCATCAAGGGCAACGTGAACAGCGCCGGCGAGTGCATCTATCACCAGCCGACCAGCCGCTGGTACACCCAGATCAAGATGAAGATCAGCAAGGGCACCCGCTGGTTCTGCTCGGTCGAGGAGGCAGAGGCAGCAGGCTGTCGCGAGACGAAGCGATAACCCAGCCCTGACCTGCATTTTGCGTGCTTTTCTTGGCGATCGGCGGCGCGTAAGAGTGTAATTCAACAACCCACCGATCCGTCCTCGAGCAACAAGGACCAACAGCAATGACCGTTCGCGCGGGCCGGGAATTTCTGGCCATCCCCGGGCCCACCACGATGCCCGACGAGGTGCTGCGGGCGATGCACCGTCCGGCGATCGACATCTACTCCAAGGAGATGCTCGACCTGACCGAGAGCCTGCTCAGCGACATCTCGAAGCTGTTTGCGACCAAGGGCAAGTCCTACATCTACATCGCCAACGGTCACGGCGCCTGGGAAGCGGCGCTGAGCAACGTCTTGTCGCGCGGCGACAAGGTGCTGGTGCTGGAGAGCGGGCGCTTCGCGATCGGCTGGGGCAATGCGGCGGCCCTGATGGGCGCCGAGGTCGAGGTGCTCAAGGGCGACTGGCGCCGTGCGGTGCGACCGCACGAGGTCGAGGAGCGCCTGCGCCGCGACAAGGAGCACACGATCAAGGCGGTCGTCGTGGTCCAGGTCGACACGGCCTCGGGCGTGCAGAACGACATCGAGGCGATCGGCAAGGCGATCAAGGCGAGCGGCCATCCCGCGCTGTACATGGTCGACACCGTGGCTTCGCTCGGCTGCATGCCGTTCGAGATGGACAAATGGGGCATCGATGTCGCGATGTCCGGCTCGCAGAAGGGCTTGATGACGCCGCCCGGCCTCGGCTTCGTCGCCGCCAATGCACGTGCGCTCGAGGTGCACAAGAAGGCCAACATGTCGACGCCCTATTGGAGCTGGAGCGAGCGCGAGGGCACCGAGAACTACCGCAAATATGCCGGCACCGCGCCGGTGCATCTGTTGTTCGCGCTGCGCCGGGCGATCGACCTGTTGCACGAGGAGGGCCTTGAGAATGCCTTTCGCCGCCACAGCCTGCTCGCCGAAGCCGCGCGCCGTGCGGTCGCCGTATGGTCGGAAGGCCAGGTGCTCGGCTTCAACGTGGCCGAAGCGAGCGAGCGCTCCAACACCGTGACGACGGTGACCATGAGCAACGGCCACGACCCGGCCGTGCTGCAACGCTATTGCAAGGAGAAGTGCGGCGTCGTGCTCGGCACCGGCATCGGCGACCTCTCCGGACAGGCCTTCCGCATCGCCCATATGGGACATGTGAATGCGCCGATGCTGCTCGGCACGCTCGGCGTGATCGAGGTCGGCCTGAACGCGCTGAAGATCCCGCATGGCAAGGGCGGGCTCGAGGCGGCGGTGGCGTATCTCGGGGAGGAAGTGGCGGCGTAATCGCCGCCTTCTTCCTTCTCCCCCTGTGGGAGAAGGTGGCGCGAAGCGCCGGATGAGGGGTTGTCTCCGCAAACTTCGCTGCGAGAGTGATGCGCGCGGATAGAGACCCCTCACCCGTCTCGCCGCTACGCGGCGAGCCACCCTCTCCCACAAGGGGAGAGGG
>NZ_LSIC01000168.1 GCF_001556045.1 Bradyrhizobium sp. CCH5-F6
ATACCAGGCCCAGGAAAACACTCGGCTGGAAAACACCAGCGGAAACTCTCGACCATTTGCTACGAGTGAGCGACAAACAGGGTGTTGCGACGAACGGTTGAATCCGCCCTGGATGCCCCGGTCAAGCCGGGGCATGACACCAATTGCGTGGCGACGGCCTGCGCCCTAGCCGATCCCGCGGCCGAACTTGTTCGACTTCGGGAAGCCCTTCGGCGGCAGGCGACCGGCGTCGGCGCGGGTGCCGTGCCACTCCGCGAGCTCCTTCATCGTCGCCGAAAATTCACGGCCCGCGGAGTCCTTCCAGGTCAGGCCGGCCTTGGCGTCGAACACGGCAATATCCGAAAGGCCGCCGTCCTTGTACTTCTGCAAGCGCACGCCGCGGCCGCGGGCCATCTCCGGCACCTGGTCGAGCGGGAAAACCAGCAGCTTGCGGTTCTCGCCGATGACCGCGACGGTGTCGCCCAGCACTTCGGTGATCGCGCGCGCCTCGTTCGGCATGTCGACGTTGAGGACCTGCTTGCCCTTCTTGGTGGTGCCGACGCAATCGTCCTCGTTGACGACGAAGCCCTGCCCCTCGTGGCTCGCGACCAGGAATTTGCGGCCGCCCTTGTGGACGAACAGCGCGACGGGCGCGGCCTCCTGCTCGAGGTCGATGAACAGGCGGATCGGTTCGCCATGGCCGCGGCCGCCAGGGAGCTTCGCGACGTCGAGCGAGTAGAACTTGCCGTTGGTGGCAAACAGCAGCAGCTTCGAGGTGGTCTCGGCGAAGAACGCGAAGCCCAGCTTGTCGTCCTGCTTGAAGGCGAGCCCCGAGAGATCCTCGACATGCCCCTTCATGGTGCGGATCCAGCCCTTGTCGGAGACGACGATGGTCACCGGCTCGCGCTCGACGAAGGCTTCCTCGATGGCGGCGAGATCGTGCTCGGGCGCGTCCGCAAAGGTCGTGCGGCGCTTGCCGAGCGGCGTCTTCGGCCCGAACATGTCGCGGACCTTGCCGACCTGCTCGCTGACCTTCTTCCACTGTTCGGCTTCGGAGGCGAGCACCGCGTTGATGCCCTTGAGCTCGGCGCGGAGGTTCTTGTCCTCGGTGCGGATCTCCATTTCCTCGAGCTTGCGCAAGGAGCGCAGGCGCATGTTGAGGATGGCTTCGGCCTGTACCTCGGTGAGCTTGAAGGCCTTCATCAGCTCGGGCTTCGGCTCATCCTCGGTGCGGATGATCTCGATCACCTTGTCGATGTTCAGATAGGCGATCAGGAAGCCGCCGAGGACTTCCAGCCGGTGCTCGATCTGCGCCTTGCGATAGTTGCTGCGGCGGATCAAAACGTCGCGCAGATGGTCGAGCCACTCGCGCAAGCACTCAGCGAGCCCCACCACCTTGGGCACCTTGCCCTTGATCAGCACGTTCAGGTTGAGCGGGATCTTGTTTTCGAGCTCGGTCAGCCGAAACAGCGATTCCATCATCAGCGCCGGATCGACGTTCTTCGATTTCGGCTCGATCACGATGCGGACGTCTTCGGCCGACTCGTCCCTGATGTCGCCGACCAACGGCAGCTTCTTTTGGTCCAGCAGCTCGGCGACCTTCTCGATCAGGCGCGACTTCTGCACCAGGAAGGGAATCTCGGTGACGACGACGACCCAGCTGCCACGCGCGCCCTCTTCCTGCTCCCATCGCGCACGGACACGGAACGAGCCACGGCCGGTCGTGTAGGCTTCCGCAATCGCCTGTTTGGAATCGACGCAGATCCCGCCGGTCGGGAAATCCGGGCCCTTCACCCACTTCATCAACGCCTTGGATTTCGCGTCGGGCTTCTCGATCAGATGCAGCGCGGCGTCGCAAAGCTCGGCGGCATTGTGCGGCGGGATCGACGTCGCCATGCCGACCGCGATGCCCTGCGCGCCGTTGGCGAGCAGGTTCGGGAAGCCGCCGGGCAGCACGACCGGCTCCTTCGACTGGCCGTCGTAATTGGGGCGGAATTCGACGCCGTCCTCGTCGATGCCGTCGAGCAAGAGCCGCGCGACATCGGTCATGCGCGCTTCGGTGTAGCGGTAGGCGGCGGGATTATCGCCGTCGATATTGCCGAAATTGCCCTGGCCGTCGACCAGCGGGTAGCGCGAGGAGAAATCCTGCGCGAGGCGGACCATGGCGTCGTAGATCGCCTGGTCGCCGTGCGGATGGAACGAGCCCATCACGTCGCCGACGATTTTCGCCGACTTCTTGAAGGCCGTGCCCGGGTCGAGACGGAGCAGGCGCATGCCGTAGAGGATGCGCCGGTGCACCGGCTTCAGGCCATCGCGCGCGTCCGGCAGCGCGCGGTGCATGATGGTGGAGAGCGCATAGGCGAGATAGCGCTCTTCCAGCGCTTCCCGCAGCGGCACCTCGTGAATTTCGGCCGGTTCTTCCGGCGGAACGATTCGTTTTCCCATGCCGCCCGGTTAAACCGTGGAAGCGAATCGGGCAAGGATCGATTGTTCCGGTGGGCGGCTGGACTTGTCTAATGCCCCGCCCAACCCGCGGTCACCGGCTGAGTGGCTGGCGGCTTTGGGGCCTGCGCCGTGATTGGTGCATTGGTCAGGCAACGCCGGGCGGTCTCGATCTCGGCCTCGGTCGCGCCCTTGGACCGCGCCCATGCCTCTGCGGCTGCTGCCGAATATTTGGCCACATAGAATCTGACGACGGTGCAAGAGGCGCGGCGGAACACGCCCGGCTGCTCGCCCGCGACTGCGTCCGGTGCCAGCGCCACGAGCGCAGCCGATATCACAAAGCCCTTGATCAGCATGAAGCTTTACCCCGGGTTGGAACCCCCGGGGCCAATCCGGGAAACCTGAATTGGTTCCGCCAAAATGCTCCGTTATGGGGCAACCCAGCTCCGTGCGACGGTCATGGCGCTGGAACCGCTGCCCTCGCCTGCTGCCGTGTCAGCGCGTTGATGAAGCCTGCCCTTGCGTCGGAATGGACCTGCCCGCGCGGCTCCAGCACATGTCGCAGCAGGAACAGGCCGGTGAGCCGAAAGCCGTCCTGGAGATCCTGCTCCGTGAGATCGGTGTGCACCTCGCCATGCCGCAGGAACGGCGGCAGGCGCAGCAGGCGGTCGCGCCACGGCTCGCCCGCACCGCGCGACACGGCGCCGCCGGACTTCGGCGAAACATAGATGAGGTCCGTGGTCTCGCCGGTCACCGCGCAATTCTCAAGCGCCAGGCCGAAACCGAGCTCGGCGAGCATCGCCAGCTCGAAATGGATGACGTGTACGGCGGCGCTGCCGATGTCGTCGAAATCGTCGAGCGCATGTTCGAGCTGCGCAAAGATATCCTCGTGCGGATCGCGCTCCGGCAGCAGCCGCGCCACCGAAGCGAGATGGGTGACGCCGTAGACACCGTGAGACGATCCCAGCAGCGTCGCCGCACGCAGCTTCAATCCTTCGATCGCGTAGGTGCCGAGATGCTCGTCGAGCCGCGCCCGCCACACCGCGCTCACGCTGTTCCCGGGTTGCAGCAGCGGCCGCATCCGCGCGCCGGCGCCGCCGCGGACGAGGCCGAGATGCCGGCCGTGCTGGCGCGTCAGGAGCTCGACGATGGCGCTGCTCTCGCCATGCCGCCGCACCCCCAGCACGATGCCTTCGTCGGTCCATTCCATGGGATGGAGCTTAGCGGATTCCGCCCATCAATCGTAGGGCGGATTAGCCGAAGGGGTCATTCGCCGATCGTCTCCACGCACATAGGCGGTGGATTACGCTCCGCTGATCCACCCCACGCAGCTTTACGCGTTGAACCAGCCCTGCGCGTCGCCGCTGAAGGAGAAATACAGGCCCATCGTCGTCAGCGCGCAGGAAACGATCTCGATGGCGCTGTCGAGCTCCAGGCCCTTCTCGCCGATGATCTGGCCGAGCGAGATCACGGACAGGACCAGCGCTGCCGCCAACACCCAGCGCGGCCAGTTTTTGCGTCGATGCGCAGCCAGCCAGACGAAGTAGACCAGCAGCAGGATCATGCCGGCCGCGAGCAAGGTCGCCGTCATGATCATCTGCTCGGTCATCTCGGCATTGGGCGTGCGGTCCTGCACGGCGACCGACAGGGCATCCAGCATCAACGATGCATAGAGCAGCGCTTCGAAGCGCCGGACGTTGCTGGGCACGCTCATCGGTGACCTGTCTTTTCTTGGTTATTCCCTGGGGAAGTCCAGGCCCATCTCGCGATAGCGATCGGGATCGTCGCCCCAGTTCTCGCGTACCTTGACGAACAGGAACAGGTGCACCGGCACGTCCAGGATCTGCATCAGCTCCTTGCGCGAGTCCGCGCCGATCGACTTGATGGTGGCGCCGCCCTTGCCGAGCACGATCTTGCGCTGGCTTTCGCGCTCGACGAAGATCGTCTGCTCGATGCGCACCGACTTGTCCTTGCGCTCCTCCCACTTGTCGGTCTCGACCGTGGACTGGTAGGGCAATTCCTGGTGCAGCTTCTGATAGATCTTCTCGCGCGTGATTTCGGCAGCCAGCTGCCGCATCGGCGCATCCGACATCTGGTCCTCGGGGTAGAGGAACGGTCCCGGCGGCACCATCTCCGCGAGCGTCTTGCGGATGTCGTCGACGCCATCGCCCGAGATCGCCGAGATCATGAATGTCCGCACGAATTTCATGCGTTCGTTGGCGGCCTGGGCCAGCGCCAGCAGCTTCTCGCGCTGGACCAGATCGACCTTGTTGATCACCAGGATCTTGTCGTGATTGACGCTCGCGACCTTGGCGAGGATGGCCTCGGCCTCCTCGTCGATGCCGGTCTTGGCATCGAGTAGCACGCAGACGAGATCGGCGTCATGCGCCCCGCTCCAGGCGGTCGAGACCATGGCGCGGTCGAGCCTTCGCTTGGGGAGGAAAATGCCGGGCGTGTCGACCAGGATGATCTGCGCGTTGTTCTCGATCACGATGCCGCGGATCAGCGCGCGCGTGGTCTGCACCTTGCGCGATACGATCGTGACCTTGGCGCCGACCAGCGCGTTGACCAGCGTGGACTTGCCGACATTGGGCGCGCCGATCAGCGCGACGAAACCGCAGCGTGTCGCGGTGGGCGCCGTGCCGCTTGCTTCAGCCGTCATTGCTGCCGCCAACGCCTTCGCGTTCGATCATCACTGACGCCGCCACCTTCTCTGCCGCGCGCTTGCTGCCGCCAATGCCTTCGGCCGGAGCCAATCCCGGCAGGTCCACCGCGACACGGAACTGCGGATCGTGATGCGGGCCGGTGCGCTCGACCTCGCGGTAAACCGGCGTCGGCAAACCTTTGCCTTGCGCCCATTCCTGAAGGACGGTCTTGGGGTCGCGCAAGGGACGGCGCGGCTTGTGCATCCGCTCCGTCCAGTTGCGCTTGACGAACTCGGACGCGGCCGTGTAGCCGCCGTCGAGGAAGACGGCGCCGATCACCGCTTCGCAGATGTCCCCGAGCACGCTCTTGCGCAGGCGCGCATCGGCGCCGGGGCCGACCGAGCCCAACTTGATGTCGTCGAGCAGACCGAGCGACTTGGCGACGTCGGCGCAGCTCTCCTTGCGCACGAGCTCGGCAAGACGCTTGGACAGCTCGCCCTCATCGGCATTCGGGAAAGCGTGGTAGAGCATGTCGGAGACGACGAGCCCGAGCACGTGGTCGCCGAGGAATTCCAGCCGCTGATAGCTGTCACCGCGCTTGCGCCCGGACTTCAGCGCCGAGACATGCGTGATCGCCTGCATCAGGAGATTCGGGTCGGCGAAGCTGTGGCCGATGCGCGCCTCGAGCGCCGCGTTCGCATCCGCGGCCTTGGCCTTGGCCTTGCTGCTCCGCACCCGCTTCTTCTTCGCAGGCGTCTTGTCCGCAGCTGACTTGTCTGCAGCCGTCCTGGTCGCAGCTTCCCCTTCGGGGCCCGCTTGCGCCTCGATCGGCTGGGTCGCGATGTCCTTGGCTTCGTCTTTCATCGGACGATTTTGAAGAAACGATTCCAGCGTACCGCCCACGGCCAGCGCCAGAACATCCAGGCATGCTCGCCTTCGGCGATGGAGAAGAAGATCATCTGGGCGCGGCCGATCAGATTTTCCTGCGGCACATAGCCGACCTGGCCGAGGAAGCGGCTGTCGGTCGAATTGTCGCGGTTATCGCCCATCATGAAGAAGTGGCCCGGCGGCACGTTATAGACGTTGGTGTTGTCCATGTAGCCGTTGTCGGCGCAGTCCAGCGTCTCGTAGGACACGCCGTTCGGCAGCGTCTCCTTCCAGCGCTTCACCCGGGAGATGCCGCCGCCTTCCGAGCCACAGGGGTCTTCGCCGACAAATTCGCTCATGCGCTGCCGCTCGACGGGCGCGTCGTTGATGTAGAGCAGCCCGTCCCGCATCTGGACGCGGTCGCCGGGAAGACCGATCACGCGCTTGATGTAGTCGGTGGAATCGTCCTTCGGCAGGCGAAACACGACGATGTCGCCGCGGTTCGGATCCGAACCCCAGATCCGGCCCGAGAACAGGTTCGGCGAGAACGGGATCGAATAGTGGCTGTAGCCGTAGGAATATTTCGAGACGAACAGGTAGTCGCCGACCAGCAACGTCGCCTTCATCGAGCCGGACGGGATGTTGAAGGGCTGAAACAGGAAGGTGCGGATCACCAGCGCGATCAGGAGAGCATGAATGACGACCCGGATCGTTTCACCGACGCCGCTCTCAGTTTTCGTTCCCGAAGTCACGCTCATTGCTCTCTCAATTCCGGCCGGCGGTCACAGAGCGCCCTCCTCCCGCGAACAGCCCATCGGTTCGCGGTCCAAGGAGATTGTCCTGATTCTGACAGTGAGGGCCAATTCCGGCGTAAAGCCGAATTCACCCAGCCTGATTTGCGTCGGCGGACTTTTAGACGGTTGTCGGAGGCCGCGCAATCAAGGATCGCATCAAAACTGAATAACACATTGATCTATCAGGAAAATTACAAAATCAACCGCATCCCGTCAGGGCTTCGCCAGCGGGACCGCGGAAATGATGACGAAAGCCTGCGCCAGCGGCCAGTCGTCGGTGATCGAAAGATCGATCCGCGCCTCGAACCCGTCCGGCGTCAGGGCCTGAAGCCGGGCCAGGGCCCCGCCTGTCAGTTGCATGGTCGGCCGTCCCCCCGGCAGGTTGACCACCCCCATGTCGCGCCACCAGACGCCGCGCCTGATTCCGGTGCCGAGCGCCTTGGAGCAGGCCTCCTTGGCGGCGAAGCGCTTGGCGTAGGTTGCGACCACCATCTTCTCGTTCTTGGCACGCCGTTCCGCCTTGGCCCGCTCCGCCGCGGTGAAGATGCGGTCGAGGAAGCGCTCGCCATGGCGTTCGATCACCTTGGCCACGCGGGTGATGTCGATCAGGTCGGAGCCGATGCCGATGATCATGCCCGGCTCCGGCCGCGGTCCATCGCCGCGCGCATGTTGCGCACGGTTTCGGCCAGACCCACGAACAGGGCTTCGCCGATCATGTAGTAGCCGATATTGAGCTCCATGATCTCAGGCAGGGCCGCGATCGTCTCCGCCGTCGCATAGTCCAGCCCGTGACCGGCGTGAACCTCGAGCCCGGCAGCCTTCGCGAGCTTCGCCCCCGCCACGATCCGCTGCCATTCGGCCTCAGCCTTCGCGGTATGGCCGTCGACGACGGCGTCGCACCATGCGCCGGTGTGGATCTCGATCACCGGCGCGCGCAGCCGCGCCGCCATCTCGATCTGGGCGGGATCGGCGGCGATGAACAGCGAGACGCGGATGCCGGCATCGTTCAGCCGCGCGATATAGGGCGCGAGCGCATTGTGCTGGCCGACCACGTCGAGGCCGCCTTCGGTCGTCACCTCCTGGCGCCGCTCCGGCACGAGGCACACGGCGTGAGGCTTGGTGGCGAGCGAGATTCGCATCATGTCGTCGGTCGCGGCCATCTCGAAGTTGAGCGGCTTGGAGATCTCCGCCTTCAGCCGCGCCATGTCCTCGTCGCGGATGTGCCGGCGATCCTCGCGCAAATGCGCGGTGATGCCGTCGGCGCCGGCCTCGATCGCGAGCAGCGCGGCGCGCACCGGATCGGGATTGCGGCCGCCGCGCGCGTTACGCAGGGTCGCGACATGGTCGATATTGACGCCGAGGCGGAGGGGAATTGCGGGCATTTCAGGACTCACGAAATCAAGGCGACAGGCGCATATGCAAAGCGTCTATCCATTAACACGTTCGACGCGGGCGACGACGGCCTTGGCGCGCAACTGGGCCAGGATCGCGCTCAGATGCTTCAGATCGTAGACTTCGAGATCGATCGTCGTCTCGGTGAAGTCCGGCGAGCGGCGCTGCATGCTGATATTGTCGATGTTGCCGTCGTGCTCGGCGATCACGGTCGCGATCTGCGCGAGCGCGCCGGGCTCGTTGACGTTCTCGACCTTGATGCGGGCCGGGAATCGCTGCGGCAAGGAATCCTCGATGTCCCAGCGCACGTCGAGCCAGCGCTCCGGCTCCTCCTCGAAATCCTTCAGGGCCGGCGCCTGGATCGGATAGATCGTGATGCCCTCGCCCGGCGTGACGATGCCGACGATGCGATCTCCCGGCACGGCACCGCCATTCGGCGCGAACTTCACCGGCAGGTCGGAATTGATGCCGCGGATCGGGATCGCGACCGGGCTGCGCGAGGGCTCCGACGATTTCTCCTTGAGCTTGGCGGCCAGCCCCTTCTTGACGCCGTAGCGCGCGATGCGCTCCTCCTTGTAGTCGGGGTACATCGCACGCGCGACGTGCGAGGCCTTGATCTCGCCGCGCCCGACGGCCGCCATGACGTCCTCGATCGAGGTCCGCGCAAGCCGCGGCAGCGCGCCCTTGAGCTTGTCGTCGGCGTATTCGATCTTGGCGCGCTCGAACAGGCGCTCGACGATGCGCCGGCCGAGGCCGACATATTGATCGCGCACCGCGGTGCGCGTGGCGCGGCGGATCGCGGCACGCGCCTTGCCGGTGACTGCGAGCGTTTCCCAGGCCGACGGCGGTGCGGACTGCGCTTCCGACGTCAGCACCTCGACCTCGTCGCCGTTCTGGAGCTCGGAGGACAAGGGCGCGAACTTGCCGTTGATCTTGCAGCCCACCGCGCTGTTGCCGACGTCGGTGTGCACCGCATAGGCGAAGTCGATCACGTTGGCGTGGCGCGGCAGCGCGATCAGCTTGCCCTTCGGGGTGAAGCAGAACACCTGGTCGTGGAACAGCTCGAGCTTGGTGTGCTCCAGGAATTCCTCTGGGTTGGCGCTCTCCGACAGAATGCCGATGGTGTGGCGCAGCCAGGCGAACGCGTTCGACTCGCGCTTGAGGTATTCGGTCGGCGAGCCCACGCCTTCCTTGTAGAAGACGTGCGCGGCGATGCCGCGCTCGGCGATCTGGTCCATCGCCTCGGTGCGGATCTGGAGCTCGACGCGCTGGTTACCGGGGCCGATCACGGTGGTGTGGATCGAGCGGTAGTCGTTCTGCTTCGGCGTCGAAATGTAGTCCTTGAAGCGCCCCGGCACGACCGGCCAGGTGGTGTGGACGATCCCGAGCGCGCGATAGCAGGCTTCGATGTCGTTGACGACGAGGCGAAATCCGAAGATGTCGGACAATTGCTCGAAGCCGACCGACTTGCGCTCCATCTTGGTCCAGATCGAGAACGGCTTCTTGCGGCGGCCATAGACGCGCGCGCCCAGCCCCCGGTGGCGCAGATTGTTGGAGAGCTGGTCCTCGATCTCACCGATCAAATTGCGGTTGCGCTCGGCAAGCGCGTCGAGCCGCTGCATCACCACCGAATAGGCTTCGGGATCGAGGGTGCGGAAGGACAGATCCTCCAGCTCCTCGCGCATTTCCTGCATGCCCATGCGCCCGGCGAGCGGCGCGTAGATGTCGAGCGTCTCCTCGGCGATGCGCCGGCGCGATTCCGTCGGCACGAACTCCAGCGTGCGCATGTTGTGCAGGCGGTCGGCGAGCTTGACCAGAAGCACGCGGACATCATCAGCAATGGCCAGCAACAATTTGCGCAGGTTCTCGGCCTGTTTGGCCTCCCGCGACACCAGCTCGAGCCGCTTCAGCTTGGTCAGGCCCTCGACCAGCGCGCCGATCTCCGGCCCGAAGATCTGGTCGATCTCGGCCCGCGTCGCCTCGGTGTCCTCGATCGTATCGTGCAGCAGCGCTGCCACGATGGTGGCGTCGTCGAGCTTCAGGTCGGTGAGAATGGCCGCCACTTCGAGCGGGTGCGAGAAATACGGATCTCCCGAGGCTCGGGTCTGCGAACCATGCGCCTTCATGGCGTAGACATAGGCGCGGTTCAGCAGGTCTTCGTTGGTGTTGGGATTGTAGGATCTGACGCGCTCGACGAGGTCGTACTGGCGCATCATGCGCGCGCGGGGCCTGGCGGGGCGCGCGACCGGCGCAGTCGGGGCCACGGCAACCGATTCGGTTGCGGCCTGCATCTGCGTGGGTCTGCGACGCCGATATACCATGCCGTCCTGCCTTCAAACGGGCCCTGAGCCGGCCCGCTGCATACATCCTAGCTCCGATCGCGCTCGTGTCCGATCAATTCAGTGACAGGACCAAGCGCCAACCGACAACGCCATGGTAACCACGAAAAGGTCAACAAAAGCAAAGGCCCGAACAACGGTTCGGGCCTTTGATATGATCACAACAAGTCGATGATCGCGATGGAGGAATTACTCGTCTTCCTCGGGCTGCTCCTCGGGGGGCGCGAGGCCCTCCAGACCCTTCAGGAGCTCCTCTTCGGTCATGCGCTCCACGGCGACCTCGGTATCGTCGGCATCGACGCTTGCACCCGCGGAACCGATCAGCGGCACCGTATCCGGCTCGGGCTCATCCACCTCGACGAACTTCTGGAGCGAATGCACCAGCTCCTCGCGGAGGTCCTCCGGCGAAATCGTCGTCTCGGCAATTTCGCGCAAAGACACAACTGGGTTCTTGTCGTTATCGCGGTCAACCGTTAGTTGTGAGCCGGACGAGATCATGCGGGCACGGTGGGCAGCCAGCAGGACCAAGTCAAACCGGTTGTCGACCTTGTCGATACAATCTTCTACGGTGACGCGAGCCATGGACTGTCGCTCCGTTGTGGGTGGGACGAAATATGTGGATGATTGGCGCTAGTTATAGGGACCGGGACGGTTTCGCAAGGCCAATTTGTGATTTGGCCTCGCCAAACGGCTCTGCTACGCCCACATTGGGGCTGGGACGGGTGGTTTTCCGGGCTGCCGTCACGAGCGGCGCCGGGTGTATGCAAGTCCGCCATAACTATACCTTGATTGCCCCGACTTCTCCGGATTTGCGGTTTCGACGGGGCGCGGCGGCACTCTAGGACTGCGCGGCCTGCTGTCGCCGCGCCAACAAAAAACGATCAATCACGAACACTACGCGAGCAACTGAATGTCACCTTCTCCTACCAACAAGATCGCGCTCTTCATCGATGGGGCCAATCTTTACGCGACGGCGAAAACGCTGGGCTTCGACATCGATTACAAGCGCCTCCTGAAGGAGTTTCAGAGCCGCGGGACGTTGTTGCGGGCGTTCTATTACACCGCCATCATCGAAGATCAGGAATACTCCTCGATCCGGCCGTTGATCGACTGGCTGGACTATAATGGCTACACCGTCGTCACCAAGGCGACCAAGGAATTCATCGACGCCTCCGGCCGGCGCAAGGTCAAGGGCAACATGGACATCGAGCTCGCGGTGGACGCCATGGAGCTGGCCGAGCACATCGACCAGATGGTGCTGTTCTCGGGTGACGGCGACTTCCGCTCCCTGGTCGAGGCCGTGCAGCGCCGCGGCGTGCGTGTGACGGTGATCTCCACCATCGCGAGCCAGCCGCCGATGATTGCCGACGAGCTGCGCCGCCAGGCCGACGTCTTCACCGACCTCGTCGAGCTGCAATCCAAGCTCGGCCGCGATCCGTCCGAGCGCCCCGCCCCGCGTGACCGCGGCGAGCGTGGCGAACGCCACCACGCCCCGCAATTCCTCCAGCGCGCAACCACGATGGCGCCGAGGGGCGATGACGACTTCGAGGAGTGAGGCGGCCCGGACGAGCCGCCAGCCCCTCACCGTCGTTCCCGATCGCGACTGCCCGCTCTGTCCCCGCCTGGTCGCCTTTCGCGAGGCGAACCGCGCACGAGAGCCCTCGTGGCACAATGGGCCGGTTGCGCCCTTCGGCGACGTCAAGGCGCGCCTCCTGATCGTGGGCCTCGCGCCGGGAATGCAGGGCGCCAACCGCACGGGACGGCCGTTCACCGGCGACTATGCCGGCGACCTGCTCTACGCCACGCTGATCGAATACGGCTTCGCCAGAGGGACCTATCAGGCGCGCCCTGATGACGGCCTGAAACTCGTCGACTGCCGGATCGCCAATGCGGTGCATTGCGTGCCGCCGCAGAACAAGCCGCTGCCGGTCGAGATCAACACCTGCCGCCAGTTCCTCGCGGCGAATCTCGCGACGATGGCGAACCTGCGCGCGATCGTCGCGCTCGGGCGGATTGCGCACGACAGCGTGCTCAAGCCGCTGAATCTGAAGGGCTCGCAAGCTCCCTTCGGCCACGGGGCGGTGCATCAGGCAGGCCGGTTCAAGCTCTACGACAGCTATCATTGCTCGCGCTACAACACGAACACCGGCGTGCTGACGACGGACATGTTCCGATCCGTGTTCGCGAGGATCAAGGCCGACCTCGACTAAGCCTCGGGAAGAGGCCTTGGATCAGGCCTTGGCGGGATTGGCCTTCAGCCAATCCAGGACGTCGCCGGCGTTCCGATCGGGTGGAAACACCGGGTAGAACACATGACTGATCCTGGCGTCGTCGATGATCAGCGCCAGGCGCTTGATCAGCGTCAGGCCTGCGACCTCCATGGTCGGCAGGTTCAAGGCGCGCGTGAGCGCCAGCTTCTCGTCCGAGAGCACGGGGAATGGCAGGTGGAGGCGCGAGGCCATCTCGGTCTGATACGCGTTGCTCTGGGTCGAGAGGCCGAACACGTGCGCGGCGCCGGCGGCTTTCAGCTCGGCGAACAGATCGCGAAACGCGCAAGTCTGCGGCGTGCAGCCGCGCGCTCCCGGGATCATGTCCCAATCGTCGACCAGCGCGATCTTGCCGGGCTCGCCCGTGCGGGGATAGGCGAACACGACGGTGCGCCCGCGCAGCGCCGACAGGGTGACGGACGTGTCGTCGGTCGCGAGAAGACCGATCGGCGGCAACGTCATGCCAACGAGATGCGCGGCGCCGCCATCGTCGGCGGGCGCGGGAATCTGGCTCCAATCGACCTCGAGCAGGCTCCGTTGATTCATCTCGTCATCCCCTCGCCCGCATCAGCCGGCCCTTCTCCCGGCTCCAGTCGCGCTTCTTTTCGGACTCGCGCTTGTCGTGCAGCTTCTTGCCCTTTGCAACTGCCAGCTGCAGTTTCGCACGCCCGCGCTCGTTGAAGTACAGCTTGAGCGGGATCAGCGTCATGCCCTCGCGGTCGACCGCGCCCATCAGCTTGTTGATCTGCCGGCGGTGGAGAAGCAGTTTTCGCGGCCGCTTGGGCTCGTGATTGAACCGGTTGCCCTGGAGATATTCGGGAATGGTGGCGTTGATCAGCCAGATCTCCCCGTTCTTGGAATCCGCATAGGATTCCGCGATCGTGCTCTTGCCGTTGCGGATCGACTTGACCTCGGTCCCCGTCAGCGCAATCCCCGCCTCGATCGTGTCTTCGATCGCATAGTTGAAGCGGGCCTTGCGATTTTCCGCCATGACCTTGATCGGACGTTCGTTCTTATCGGCCATGACGGGCAAACCTGATCGAGATGCGCGCGGATTCTAACAGTTCGGATGAAGTGCGCGCGTCACTTCTTGAGGAGATCGCGGATCTCGGTCAGGAGCTCGACTTCGGCCGACGGCTTCGGCGGCTCCGCGGGCTTGGCCTCCTCATTGCGCTTCAGCGTGTTCATGGCGCGGATCACCAGGAACAGCACGAAGGCGACGATGATGAAGTTGATCGTCAGCGTGAGGAAGCTGCCCCAAGCCAGCACGGCACCTTGCTTTTTCGCATCAGCTAAGTTGGTGGCGGTGACCGCCTTCGACAAGGGGGTGAAGTAGTTCGAGAAGTCGAGTCCGCCGGTCACCGCGCCGATGATCGGCATGATGACGTCGCCGACCAGCGAGTTGACGATGGCGCCGAACGCCGCGCCGATGATGACGCCGACCGCGAGGTCGACGACGTTGCCCTTCATGGCAAATTCGCGGAACTCCTTCAGCATTCGCGCGCCCTTTTCCTCGACGGTCATGAAAGGCTCCCCCGTAAGGCCGAGACGTCAGTTGATGAGGCCGGCGTGCACCATGGCGCTGCGCACCGCAACGCGCGTCGGCTCGGAGACCGGCACCATCGGCAGCCGCAGCGTCTCCTCCAGCTTGCCGAGCAGCGACATCGCGTACTTGATCGGCGCCGGATTGCTCTCGATGAAGAGGTTGTTGTGCAGCGGCATCAGCTTGTCGTGGATCGCGAGCGCCGCCTTGGTGTCGCCCTTCTGCCAGGCGGCGTGGAACTCCGAGCACAGGCGCGGCGCGACGTTCGAGGTGACAGAGATGCAGCCATGGCCGCCATGGGCCATGTAGCCGATGATGGTGGCGTCCTCGCCCGAGAGCTGGTTGAAATCCTCACCCATCGCCGCGCGCTGCTGCGACACGCGCACCATGCTGGCCGTGGCGTCCTTGACGCCGGCGATGTTCTTCAGCTCCCACAGCCGCTTCATGGTGTCGACCGACATGTCGATCACCGAGCGCGGCGGGATGTTGTAGATGATGATCGGAATGCCGATCGCGTCGTTGATCGCCTTGAAGTGCTGGTACATCCCCTCCTGGGTCGGCTTGTTGTAGTAGGGGGTGACGACCAACACGGCATCCGCGCCCGCCTTCTCGGCGTGCTGGGCGAGCTCGATCGCCTCCCTGGTCGAGTTGGAGCCGGCCCCGGCGATGACAGGCACGCGGCCCTTGGCTTCAGCGATGCACCACTCCACGACCTTCTTGTGCTCGTCATGGCTGAGCGTCGGACTCTCGCCCGTCGTGCCGACCGGGACCAGGCCGTTGGTGCCCTCTGAAATCTGCCAATTGACCAGGGAGCGGAACGCTGCCTCGTCCAGCGCACCGTTCTTGAACGGCGTGACCAAGGCGGTGAACGACCCCCGGAATTTCGTCTTGGCTGCCATGGACTTCCTCCGTACGCGGCGATTTCTTGAGCAAGCCCCATTCATATCGGGTCTATCCCGCCGGTAAAAGGCCCGCTTCGGTGTGACGCAGGGTTTAGGCCGCGATTTTGCCGCGGTGGTGGTGCAAATCGGCCCGAGGTAAGCGGCTGTTGGTATTTTGTCCGCATATTCAATCAGATTTAGCTAAGTCTTGAGCCAATCCACTGATTCGGGGCGACGAAACGCCGTGACCTCCTTTGCTCGTGCCGCATGGCGATCCACCGGTCTGGCCGTGTGCCTGACGGCTGGGCTGTCCATGGGCTGCGCCGCGCTCGCCAAGTCGAACGAGACGGCCGCGGAAGCTGCCAAGGGCACCGCGAAGCCAGCGGCCAAGGGATCGGCCAAAGACACGGCGAAGGAAACACCCAAGGGAACCGGCAAAGACGCAGCAAAGGACGCCGCAAAGGGCGCGAGCAAGGGTCCGGCTAGCGCCCACGCCAAGGATGCCGCGAAGAAGGATGCCGCCAAGAAGCCTGCGGACAAGCCGAAACCGGCGGCAGCGGTCCCCGCGCCCAAATCGCAACCGACGGCCAGCGGATCTTCCTCCAAACCGGCACCCGCGCCGGCCGTGACGGCCACCGTCAAGCCCACCGCCCCCGCCGCTGCCAGACCGGTCGCAGCTCCGGTGCTGGCCCCGGCGACCCGCCAGCATGCGGCGCCGCGCAAGCCGGTCATCCCGGCCGCGGTCGCCGCGACGTCCTCGACGCCACAAGCCGACAAGGACACGCTGGAGACGGTCATCGAGCTCGTGCGCAAGCGCAAGGCCGGCGAGGCCACCAATGCCGCAGCCGGCATCTCGGATCCCGTCGCGCGAAAGCTCGCCGAATGGATCATCCTGCGCAGCGAGGACAATGGCGCAAGCGTCGAGCGTTATCGCGCCTTCCTCGCCGCCAATCCGAGCTGGCCGTCGCAGACCTTCCTGCGCCGGCGCCTGGAGGCCGCGATGTGGGACGACCGGCGCGACGATTCGGTCGCGTGGTCGTGGTTCGAGAACGAGTCCCCGATCTCCGCCAAGGGCCGCTTCACGCTCGCCAAGGCGATGCTGGCACGCGGCGACCGCGCCAATGCCGAGCGGCTGGTGCGCGAGGCCTGGCGCAGCGATCCGATGTCGGAGGAGACCGAGAACAATGCGCTCGACCAGTTCGGCGCGCTGCTGACGCCGGGCGATCAGAAGGCGCGGATGGACACCCTGCTCTACGGCAGCGAGAACGAGGCGGCGTTGCGCGCGGCAAAGCGCCTCGGCGCCGGCTATGTCGCCCTCGCCAGGGCCCGCATCGCCGCGGTCAAGAAGGCGCCGAACGCACGCGCGCTGCTCGATGCGGTGCCGCGCGAGCTGCACAATGATCCCGGCTTCATCTTCAGCAAGATCCAGCTGCTGCGCCGCGAGGAAAAGTTCGCCGAGGCCGCCCAGCTCATGCTGTCCGCGCCCAAGGATCCGGGCCGCCTGCACAATCTCGACGAATGGTGGATCGAGCGGCGCCTCCTGGCGCGTAAGATGATCGACACCGAGGAATTCCGCAGCGCCTATCTGATCGCGCGCGACGCCGCACTGCCTTCGCGCGACATCTACAAGACCGAGCAGGAGTTCACCGCCGGGTGGATCGCGCTGCGCTTCCTCAACGACCCCGCGACCGCCGCCCAGCATTTTGCCCGCATCGGCGTCGGCAGCGTCAATCCGACCGCGCTGGCGCGGGCCGGCTATTGGCAGGGCCGCGCGGCCGAAGCGATGGGGCGTCAACAGGAGGCGCGCAACGCCTACGCCCGCGCCGCCGAACAGTCGACCAGCTACTACGGTCAGCTCGCACGCGCAAAACTCGGCCTGCCGCAGATCGAGCTCAACAGCCAGCCGCGCGGACGCGGCGCCGACCGGCTGGAGATCGTGCGCGCGGCGCATCTGCTCTACGAGCTCGACGCGCGCGAGCTCGCGGTGCCGCTGCTCGCCGACATGGGCGAGAACGGCGATCCCGAGGCGCTTGCCGGCCTTGGCGAGCTCACCCAGCGCTACGGCGACGCGCGCGGCATGCTGCTGGTCGGCAAATCCGCGCTCAATCGCGGCCTGCCGTTCGACTTCTACGCCTATCCGGTCAACGGTATTCCGCAGTTCACGCCGATCGGTCCCGAGGTCGAGCGCAGCATCGTCTACGCCATCGCCCGCCAGGAGAGCGCGTTCAATCCGTCGGTGGTCTCGCCGGCGCAGGCTTATGGGCTGATGCAGGTGACGCCGGATGCCGCGCGCTATGTCTGCAAGCGGCACGGCGCGACCTACGACATCGCAAGGCTGAAGAACGATTCGGTCTACAACGCCACGCTCGGCTCGGCCGAGCTCGGCGGATTGCTCGAGGACTATCGCGGCTCCTACATCATGACCTTTGCCGCCTACAATGCCGGCCGCGGCAGCGTGAAGAAGTGGGTCGAACGCTACGGCGATCCGCGCGACCCCAAGGTCGATGCGGTCGACTGGGTCGAGCTGATTCCGTTCTCCGAGACGCGCAATTACGTGCAGCGCATCATGGAGAACCTTCAGGTCTACCGCGCCCGCTTCGGCGGCGGCACGCGCTTGCAGATCGAAGCGGACCTGCGTCGCGGCGCCGTAAGCGTGGAATAGCGGTCTCTCCTCTCTCACCTCGCAGCTCTTCGAGCATGGATTGCGAGCACCGTCCTGATCGGGACCCGAGCAGGCGAAGCATCCCGACCGATCGATGACTATCCTCGGGCGCGCCTTCTCGACGCGCCGCTGAGCGCCGCGGCCGCTGCGATCCGATCGGTCAATTCGGGCGAGGCCCTGCTCGAAGATGAAGGCGTCGGCCCACCCTGCTGCCGGGAAAGATCGTCAGTGGGTGCGACGGCCGGGCCGGCCCACGGGCAGCCCTCTCTGCGCCCCAGGTCAGCGATGGCTCAGCGAGCACCTCTTCACAGCCACATTGACCGGGTTCAACGAAGAACAACCAGCGATGATCGAGCGGCACACCAGCTCGGCCCATTGCGCTGAGCGAGATCAGCACGACAGGCAAAAGAAGAGCCCCGGCGGTTTCCCGCCGGGGCTCTGTGTCAGGTCGTTAGACCGAACTTACCAGTTGCGCTGAGCGCGGAGGAGCAGCGTGATGCTGTCCTGGTCCT
>NZ_LSIC01000169.1 GCF_001556045.1 Bradyrhizobium sp. CCH5-F6
GTGGTGTTGCCGATCGGGCCGCCCAGCAGCGGACGATCGTCCGTCGCATCGAGCCTGTGGCGTGCCGACCACACCGTCGTCTCGGTCGGGCCGTAAAGGTTCCAGACCTCGCCGGCCTGCGCCACCAGCCGCCGCGCCAGATCCGGCGGCAGCGCTTCGCCGCCGCACAGCACCCGGCAGCTTGCGGGTAGCGCGGGACCCTCGTGATCGAGCAGCATGCGCCAGGTCGACGGCGTCGCCTGGATCAGGGAGACGCCGTGCCTTTCAACGATTGCCTTGAGCCTGATGGGATCATGCGCCGCCGCACGAT